>NZ_JBSFWK010000002.1:0-464286 GCF_053594815.1 Streptomyces sp. NPDC002577 | reverse complement strand
ACGCTGGACCGGCCCTTCGACCGCTGGCGTGAACCGGAACCGTACGGGGTCACCGGATAAAGTGGCACGGGCTGAAGATTCAGCCCGTCCGGCGCTTGAGGACCGGGGTTCAGGGGGGCCTACTCGGCCAGAACCGCCTCCGCGTCCAGCGTCGTGCCGACCGCCTGGATCACCGCCGCGATCTTGAAGGCCTCCTGGATCGTCTCACGGTCGACGCCCGCCTTGCGGAGCACCTGCTCGTGGGAGTCGAGGCACTGCCCGCAGCCGTTGATCGCGGAGACCGCGAGCGACCACAGCTCGAAGTCGGCCTTCTCGACACCGGGGTTGCCGATGACGTTCATCCGCAGCCCGGCCCGCAGCGTCCCGTACTCCGGGTCGGAGAGCAGATGGCGCGTGCGGTAGAAGACGTTGTTCATCGCCATGATGGCGGCGGCCGATTTGGCCGCGGTGTACGCCTCGGGCGACAGGTTCGCCTTCGCCTCGGGCTCCAGCTCGCGCAGCACCCGCGGCGACCGGGAGGCGATCGCGCAGGCCAGCACCGTGCCCCACAGCTGCTGCTGGGGCAGCTCGGAGTTGCCGATCACCGAACCGAGGTTCAGGCGCAGGTCCTTGGCGTAGTCCGGTACGGCGGACTTGAGTTCGTCGAGAGCCATGTCAGTTCAGAACGCTTTCGTTCACTCGCCGGAGAGGAGCTTGACCGGGTCGAGGGTGTCCTCGCCCTTGTTCCAGTTGCAGGGGCACAGCTCGTCGGTCTGCAGCGCGTCGAGGACCCGCAGGACCTCCTTGGGGTTACGGCCGACGGAGCCCGCGGTCACCATGGTGAACTGGATCTCGTTGTTCGGGTCGATGACGAAGACCGCGCGCTGCGCGAAGCCGTCCTCACCCTCGACGCCGCAGTCCCGCATCAGCTCGTGCTTGGAGTCGGCCAGCATCGGGAAGGGCAGGTCGCGCAGGTCCTTGTGGTCCTTGCGCCAGGCGTGGTGCACGAACTCGGAGTCGCCGGAGACGCCGAGGATCTGGGCGTCGCGGTCGGCGAACTCGTCGTTCAGCTTGCCGAAGGCAGCGATCTCGGTCGGGCACACGAAAGTGAAGTCCTTCGGCCAGAAGAACACCACGCGCCACTTGCCCTCGTACGACTTGTGGTTGATCTCCTCGAACTCCTTGCCGCTCTCCAGCGACACACAGGCGTTCAGTTCGTACGTGGGAAACTGGTCACCGACAGTGAGCACGCGCTCTCCTTGCAACAAAAAGGAACCCCGTCGACGGGATTCCCATGGGTTGGACTGCTCACGAGGCTCGCACACGCTGCATTGATTAGTGAAATAGCTAGACTCGGTCAGGTTGATTGACAGCGGCTATCAGTAGCGGTGGGTAACCGATGGCCGTGGGCGGTGCGGGACGAGAAAGATTCCGCGATGACAGTGCGTGCATGGTGGTGTGTGAGAAGTGAACAAACGTAGTGCGGTGCCCGGCAGCGGCCGGGCCGGCCGGCCCACCCTCGCGCAGCTGCGCGCCTTCGCGGCGGTGGCCGAGTATCTGCACTTCCGGGACGCGGCCGCCGCGATCGGCATGAGCCAGCCGGCGCTGTCCGGTGCCGTCTCGGCGCTGGAGGAGGTCCTCGACGTGCAGCTGCTCGAGCGGACGACGCGCAAGGTGCTGCTGTCGCCCGCGGGGGAGCGGCTCGCCGTCCGGGCGAAGGCCGTGCTGGCCGAGGTCGGAGCGCTCCTCGAGGAGGCCGAGGCGGTCCGTGCGCCCTTCACGGGCGACCTGAGACTCGGCGTCATCCCGACCGTGGCCCCGTATCTGCTGCCGATCGTGCTCCGGCTGCTCCACGACAGGTACCCGGACCTCGATCTCCAGGTCCACGAGGAGCAGACCGCGTCCCTGCTGGACGGGCTCGCTGCCGGGCGGCTCGATCTGCTGCTGCTCGCTGTGCCCCTCGGTGTACCCGGCGTCACGGAGCTGCCGCTGTTCGACGAGGACTTCGTGCTGGTCACCCCGCTCGACCACTGGCTCGGCGGGCGCGAGGGGATTCCGCGGCAGGCCCTGCGGGAGCTGAAGCTGCTCCTGCTCGACGAGGGCCACTGCCTGCGGGACCAGGCCCTCGAGATCTGCCGGGAGGTGGGCCGCGACGACGCCCCGGTGACGACGACGGCGGCCGGACTGTCGACGCTCGTCCAGCTTGTCGCGGGCGGTGTGGGGGTGACCCTGCTGCCGCGTACCGCCGTGAAGGTGGAGACCGGCCACAGCGATCAGCTGCTCACCGCGTACTTCGCGGAGCCCGCGCCGAGTCGCCGCATCGCCCTGGCCATGCGGACGGGGGCCGCGCGGTCGGCGGAGTACGAGGAGCTTGCCGGTGCCCTGCGGGAGGCGTTGCGGCCGCTGCCCGTTCGGGTTCTCTGACCCGCGGGGACGGCGCCGGCGCCGGCAGCGCGTTTCGGGTCGATCTTCGCGTGGGCGGCATTCGTGATGCTGTGGGTCACTTGTGAGCTGCTCGGGCGCAACCTTCCGGGCGTTTTGATCGTCGGTTCCCATGGGTACAGGTGCGAATTCTCACGTCCGGAAACGACCGGATCGGGAGGCCTTTGCCCCAGGGTGCGGTGTTAGCTTTCAAAGCTGACTTGACCGGTATGCCTGTGAGGCCGCTGATGCGCCTGCTGACGCGGCTTCGCGACATACGAGAATGAAGCGGAGCGGAACGGGCCAATGGGGCGAGCGGAAGCGAGACGAGCACGGCAGCGCGGTGCGCGCCGGGCGGCGCGCATGCGCTCGTCCGGCGCCGAGCGCGGAGTCATACGCCGCATCTTCACCTGGAAGAAGATGCTCGGCGCGTTCTTCGGCCTCTGCCTGCTCGGCATGGGCGCCTTCGTGGTTCTGTACATGGTCGTGGACGTGCCCAAGGGCAACGCGGACGCGCAGGAACAGAGCAACATCTACAAGTACAGCGACGGCTCGCTGCTCGTGCGCACCGGTGAGCGCAACCGCGAGATCGTGGACCTGGCCGAGGTCCCCAAGCCGGTCCAGAAGACCTTCGTCGCCGCCGAGAACAAGTCCTTCTACAAGGACGCCGGCGTCGACCTCAAGGGCACCGCCCGCGGTCTCATCAACACCCTGTCCGGCAAGGGCAAGCAGGGTGGTTCGACGATCACCCAGCAGTACGTCAAGAACTACTACCTGAGCCAGGACCAGACCGTCACGCGCAAGCTGAAGGAACTGGTCATCTCGCTCAAGGTCGACCAGCAGTACTCCAAGGACGACATCCTCGCCGGGTACATCAACACCAGCTACTACGGCCGCGGCGCCTACGGCATCCAGGCCGCGGCCCAGGCGTACTACGGCGTCGACGCCAAGGACCTGGACGTGGCACAGGGCGCGTATCTCGCGGCGCTGCTGCAGGCCCCGAGCCAGTACGACTGGGCGGTCGCGTCGGCCGAGGGCAAGAAGCTCGTCAAGGCGCGCTGGAACTACGTCCTGAACAACATGGTCGAGGAGAACTGGCTGTCCGCCTCCGAGCGCCAGGGCCTGAAGTTCCCCGTCCCGGACGAGCCCAAGGCGGCACCCGGCCTCGAGGGACAGACCGGCTATCTGTGGGACGCGGCGAATGCGGCGCTGGAGAAGCAGCTCGTCGCGGACGGCTCCGCCGCCGACATGGAGGAGGCGAAGGCGCTCGTCGACGCCGGCGGCTGGACCATCACGCTCAACATCGACAAGAAGAAGCAGAAGCTCCTGGAGCAGGCTGTCAAGGCGAGGCTCACCAGCAAGCTGGACACCAAGGACCGCGAGGTCGACGCCAACATCCAGGCCGGTGCCGCGTCCGTCGACCCGAAGACGGGCAAGGTCCTGGCGATGTACGGCGGCGTGGACTACATCAAGCACTTCCAGAACAACGCCACCCGCCGTGACTACCAGGTCGCCTCGACCTTCAAGCCGCTGATCCTCGCGGCCGCTCTGGAGAACGGCTCCCAGACGCAGGACGGTCAGCCGATCACGGCGTCCACGGTCTACGACGGCACGAGCGAGCGTCCCGTCGTGGACGACGGTCGGAAGGTCGGTTTCGCGCCGCCGAACGAGGACGACGTCAACTACGGCGACGTCACCGTGCAGACGGCGTTGAACAAGTCCATCAACTCCGTCTTCGCGCAGATGGGCGTCGACGTGGGCATGGACGAGGTGATGAAGACCGCGGGCGAGCTCGGCATGGACACCGACGGCCTGCAGGCCGTGCCCGCCCAGACCCTCGGTTCCATGGGCGCCAGCCCGCTGGAGATGGCCGGGATCTACGCGACCCTCGACAACCACGGCAAGAAGGTCACCCCGGCGATCGTGAAGTCCGCCGAGCACAAGGACCGCTCGGTCGACTTCCCGGAACCGATCGGCAAGCAGGTGATCAGCCGCGAGGCCGCCGACTCCGTGACCTCCGTGCTCACCGGCGTGGTGGACGACGGTACGGCCCGGGTCTCCGTGCGTGAGGCGGAGGGCCGCAACGGCCAGCAGGTCGCGGGCAAGACGGGTACGTCCGACAACAACAAGTCGGCCTGGTTCACCGGCTACACGCCGAAGCTGGTGACCTCGGTCGGACTGTTCGGAGAGCAGGACAAGGACAAGAAGCTGTCGAACGGGAAGGTGCTCAAGCGCGGCACCCAGGTCTCCATGAAGGGTGCGGCTGGTGGCGGCCGCGTCAACGGTGGCAGCTTCCCTGCCGAGATATGGGCCGCGTACACCTTCAACGCGATGGGGTCGACTAGCGAGTTCGACCTCGAAACCGACATGGGGGCGGCCGTCACGCCGACGGTCGACCCGACGCGGACCGCGACGGAGACGCCGTCGGAGACGCCGTCGGCGCCGGAGACCAGTGCTGAGCCGTCCACCGAGGCGCCCACGAGTGAGGCGCCTACGGAGGAGCCGACCTCCGAGCCGACGGACGGGGCTACGACTCGGCAGCCGACTCCGTCGGTCACGCCCACGTTCGGGATTCCGGAGCAGACCGGTGGGACCCGGGACGGGACCGGCTGACGCCGACTGCCGTAGCTGAAGGCGCTCGGAACCTTGGGTTCCGAGCGCCTTCGTTTGCAGTTGTCAGCCGCCGTTTACTCGCTTGGCGATCCTGTCGCCCAGGTCCTTGTCGATGTTGCGCCAGTACTGCAGGGCGTGGTCGAGAACCGGGCGGGAGACTCCGGCGCTCAGGTGTCCGGCTACGTTCGACACCAGGCGTTCGCGGGCCGCGTCGTCCAGGACCTCGCGGACCATCGTGCCCGGCTGGCCCCAGTCGTCGTCATCGCGGTGCAACTTGTACGCCTCGCGGACCATCTCGCCCGCGGCCTGCCAGCCCGCCGGGTCGCCGAAGGTCTGGACGTCGGCAGCTGGGCCGCCGTACGAGTTGGGTGCGTACACGGCGCCCACGTTCGCCGGCTCGTACCGCATGGGGCCGTCCTTCGCGTACGAGTGGACGGGCGAGCGCGGGCGGTTCGGGGGCAGCTGCGCGTAGTTGGGGCCGATCCGGTAGCGGTGCGTGTCCGGGTACGAGAAGAGCCGGCCGAGCAGCATCTTGTCCGGGGACGGGCCGATGCCGGGCACCAGGTTCGAGGGCTCGAAGGCGGCCTGCTCGATGTGGATGAAGTAGTTCTCCGGGTTCTTGTTGAGGGTCATCCGGCCGACCTCGATCAGCGGGTAGTCGCCGTGCGGCCACACCTTGGTCAGGTCGAACGGGTTGAAGCGGTAGTCCGCCGCGTCCTCGAAGGGCATGACCTGCACGTGCATCGTCCACGACGGCGCGTTGCCGGAGGCGATGGAATCGAACAGGTCACGGCGGTGGATGTCGCCGTCCGTGCCCGCGAGCTCGTCGGCCTCGGACTGGGTGAGGAAGTCGATGCCCTGGTCGGTCTTGATGTGGTACTTGATCCAGAACTTCTCGCCGCCGCCGTTGACCCACATGTAGGTGTGGGAGCTGTAGCCGTTCATGTTGCGGTAGGTCTTCGGGATGCCGCGGTCGCCCATCAGCCACGTCACCATGTGCGCGGACTCGGGGGACAGCGTCCAGAAGTCCCACTGCATGTTGTTGTCGCGCAGGCCGTTGTCGGGGCGGCGCTTCTGGGAGCGGATGAAGTCCTGGAACTTCTGCGGGTCGCGGACGAAGAAGACCGGCGTGTTGTTGCCGACCAGGTCGTAGTTGCCGTACTCCGTGTAGAACTTGAGCGCGAAGCCGCGTGGGTCCCGCCAGGTGTCGGGGGAGCCCTGCTCCCCGGCGACCGTCGAGAAACGCGCCAGCATCTCCGTCCGCCTCCCCGGCTGGAAGAGGTCGGCCTTGGTGAACTGGCTGACGTCGTTGGTGACTTCGAAGACCCCGTACGCACCCGATCCTTTGGCGTGCACCACCCGCTCGGGGACCCGTTCACGGTTGAACTGGGCCATCTTCTCGATGAGGTAGTGGTCCTGGAGCAGGATCGGGCCGGTATCGCCGACCGTGAGCGAGTGTTCGTCGCTCTCCACCGGTATTCCGGCGTTCGTCGTGGTGTACGGAACCTTCTGTACTGCCTCGGTCACGAGCGTCCTCCCGTCGTGCATTTGGGATAGGTCAGGTCGCTTCGCCCACCACAGCAGTCAACTCCGCCATCACGACATCAGCAACATTTGGAACGGGTCCAAGCTAGGAACTCGTACAAAGGTCGTGTTGCGGACATCGTCGAACGGCTTCGGGGCAACCCAGCGGGGGTCGCCCCGAACCAGCGGGGGTCGCCCCGAAACCGAACCATGCCGCCTCAGCCGGACGCAGGCGTCGGCAGCTCGAACCAGACCACCTTCCCGGTGCTCAGCCGGGTCGCGCCCCAGCGGCGGGCCATCTTGTTGACCAGGAACAGCCCGCGCCCGCCCTCGTCCGTGGCCCGTGCCTGGCGCAGCCGCGGCAGCTGGGGTACGTCGTCGCCGACCTCGCAGCGCAGCACATCGGTGCGCAGCAGGCGCAGCGTGACCGGCCGTGACGTATAGCGCACGGCGTTGGTGACGACCTCGCTGACCAGCAGTTCCACCGAGTCCGTGAGCTCTTCGAGGTCCCAGCGGGCCAGCGCGTTGCGGGCCAGCCGGCGGGCCCGGCGGGGAGCCGCGTCCTCGGGGTCCAGGTTCCAGTACGCCACGTCGCTCGGCGCGATTCCGTTGAAGCGGGCGGCGAGCAGCGCGATGTCGTCGTCCCGGTCGCCCGGGCCGAGCATGTCCAGGACCTCGTCGCACAGCGCCTCCAGCGGCGGCGGATGGTCCGGTCCGGTGAGCTGCGCGGTCGCCGAGAGGCGCTCGCGCAGCTGCTCTATGCCGGTCCACACGTCGCGCAGCCGCGACTCGACGAGACCGTCCGTGTACAGCAGGAGCGTCGCTCCGGCGGGCGCGTCCAGTTCGACGGCCTCGAAGTCGACGCCGCCCACACCGATCGGCGCGCCCGCGGGCACCCGCAGGACCTCGGCGCGCCCGCCCAGGTGCAGCAGGACCGGCGGCGGATGGCCCGCGTTGGCGATCGTGATGCGGTGCGTCACCGGGTCGTAGACCGCGTACAGGCAGGTCGCCATGCGGTCCGTGCCGAGCCGCTGCGCCTGCTCGTCGAGGTGGTGCAGCACCTCCTGCGGCGGCAGGTCCAGGCCGGCCAGGGTCTGCGTGGTCGTCCGCAGCTGGCCCATGATCGCCGCCGATGTCATGGAGTGGCCCATGACGTCGCCGACGACGAGGGCGACGCGGTTGCCGGGCAGCGGGATCGCGTCGTACCAGTCGCCGCCGACGCGGGCCGTCTCGGCGGCGGGCAGATAGCGGGACGCGAGCCGCACGCCGTGCGGCTGGGGCAGCGACTCGGGCAGCATGGTGCGCTGCAGCTCGTCCGCGATGTACGCCTCGCGGTCGTACAGCACGGCCTTGTCGATGCCGAGCGCGCTGTGCGTGGCGAGCTGGGCGGCGACCAGCAGGTCCTCGGTTTCGAACGCCGGTCGGTCGGGACGGCGCAGGAACACCGCGGCGCCGATGACGCGCCGTCGGCCGCGCAGCGGCGCGAGGATCGTGTGCTGTCCGTCGGGCACCTGCCGCTCCGCACCGAGCAGTTCGGGCAGCGCGTCGAGCGCGGTGTGGGCGTCCGCGAAGACGGGGCGTACGCCGCGGAGCACCTCGGCGAGCGCACCGCCCGACCGCACCTCGCACAGCTCGGTCGCCGCGAAGTCGGGCTGCAGCTGCAGCCCCGGCAGCAGACCCCCGTCGGTGTCCGGGTCCTCGGTCCCGTCCTCGATCCGCCGCAGCCGGTCGGTGCGCCGCAGCCGCAGGACCAGGGGCCCGGAGGGCCGCTCGTCGCCGACCGGCAGCGGGTCGCGCAGATAGACGAGGATCGCGTCGGAGAACGTCGGCACGGTGGCCCGGCACAGACCCATCACGATCTCGTCGAGGTCCATGCCCCGCGCGATACGCCGGGTCGCGGCCCCGACGAACCGCAGCCGGTCGCCGTCGCGCTGCATCGCGACGGGGCCGAGGGAGGGCGAGGGCACCCCGGACAGGGGGCGCGACCCCGCCTCACCCGGGTGGTGCCCGGCCTCGGCGATCGCCCTGGCAGCGGCCCACTGCGCCGGCTCACCGGACCGCGGCAGCGGCGCGCCCTGCGGTGCGGGGCGCGGCCGGTGCGGGTCGGGTTCGGCGGCCTGGGGCTGCGAGTGCTCGGCGCCTGCGCTGCCCACAGGAGCGCCGGCGCCCACAGACCCGCCGGGACCTGCGGGACCTGCAGATCCCGCGGGCCCGGCCGCGCTGGGCGCGCCGGAGGCGTCCGCGGCACCGGGGGCGTTCCCGGCGCCGGTGCAGTCCGCCGCGGCAGGGGTGCCGCCCGGCGCCACGGCGCTGCCGTGTGCGGCCGGGTTGTCGCCGGGCCGGCCCTGTGCCGGTAAGGCGACCATGCCCGCTGCGTCGGGGACTTCCGGGCTCTCCGGGGTACGCAACAGCGCCCCGCGCGGGTCAGCGGGGGCGGGAGGGCGGGCAGCGGTGGGCTGCCCGCGCTCGTGGGAGGTGGGATGCTCCGTCACGCGTGTCGAATCCGTCCGTCCGGGGCTGCGCGCCGTGCGCGCCTTGGTCTCAGGAGCGCTGGCTGTGGGGGAACAGGTGCTGTTCGGGACCGGGGCCTCTGCCGCGCAGTTCGTACCGCAGAGAGGCCGATACCCGGAACACGTGTGCCGGGAACGGATTCTCGCCGCCCTGCCTGTGTGGCGTCGGACAGGTGCCGTGCCGGCCCCTGCGCTGGGCCCGGCACGCCTCGGCTCTGCCGGCCGCACCGTCCGCCCGGTACGGCGTGGTGCCGTACCGACCGTAAGCCTCGCTACCCTCGCTCACGTCCCGCCGCCCCTCGATGACGTCGTGTCAGGCCTTGTCCTAGTGAAAGAAGTTGATGCTGTGCTGCAACTGTGTACTTGCGGAGGACGATCCTACGTTTGCCCTACGGGGGCGCATCAAGGGTCTCATGACGGCACTCGAGCGGGCGTGCGATCCCAGTCGTCCGGAAGAAGCGGTATGGACCATTCTGGGTTCGGCCGCCAGTGCTGCCAGCCGTCCGAGAAGGGCGCGCCCCACGACCGGATCACGTCGACGGCATCCCGCCCGGCCCGGCGTACGGCCTCGGCCTGAGCGGCGTCCATCAGACCGGCCTGCTGCGCCTGCGCGAACTCGTCCTCGTCGCGCCACTCCCAGGTGCGGTCCGGGTACACGCAGATGTCCAGGAAGTGGTCCTCGGAGTCGATGCCGCCCGCCCAGCGAACCCGCGGCTGCTCCAGGTTCACGTACCAGTTCTTGAACTGCCAGCCAGGCTCCCAGAACAGCCATACGGACCAGGGGTCATCCGGTCGCGCCAGCTTCAGCACGCCCGTGCCGAACCAGCGGTCGCGCCGCACCGTCCGAGGCTTCGTGTACCGCGTGTCCAGCGGCTCCACATGCACCGGCGTGCCGTCGGCGAGCACCGGCTTCACACACTCCGTGCCGGGCGCCATCCATACGGCGAGCAGCTCCGCGGTGTCCTGAACGACCGTCACGGGGCGGCAGATGTGGAAGCGGGCGCCGGCGTTCTCCCGGTAGCGCCACAGGATGTGGTCGCCGGGAGCCCAGTACGCCGGACCGCTTCCGTCCATGAGTCTGCTCGCCCTGTCTGTCATGCGCAGATATTAGGTGCCCAGGGCATACGACGCTGCGGCGCGTGTCACGGATGCAGGAGCGGCAACACGTATGCGCCAAGGCGAAACACGAATGCGCCATGGCGCAACACGGCCGAAATGCAGCGGTGCCCTGCCCGGTGCGAGCCCTACGGATGGGTCATCCGGAGGACGTCCAGCGCCTCGTCCAGTTGGCCGAGCGTCAGGTCGCCGCGATCCACGTACCCGGACTCCAGGACCACCTGCCGGATCGTCTTCCGCTCGGCCAGCGCCCGCTTCGCCACCTTCGCGGCCTCCTCGTAGCCGATGTACTTGTTCAGCGGCGTGACGACGGACGGCGAGGACTCCGCGTACTCACGGGCCCGCTCGCGGTTCGCGGTGATGCCGTCCACGGTCCGGTCGGCCAGCAGCCGGGAGACGTTCGCGAGGAGACGGACGGATTCGAGCACGTTCTTGGCGATGACGGGGAGCATGACGTTGAGCTCGAAGTTCCCGGCGGCGCCGGCGGTGGTGACGGTGGCGTCGTTGCCGATGACCTGCGCGGCGACCATCAGGACGGCTTCGGGGATCACCGGGTTGACCTTGCCCGGCATGATCGACGAACCGGGCTGCAGGTCGGGCAGGGCGATTTCGGCCAGACCCGTGCGCGGACCGCTGGACATCCACCGCAGATCGTTGGCGATCTTCGTCAGCCCGACGGCGATGGTACGCAGCTGCCCGCTGGTCTCGACGATGCCGTCACGCGCGCCCTGCGCCTCGAAGTGGTCGCGCGCCTCGGTGAGCGGCAGCCCCGTCGCGTCCGCCACCTCGGCGATGACGGCTGACGAGAAGCCGGGCGGGGTGTTGATGCCGGTGCCCACGGCCGTGCCACCGAGCGGCAGTTCGGCCAGCCGGGGCAGCGAGGCCTTCAGCCGCTCCACGCCGTACCGCACCTGCGCCGCGTACCCGCCGAACTCCTGGCCGAGCGTCACAGGCGTGGCGTCCATCAGATGCGTACGCCCCGACTTCACGACATCCGCGAATTCCTCGGCCTTGCGCTCCAGCGAGGCCGCCAGATGGTCGAGAGCCGGAATCAAATCGCGGGTGACCGCGCTGGTCGCCGCGATGTGGATGGAGGAGGGGAAGACGTCGTTCGACGACTGGGAGGCGTTCACGTGGTCGTTGGGGTGGACGTCCCGCCCGAGGCGTTCCGTGGCGAGGGTCGCCAGCACCTCGTTCATGTTCATGTTCGACGACGTACCGGAGCCGGTCTGGAACACGTCGACGGGGAAGTGCTCGTCCCACCGCCCCTCGGCGACCTCCTGCGCGGCGGCCACGATGGCGTCGGCGAAGTCCTTGTCGAGCACCCCGAGTTCGGCGTTCACCTTGGCGGCGGCGGCCTTGATACGGGCGAGGGCCTCGATGTGGGCCCGTTCGAGCCGCTGCCCCGAGACCGGGAAGTTCTCCACGGCCCGCTGGGTCTGGGCCCGCCACTTGGCGTGTGCGGGGACGCGTACCTCGCCCATGGAGTCGTGCTCGATGCGGTACTGCTGGTCGCCGTCTTCGGTCGTCGTCATCGTCGTCGTACCTCCAGGAGGGAGAGCGTGGGGCCGGTGGGAGGTATTCCCCTTCCGGGGCTTCCTCTTTCGGGTGCCTCCTCGAGGGCCTCCTACCTCAGGATCGGGCGTACGGCTGTGGCTGTCGCGCCGCCCCGCCCGGTGCGCCGGCCGAAATCCGCTTGACCCTCTGACCTGGGACTTTAAGGTCCCCATATGACCAGCTCGGCGCGCATCGAAAAGATCACCCCCGCCAACTTCGACAAGGCGATCGGCCTGAAGGTGCGACCGGACCAGGAGCACCTGGTCGCACCGGTCGTGAAGTCGCTCGCCGAGGCGTATGTGCATCCCGACGCAGCCTGGCCCCGCCTCATCGTCGACGGCGACCGGCCCGTCGGCTTCCTCATGGCCTTCTTCGACATCGACTTCGCCGGCGACGGTAGGGCCGCAGACCTGCGCTCGGGCCTCTGGCGCCTCAACATCGCGGCCGGGGAGCAGGGCCGGGGTTACGGCCGCTTCGCGGTCAGCTCCGTGGCCGCCGAGATCCGCCGCCGCGGCGGCACCCGCCTCACGACCACCTGGCACCCGGGCGAGAACGGACCGGAAGCCTTCTATCTGAAGCTCGGGTTCCGGCCGACGGGCGAGATGAGCGGAGGCCAGCGGGTGGGCGAACTTCAGTTGACCTGATTCCGTGGTGTGTTGGTACGGCCAGCATTTCTGTGCCGTCATCCGAGCTGGACAGCGCCGCCCCCACCCGCAATACGCAGGCAGGGGCGGCCATCAGGCAGTGGGTGTTACGCCAGCCCCGGCCCCCGCACCGGAATGCTGGTGAACGTCGGCGCGGGCGCCGGGTCCTGGAAGAAGTCGTTGCCCTTGTCGTCGACGACGATGAACGCCGGGAAGTCCTCGACCTCGATCTTCCAGACGGCCTCCATGCCGAGCTCCTCGTACTCGACGACCTCGACCTTCTTGATGCAGTCCTGGGCGAGGCGCGCGGCGGGGCCGCCGATCGAGCCGAGGTAGAAGCCGCCGTGCGCGTCGCACGCGTCCGTGACCTGCTTGGAGCGGTTGCCCTTGGCCAGCATCACCTTGGAGCCGCCCGCCGCCTGGAACTGCTCCACGTACGAGTCCATGCGGCCGGCCGTCGTCGGGCCGAAGGAGCCGGACGCGTAGCCCTCGGGGGTCTTCGCCGGGCCCGCGTAGTAGACCGGGTGGTCCTTCAGGTACTGCGGCATCTCCTCGCCCGCGTCAAGGCGCTCCTTGATCTTGGCGTGGGCGATGTCGCGGGCCACGACGAGCGGGCCGGAGAGGGACAGGCGCGTCTTGACCGGGTACTTGGTCAGCTCGGCGAGGATCGACTCCATCGGCTGGTTGAGGTCGATCTTGACGACGTCGCCGTCGGACTCGAGGTGCTCGTCCGTCGTGTCGGGCAGGAAACGCGCCGGGTCCGTCTCCAGCTGCTCCAGGAAGACGCCCTCGGCGGTGATCTTCGCGACGGCCTGGCGGTCGGCGGAGCAGGACACGGCGATCGCGACGGGGCAGGACGCGCCGTGGCGGGGGAGGCGGACCACCCGGACGTCGTGGCAGAAGTACTTGCCGCCGAACTGCGCGCCGATGCCGATCTTCTGCGTCAGCTCGAAGACCTTCTCCTCGAGCTCCTTGTCACGGAAGCCGTGGCCGAGCGGCGAGCCCTCGGCCGGCAGCTCGTCCAGGTAGTGCGCGGACGCGTACTTGGCCGTCTTCAGGGCGAACTCGGCGCTCGTACCGCCGACGACGATCGCCAGGTGGTACGGCGGGCAGGCGGCCGTACCGAGCGAACGGATCTTCTCCTCCAGGAACTTCATCATGGAGGCCTCGTTCAGGACGGCCTTCGTCTCCTGGTAGAGGAACGACTTGTTGGCGCTGCCGCCGCCCTTGGCCATGAACAGGAACTTGTACGCGCCGCCGTCCGTCGCGTACAGCTCGATCTGGGCCGGCAGGTTCGAGCCGGTGTTCTTCTCCTCCCACATGGTGAGCGGAGCCATCTGCGAGTAGCGCAGGTTGAGCTTGGTGTACGCGTCGTAGATGCCGCGGCTCAGTGCCTCCTCGTCACCGCCCTCCGTGAGGACGTTCTGGCCGCGCTTGCCCATGACGATCGCGGTGCCGGTGTCCTGGCACATGGGGAGGACGCCGGCCGCGGCGATGTTCGCGTTCTTCAGCAGGTCCAGGGCGACGAACTTGTCGTTGCTCGACGCCTCGGGGTCGTCGATGATGCGGCGGAGCTGCGCCAGGTGGGCCGGGCGCAGGTAGTGCTGGATGTCGTGGATGGCCTCCGCGGCGAGCTTGCGCAGCGCCTCCGGCTCGACCTTGAGGAACGTCCGCCCGTCGGCCTCGAAGGTGGAGACACCCTCGGAGGTCACCAGCCGGTACGGCGTGGTGTCCTCTCCCGTCGGCAGCAGATCGGTGTATGCGAACTCCGGCATTTCGCCCATTCCTCACTCGACAGACAGCAGGGCGGCTGACCCTCGTTGGCAGCGCCCATAGCGTCCACAAGCGTAGGACTTGCCGGGTCGGCCGAGCCTGTGAGGTAAGGCTCAGTTCATCTGTGCGGAATCGGCCGCGTTCCGTGGCTGCTCAGACCGGATTGTGGGGTAGTCGCGATCTATCGCGTTTGGGTACGCTGCTGACGTGGACCTCGAGAAGCGAGAATCAGCGATGGCTCAGGGCGACGGCCGGGCTCCGGCGGCCGACGGCCGGGCACCGGCGGCGGGCCCGTCCGTGGTCTCAGTCCCGGCCGCGGCCCCGGCCCCGGCCCCCGACGCGGACCGGGAGCCCTCCCCCAAGCTCTCGGCTCCGCTCGAGCAGGGGGCACCCCCATCGCTCCGCGCCTCCGACGCCGACCGGGACCGGATCGCGGACATCCTCCGCGAAGCCCTCGCCGAGGGCCGGCTCACTGCCGACGAGCACGCCGAGCGGATCGACGGCGTCTACCGCGCGAAGACCGTCGCCGAACTGGAGCCGCTGATCCGCGACCTGCCGGCCGGCCGCGAGGGCTCCGCCTCCGGTGCCCCCTCCGCCGACCACGTCACGGCGCCGTCGCGGCCGAGCGCGGGCGCGGTGCCGTCGGTCGCCGACGAGAACCTCGTCGCGGTGTTCAGCAGCTCGGTCCGCAAGGGCCGCTGGCGCGTGGGCCGCAGGACCCATGCGTACGCGATCTTCGGCAGCGTCGAGATCGACCTCAGCGAGGCGATCTTCGAGTACCAACAGGTCGTGATCAAGGCGATCTCGGTCTTCGGCAGCGTGGAGATCCGCGTCCCGGAGAACATCTCGCTCCGCGGCAACGGCGGCGGTGTCCTCGGCAACTTCGAGGTGGACACGCTCGACTCGGCCGAGCAGGACGCCCCCGTGGTCTTCGTCGACGGCCTCGCCGTACTCGGCAACATCGAGGCGAAGCCCAAGCGGGGCAGGCTCGTCCGCGATCTGCAGGAGCGCATCGATCGCCACCTGCGCAAGCATCTGGGGCACTGAGCCGGTACCGGTCGGCGGCTCCTGGGGCGGCCGGGGGTGGTGAGCGAACGCGGCTTTTGTGCGGCGAACTGCAGTGCATCGGAACTCAGTGCATAGGCGCGCGCACAGCGGGTAGACCATGCTGCATCGTCGCTCGCTCGCGAAGCCGTCGTCAGGAGTAGACCGTGCTGCAACCGCCGCATCAGTCCCTGCAGGTAGCTGCCGTTCCGCCCCGGCGGGTCCCAGTGCGAGACCGCGATCAGGACGATCCATGGCACACGGAGGCCGTGTGCCGCCGCGACGAGGCCGGACTGTTCTTCGCCCCGTCCAAGGAGCCCACCGCCGCCAGGCTCTCCCGCGAAGAGGCGGCCAAGCGGGTCTGCGCCCGCTGTCCCGTCATGGTCGAGTGCCGCGAGCACGCCCTGCTGCAGCCCGAGCCGTACGGGGTGTGGGGCGGCCTCACCGCCGCCGAGCGCCGCGTGGTCCTGGCCCGCCGCCGCAGGCGCGAGCTGGAGCTGAAGAAGGCGACCCGGACCGCGGACCCGATGGCCGCGGCCGGCTAGTCCGTACGGCGACGTTCCGCCCGTACGCGTCCGTGGGGCGCCCTCCCGCACAGAGGGCGCCCCACGGTCGTGTGGCCGGGAACCGGCCGTGCGTTACCGTGCGCGGTCGAAGTCGATGGCGCTGTAGGCGCGCAGCTTCGACAGCCGGTGCACCGAGTCGATCTGCCGGATCGTGCCGGACTTGGACCGCATGACCAGCGACGAGGTCGATGCCGTCTCCGCGCGGTACCGCACACCGTGCAGCAGCTCACCGTCGGTGATGCCGGTCGCGACGAAGAACACGTTCTCGCCGGAGACCAGGTCGTCGGTGTAGAGGACGCGGTCGAGGTCATGGCCGGCGTCGATGGCGCGCTGCCGCTCCTCGTCGTCCTTGGGCCACAGCTTGCCCTGGATGGTGCCGCCCAGGCACTTGATCGCGCACGCCGAGATGATGCCCTCCGGCGTACCGCCGATGCCCATCAGCAGGTCGACGCCGCTGCCCTCGCGGACGGCCAGGATGGAGCCCGCGACATCGCCGTCGGAGATCAGCTTGATACGGGCGCCCGTCTCCCGGATCTCCTTGATGATCCCTTCGTGGCGCGGCCGGTCGAGGATGACGACGGTCACGTCACCGGCGGCGCACCCCTTGGCCTTGGCGACCCGGCGGATGTTCACCGACGCCGGGGCGTTGATGTCGACGAAGTCGGCGGCCTCGGGGCCGGTGACCAGCTTGTCCATGTAGAAGACGGCCGACGGGTCGAACATCGTGCCGCGGTCGGCGGCGGCCAGCACCGCGACCGCGTTCGGCATGCCCTTGGCGCACAGCGTGGTGCCGTCGATCGGGTCGACCGCGATGTCGCATTCGGCGCCGGAGCCGTCGCCGATGCGCTCTCCGTTGAACAGCATGGGCGCCTCGTCCTTCTCGCCCTCGCCGATGACGACGACGCCGTTCATCGAGACGGTGGAGACGAGGGTGCGCATGGCCCGGACCGCGGCGCCGTCGGCGCCGTTCTTGTCCCCGCGGCCGACCCAGCGGCCCGCGGCCATCGCTGCGGCCTCGGTGACCCGGACGAGTTCCATGGCGAGGTTGCGGTCGGGGGCCTCTGGTGAGACCTCGAGTTCGGAAGGCAGCAGATGATTCTCGGTCATCGAGACGCACCTTTCTGATACGAAAAGGGCAGCGCCCGAAGGGCTCTTTGGAAGGGTCGCGGTGGGAGACGGGCGGGCGGCCGGATGAGGGTGATGACTCCCGACTCTATCGGCAGGCTGACAAAATGAGCAGAGGGCCCCACGTTTGAGCGGATGGGGTGGGGATCGGGCATAGCGCTCGTCACACTTCGTCCCTTTCCGTGCAGGGCGGTGCCGGGCGACCGACGGGGACCTGCGACGATGGGGGCGTGGCAGGCATGAAAGGCAAGCAGACCGTCCGGGACATGGTGCTGTCGATGGGCGTGATCGTCCTCGTCGCGTTCTTCATATACCTCTTCATCCCGCACGACGGCTCCCAAACACCCGTGAAGCGTGTGGACTACCGCGTCGAGCTGCTGACGGCGCGCCGCGCGGCGGCGTACCCGGTGGCTGCGCCGGAGGGCCTGCCCAAGGAGTGGAGGCCGACGTCGGTGCGTTACCAGGGCACGGACCACGACGCATGGCACCTGGGTTTCCACACGGCCGACGGTCTTGGTCAGTACGTGGCCGTCGAGCAGTCCACGGAGAAGCCCTCCGAGTTCATCGAGCAGAAGACCCAGGGCGCCGGGAAGACGAAGGTCACCCAGCGGATCGGCGACCAGACGTGGCAGCGTTACGAGGGCCCGAAGTACGACGCGCTCGTCTTCGAGGGCGATGGCTACACGACGGTGGTGACGGGCTCGGGCTCGTTCGGTCAGCTGACGAAGATGGCGAGCGCGCTGAAGACGTCGTAAGAGTTCTTGGGAACGCGCAGGAATCAGGAATGAGGAAGGCCCCCGGCGGATGCCGGGGGCCTTCCTGCGTCGCGCAGCGACGTCAGACGGTGGTGATGACCTGGTCGATCTCCAGCCGCGGCGAACGCGGGAACCACGCGTCCTCGCCCGGCTTGCCGATGTTGACGATCATCAGCGGGGTGTGGTCGCCGTCCAGGAACTCCTTCTGGACGCCCTGGAAGTCGAAGCCGGTCATCGGGCCGGCGGCCAGCCCGGCGGCGCGGACGCCGACGATGAAGTACGCGGCCTGCAGCGTGGCGTTCAGGGCAGCGGCCCCCTCGCGGACCGGGCGCTCCGAGAAGAAGGCGTCCTTGGCCTGCGGGAAGTGCGGGAAGAGCTCCGGCAGCTCCTCGTGGAACTCGTTGTCCGCGGAGAGGATCGCGACGAGCGGGGCGGACGCCGTCTTCGGCTGGTTGCCCTCGGCCATGTGCTTCACGAGGCGCTCACGGGCCTCGGGGGAGCGGACGAGGGTGATGCGCAGCGGGGACTGGTTGAAGGCGGTCGGACCGTACTTGACCAGGTCGTAGATCGCCTGCACCTGCTCCTCGGTCACCGGCTCGTCGGTGAAGGTGTTCGCGGTGCGGGCCTCACGGAAGAGCAGGTCCTGGGCGGCGGGGTCAAGAACGAGGGACATGAATGAACCTTCTCGAGATACGCGTTGGATCCGGCGGATCAGGGTGAGTCGTGATCCGTGGATCAAGCTGGCAGGAGCGACCGTACGCAGATTACGTTTAAAGTTCAACCAAAGCCTGGGCTCCGGTGACTGGTTTCACAAACCTGCAACGCCTGAGGCGGCCGCACCCTCTGTGGAATGACACTTCTACGGTGCCGCGTGCGTGCCGTCGGCCTCCACGGGCGACGTGCCCTCACCGGACGGACCATGGGCCCTCGCCGTGGGGACGAAGGGCCCGGCCATGCGCGTCGCGCAGGCGCCCGTCAGCCGGCGGCGTCGCCCGCCCCCGCGCCGTTGCCCGTACCGCCGCCGGTCTCCTCGTCCGCGGCGAGCGAGGCGTCCAGCCGGGCGCGCGCCCCCTCCAGCCAGTGGCGGCACACCTTGGCCAGCTCCTCGCCCCGCTCCCACAGGGCCAGGGACTCCTCGAGCGTGGTGCCGCCCGCCTCGAGGCGGCGCACGACCTCGATCAGCTCGTCCCGCGCCTGCTCGTACCCGAGGGTGCCCGCCGCCTCGTTCGGCCCGGCCTCGTCCGTCCTGCTGGTCATGCGCCCACCCTATGCATCGACTTGTCCCGTCCTTGCCGGCCCTGCCGCCCGTACCGTGAACTCGCCCTCGGCGACCCGGGCCCGGAGCTCCTCGTCCGCCGCCACCTCGTCCGGCGCCCGGACCACGTGGCCGTCGGCCTTCTGCAGGACCGCGTACCCCCGTCGTAGCGTCGCCGCGGGCGAGAGCGCCACCACGCGCGCGTGCGTGTGGGTGAGCTCCGAGTCCGCGCGGTCCAGGCAGTGCGCCAGAGTGCGGCGGCTACGCGCGAGCAGCGCCTCCACGTGCTGCTCGCGCTCCTCGACCATGCGGTGCGGATCCTGCATGCAGGGCCTGCTCAGGGCGTGCATGAGCCCCCGCTCCTCGCGGTCGACGAACGCCTCGGCGCAGCGCCGGGCACGGTTCCGCAGCGACCGCACCCGCTCGAGCTCCTCGCCGACGTCCGGCACGACCTTCTTGGCGGCGTCGGTCGGCGTGGAAGCCCGCAGGTCCGCCACGAAGTCGAGGAGGGGGTTGTCCGGCTCGTGCCCGATCGCCGAGACCACCGGCGTACGGCAGGACGCCACCGCCCGTACGAGCTGTTCGTCCGAGAACGGGAGCAGGTCCTCCACGCTGCCACCGCCTCGCGCCACGATGATCACGTCGACCTCGTCGAGCGCGTCCAGGTCCTTCACGGCCTGTACGACCTGCGGAACCGCGTGCACGCCCTGCACGGCGACGTTGCGCACCTCGAAACGGACGGCCGGCCAGCGGTGGCGGGCGTTCTCCAGGACGTCCCGCTCGGCCGCCGAGGCGCGGCCGCAGACCAGGCCGATGAGCTGCGGCAGGAACGGCAGGGGCTTCTTGCGCTCGGGCGCGAAGAGCCCCTCGCCCGCGAGTGTCTTCTTGAGCCGCTCCAGCCGGGCCAGCAGCTCGCCCATCCCCACCGGCCGTATCTCGGCGGCCCGGAGCGACAGCTGCCCACGCGGCGCGTACCACTCGGGCTTGGCGTGCACCACGACGCGGGCGCCCTCGGACACGACGTCGGCCACCGCGTCGAACACCTGGCGGTAGCAGGTGACGCCGACCGAGATGTCGTACGACGGGTCGCGCAGCGTCATGAAGACGACGCCCGCACCCGGGCGCCGCGAGAGCTGGGTGATCTGGCCCTCGACCCATACGGCCCCGAGCCGGTCGATCCAGCCCCCGATGAGCCGCGACACCTCACCGACGTGCAGCGGTGTCTCGGCAGACGTGTTCACAGCCATGCGGCGAGCCTAGCCGCCGGCACCGACAATCCCCGGGGGCCCGAGGACAGGAACGTGGCCCCCGCGGGGCAGAAACGTGGCCCCTCCCGAGGGCCGAGGAGTGGATCTCTGCCCCGCCGGGTGCGGCCTTTACGATGGTGGGCATGACTGCTTCGCCTTCCCGCAAGGTCCTGCTCGCCGCCCCCCGTGGCTACTGCGCGGGTGTGGACCGCGCCGTCATCGCCGTAGAGAAGGCCCTGGAGCAGTACGGGGCCCCGGTCTACGTCCGCCACGAGATCGTCCACAACAAGTACGTCGTACAGACTCTGGAGCGGAAGGGCGCGATCTTCGTCGAGCAGACGGCGGAGGTCCCCGAGGGGTCGATCGTGATGTTCTCGGCGCACGGCGTCGCGCCGGTCGTCCACGAGGAGGCGGCCAAGGGCAGGCTCGCCACCATCGACGCGACCTGCCCGCTGGTCACCAAGGTGCACAAGGAAGCGGTCCGCTTCGCCAATGAGGATTTCGACATCCTCCTGATCGGCCACGAGGGCCACGAGGAGGTCATCGGCACGTCCGGTGAGGCCCCCGACCACATCACGCTGGTCGACGGCCCCGAGGACGTGGCGAAGGTCGAGGTGCGCGACCCGTCCAAGGTCGTCTGGCTCTCCCAGACCACGCTGTCCGTCGACGAGACCATGGAGACCGTCGACGCGCTCAAGGAGAAGTTCCCGCAGCTCATCTCCCCGCCCAGCGACGACATCTGCTACGCCACGCAGAACCGTCAGCTGGCCGTGAAGCAGATGGGCGCCGAGGCCGACCTCGTCATCGTCGTCGGCTCCCGCAACTCCTCCAACTCCAAGCGCCTCGTCGAGGTCGCCAAGCTCGCGGGCGCGCGCGAGGCGTATCTCGTCGACTTCGCCGAGGAGATCGACGAGGCCTGGCTGGAGGGCGTGGCGACCGTCGGCGTCACCTCGGGCGCCTCCGTCCCCGAGGTGCTCGTCGAGGGCGTACTGGAGTGGCTCGCGGCGCGCGGCTTCGAGGACGTGGAGATCGTCAAGGCCGCCGAGGAGTCGATCACCTTCTCGCTGCCCAAGGAGCTCCGCCGCGATCTGCGCGCCGAGGCGGCCGCGCTGGTCGCGGAGCGCACCGGGGAAAGCGCCGGGGAGAAGTGACCGGGGAGAAGTGACCGGGCGGGCCTGACCCCGCCTTCGCCGGGCACCCGCAGCCGTTGCCGGTCGTACGCGTCCGGAGGAGAGTGCCGGGCGGGCGCCGTAACGTGGTGCCCATGCAGATCTTCGGCGTGGACATCGGCGGTTCAGGTATCAAGGGTGCTCCCGTGGACCTGGACCGCGGCGATCTGGCGGACGACCGTTTCAAGGTGCTGACCCCCCATCCGGCCACGCCCGACGACGTGGCCGGATGCGTCAAACAGGTCGTCGACCACTTCGAGTGGAGCGGCCCGGTCGGCATCACGTTCCCGGGTGTGGTCACCGGCGGCGCCACCATCCGCACCGCCGCCAACGTCGACAAGAGCTGGATCGACGTCGACGCGCGCGCCCTGCTGAGCGAGCGGCTCGGCGGCCTCCCGGTGACCGTGGTGAACGACGCGGACGCGGCAGGGGTCGCCGAGATGCACTTCGGCGTGGGACGCGGCCGCAAGGGCACGGTCATCCTGCTCACCTTCGGCACCGGCATCGGCAGCGCCCTGTTCGTCGACGGCAGGCTCGTGCCGAACACGGAGCTGGGCCACCTGGAGCTGCACGGCAACGACGCCGAGAAGCACGCCTCCACGAAGGTCAAGGACGACGAGGGCCTGAGCTGGGAGCACTGGGCGCGACGCGTCCAGAAGTACCTGGCGCACGTCGAGATGCTGTTCTCGCCCGAGCTGTTCATCATCGGCGGCGGCGTCAGCCGCAAGGCGGACAAGTTCCTGCCGCTGATCAAGGGCATCAAGGCCGAGATCGTGCCCGCGGAGCTGCAGAACAACGCGGGCATCGTGGGCGCGGCGATGCGGGCGGCGGAGCAGGCGTAGCCGCGCCGTTCCCCACGCGCGGCGGGGCCCTTCAGGCGGTACGGCGCCGCGGCCGAGGCGGCCGCGGCGGCCGGCGCCGCAGTTGTGCGCGCCGTCGTGCCATCATCCTGATCTTGCGTACGGTCGTGATGACCCCGGTGATCAGCGTGCCTCCGTACAGCCAGCCGGCGTGCATCGCCAGTGCCGTGACGATCCCCATGATCCGCTCGCCGAAGCCGCCCGAGCCGTCGATGATCGGCAGCAGCCCGACGACGAAGGCGATCGGCACCACGATCGGTGCGGTGACCAGGTCGGCCGGCCGCACCCAGAGCGCGGTCAGCGCGCTCACCGGCAGGAACAGCACGCCGTACACGATGAGCGAGCCGCCGAAGACCACCTGGTCGATACAGGCGAGCATGAACATGACGGCGGAGCAGAACAGCCCGATGCCGATCCCGGTCAGGCGCGGATTCGGCATCCGGCGCACGGCCTGCACAAGCCTGGGCACACCACGTACGAAGGGCGTCGCGGGGCGGTCCGGCGGGGACGCCGCCGGCTGGACCGTGGCAGGCCGGCCACGTCCGCTCTGCGGGGGGAGGGGCGCGGTGCGTCGCGGCCGGGGCTTGGGGGGACGCATCCTGTGTTGCTCCACCGGTCCAACCTAGGTCTGGTAATAGGCGCAATACGTCCAGAGACACGCGTTTTGGCCGATCTTGGCCATCCGTTCGCCGCACTCGGCCCTACTGCTGGACGCGCAGAGGCCCGTACGGCCGGAGGCGGATCCGGGGGCGGATCCGGGGCGGGTCCGGGACGGCGAGGGGCCCGGCCCCCGCACGCCGTAGACTGGTGGATCGGCCCGCCCGCTGCTCAGGGCGCGCCGTCCACCCAGCCCTCACGTCTCACGTACGGGAAGTCGCAACGTGTCGCTCACGATCGGAATCGTCGGCCTGCCGAATGTCGGCAAGTCGACCCTGTTCAACGCCCTGACCAAGAACGACGTGCTGGCGGCCAACTACCCGTTCGCCACGATCGAGCCCAACGTCGGCGTGGTCGGTGTCCCGGACGCCCGCCTCACCAAGCTGGCCGAAATCTTCTCCTCGCAGCGCACCCTGCCCGCCACGGTCGACTTCGTCGACATCGCCGGCATCGTGCGCGGCGCCAGCGAGGGCGAGGGCCTGGGCAACAAGTTCCTCGCGAACATCCGCGAGTCCGACGCGATCTGCCAGGTCATCCGCGCCTTCAAGGACGAGAACGTCGTCCACGTGGACGGCAAGGTCTCGCCGAAGGGCGACATCGAGACGATCAACACCGAGCTGATCCTGGCCGACCTGCAGACCATCGAGAAGGTCCTGCCGCGCCTCCAGAAGGAGTCGCGCATCAAGAAGGACATCCAGCCGAAGGTCAAGGCGGTCGAGGAGGCCAAGGAGATCCTGGAGGGCGGCCGCACCCTGTTCGCGGCCGGCATCAAGCAGGGCGAGGCCAACGAGGACCTCCTCCATGACCTGCACCTGCTCACCGCCAAGCCCTTCCTCTACGTCTTCAACGTCGACGAGGAAGAGCTGATCGACGACGCCTTCAAGGCGGAGCAGCGCTCCCTCGTCGCCCCGGCCGAGGCGATCTTCCTCAACGCGAAACTGGAGGCGGACCTCGCCGAGCTCGACGAGGACGAGGCCCTCGAGCTCCTCCAGTCCGTCGGCCAGGACGAGCCCGGCCTCGCCACGCTGGCCCGCGTCGGCTTCAACACGCTGGGCCTGCAGACGTACCTGACCGCGGGCCCCAAGGAGTCCCGCGCCTGGACGATCAAGAAGGGCGCCACGGCCCCCGAGGCGGCCGGCGTCATCCACACCGACTTCCAGAAGGGCTTCATCAAGGCCGAGGTCATCTCCTTCGAGGACCTGGTCGAGTGCGGCTCGGTCCACGACGCCCGCGCGGCCGGCAAGGCCCGCATGGAGGGCAAGGACTATGTGATGCGGGACGGGGACGTGGTGGAGTTCCGCTTCAACGTTTAGTCGCCGCCATAGCGTCGTTGCGGCGATCTAGCAAACGAGCAGGTCAGGCGGGGTCGATCCCATTCGGGGTCGGCCCCGTTCGCGTACCCGTTGCTGGATCCGTGCTGGTTTTCCTGACGTCTCGTCACTTGTCGTCGTCCCTGGTCATCCGTACTGCTGCTGGAACGACGCTGGATCGGAACCACGGCGCGCTTGGGGGATCTGCGGGGCGTCGGTCACGGAATCCGTAGCCGCCAGGCCGTTGCGCCGCCCCCGGGTCGGGGCTGGGCAATGGCCACAGTTCGGCGCTGTGTAGTGGCTGTTGTGCGGCCGTCGTCGTTCGGTGGCGACCGGGCAGGTGTGCGCTGACTGACGCAACGCGTCGAGGGGCAGGAATATGAGCTCTGAGTTATATTTGTGGGGTGGCATGGGAGATCGTGCTCTTGGAGCCGGTGAACGACTGGTTCCTGGAGCTGTGCGACGCCGAACCGGAGACCGCTGTGCTGGTCGAGCGAGCGAGCGATCGATCGTCTGGCGATGGTGGGGCCCGCGTTGGGCAGGCCGTTGGTCGATACGCTGTGCGGGAGCAGCCTGGCGAACCTGAAGGAGTTACGGCCGGGGTCGAGGGGACGCACGGAGCTGCGCCTCCTGTTCGTGTTCGATCCTGATCGGGAAGCGATTTTCCTGGTGGCGGGAGACAAGGCCGGCCGGTGGTCGCAGTGGTACGACGAGGCCATTCCGCTGGCCGAGAAGCGCTACGCGGCTTATCGCGAGGAGAAGAGCGCGCAGCAGGAGCGGCAGACGAAGGGAGACGCGCGATGAGCCCGGCACGTCGTTGGCAGGACGTGAAGGCGGAGGCGCACCGCCGCAATCCGCGGATGGACGATCCGGAACTGCGTGAGCGCGCCGACGCGCAGCTCGACGCTCAGGTCGCCGGCTACCACCTGCGGGAACTGCGCAAGCTCGTCGGCAAGACGCAGGCGGAGGTCGCTGCGCTGGTCGGGGTGTCGCAGTCCCGCATCTCGCAGATCGAGAACGGCGACATCGAGGCGATGGAACTCGAGACGCTGCGGGCCTACGCGGCTGCCCTTGGCGGCCGTGTCGACGTGACTGTGTCCATCGGCCCGCACGCAGTCAAGGTGGCGTGAAGGCGGAGATCGGGCCTGAAGCAGGTTCCATGGTCAGCCGGCCAGGGGTAGTGGCACTAGTGCGCGGGCGCGGTCGTGAAGGGCGCGGGCGGTGGTGTTCTGGAGGTACGGGCGAGCAGGCCCGCACTTCAGTTTGCTCAGCGCGTTGAGCAGGACGACACATTCCTTTGAGCCACTGCCATGGGACGGAACCGCTGTCGTTTGCCCCGTCGTTCCGGTGGTCGTTCCGGGTGTCGTTTCCGGGGGCGTCCTTGGATGCGACACCCTGGCTCGCGTCTTTCCCGCAGGTTGGGCGGCCTACGAGCCAGTGGCGGCTGGGGCCGACTGTATATCGGTGCAGCAACGCATCCCGACCTACCGACTGCCTCGGCCCGCGCGGCTTCATGTGGTGGGTTGATCAGCCTGGGTGTGAGGCCGGGTCGCGAGCCGTAGTGATCGGTGGCCCTGCGGTCTGTTTCGGCGGGATGAGGGCTCGTTGACGGTCCTGCTGGGGGTCGCCGGAAGGTACCGCCGGTCCTCCTTGCCGAGGTGCATCGTGGGTACTGCCTGCCGCCTGCCGGTTGGCTTTCATCGTGGGGCTGCTGTGCATCTTGGTCTATGGCGAGATTGATTGAACCCTCTGTCAATCTGAGGCTGCTTCTTCCCTGTTACTTCATGGCAGGCGCTTCTCAGGCCGCGCGGGCGGGGACCGGGAGGAACAGGTCCTGCCATTGCCGTCGCAGGAGGTCTTCGTTCAGATCGGGGCGCAGGTCGTCGGGGGACTGTGCCTCTCTTATGACCGTTCGTACATGAGGAGCAGGTCCGCGTGGTCGCCGAGGTCGTACTCGTAGTGCGGCCCCCAGTCCAGGTGCCGCGGCAGCACCACGGAGCCGGCTGTCGCCCCGACCGGTTCGTCGAGCGACTCCGGCAGTGCGTAGATCTTCGCGGCGGCATACCTGCTCATGACTTCAGCGTGCCGCAAGTGGGCTGCGGGGCTTGTGGGGGTCGCCGACCAGGGAGTCGAGTGGGCGTCTCGGGGGCGCCGGCTCGTCTGTCCTTTGTCGCTTGTCCGCACGGAAGCGAGCTAGCATCTAGGTAAGATTCAATCTACGTAACATCCAGCCTATGTTTTGCCGTGAACCGAAGGCGGGTTGCAGATGGAGTTCAAGGGCAGGGCGGCCGACCTGGACCTGCTGGCTCGGCAACTGACCCTGGTGGTCGAGGGCGCTGGTGCTACCCGTGGGCGGGCCGTGATCATGACGGGACGGCGTCGGGTGGGGAAGTCTCGCCTGGTCCAGGAGTTCTGTGACCGGTCCGGGCTTCCGTATGTCGTGTTCCAGGCGACCCGGGGCCGCAATGCCGTGGCCGAGCGGGCGGACTTCACCGCGGCCCTCGCGCAGTCCGCCCTGGCCGGGGCGGAGCTGGTGGCCGGGCTGCAGGCCGCCGACTGGAACCAGGCACTGCGCTCCCTGGCCGTCGCGCTCCCGGATGATGCCCCGAGCATGGTGGTGATCGATGAGGTGCCGTGGCTGGTGGAGCAGGACGCAGAGTTCGAGGGGGCGCTGCAGACGGTCTGGGACCGCCACCTGTCCGCGAAGCCGGTTCTGCTCGTTCTGGTGGGCAGCGACATGTCGGTGATGGAGGCGTTGCAGTCCTACGGGCGTCCGTTCTTCGGCCGGGCGGCGAAGATGACCGTACAGCCGCTGCATCTGGCCGATGTGCAGGCGATGACCGGTCTGGACGCGGCGGACGCAGTGGATGCGCTACTGATCACCGGGGGCTTCCCGGAGATCGTCCAGTCGTGGCGGCCAGGGATGAGCCGAGCGGAGTTCCTGCGCGAGGCGGTGGCCAACCCGCTGTCGCCGCTTCTGGTGGCAGGTGAGCTGTCGCTGCTGGGAGAGTTCCCCGAGGCATCCCACTCGCGGGCGGTCCTGGAGGCGGTGGGCAGCGGCGAGCGGACCTTCTCCACCATCGCCGCACAGGCCGGGGGCGCCGGCGCGCTGCCCTCCGGAACGCTCTCTCCACTACTGAACACCTTGCAGGCCAAGCGTGCCCTTGCCGCAGACCTGCCGCTGTCCACCAAGGCCGACACCAAGAACAAGCGCTACCGCATCGCCGATCCGTATCTGAGGTTCTGGCTGGCCTTCCTGCAGCGAGGGCTCCCGCTCATCGAGCGTGGCCGCGGCGATCTGGCCCTGGAGCGGATCGAGCGGTCCTGGACGACCTGGCGGGGACGCGCGGTCGAGCCGGTCATCCGCGAGTCGCTGTTGCGGTTGTTCCCTGATGAGCGGTGGCCTCAGACCGAGGCGGTCGGCGGCTGGTGGAACCGGCAGAACAACCCCGAGATCGACCTGGTCGGCGCCGACCGCGAACCCGTAGCGAGCGCAGTACATTTCATCGGCTCGGTCAAGTGGCTGGAAAACCAGCCGTTCGGCCGACGTGAATACGACGCCCTGGCCAGAGACGTCCTCACGGTGCCCGGCGCCGAACCGGACACCCCACTTGTCGCCGTATCCCGTTGCGGCATCGAGGACGGCCTGCCCCTCTCGGCGCACTGGGGGCCGGAGGATCTGGTCCGTGCTTGGCAGTAGCCGGGGAAGCGGCCGGGCTGTGCAAGGGTGCACGCGGCTCGGGACGCCAGCGACGGCGGGCCACGACCCCAGCCCATCATGGGTGCACCGGCCCGGCTCTGGCCCGAGTGAAGGGGAACGCCGGATGGGCGAGGATCCCCGCGCGCGACGGGGCTTTCCCCCGGTTGCTGGCTCCACGCTGGATCCCGGCCATCCGGGGCGTGTTTGCGCAGGTGACAGCCGAGCCGTCGATGTTCCGCTCGAACGTCTGACAAGCGCCTCATCGACGCCCGCCCGGTCGATCGCGTGCATGACACGCGGTCGGCCGGGCGGTTCTGTATCCCCGCACTGCGGGGCGTTTTTTCAGGAGAGTTTGATCAGGGTGTAGTCGTCGCAGTAACCGGCCGCCGAGCCCGCGTTCTTGTAGCAGTAGACGCCGGCCGAGGTGGTGGACGCACCCGTGGTGAAGAAGATCGGCTGCTGGGCGTAGGACGTCGTCGAGGTCCGCAGGTACGTCTCCGTACCGCCGAAGCTCTTCACGCCGATCGCCACCTCCTCACCGGCGGTGGCGACCTTGCCCCAGCCGGCCAGCAGATAGGTGCCGCTGGAGGTCAGACCGCTCGCCGTCTGGATGGCGCCGCTGGCGCTGACGCCGGTCTGGAGGGAGTAGGTGCCGCTGCGGGCGTTCGAGGCGACGACGCTGGACGCCGTGCCTGTGCTCTGGCCCCAGGGGGTCAGGGCGCCGGTCTCGAAGCCCGGGTTGGTGATCCCGTTGGTGGCGGACGACAGGGCCTCCACCGCGAGGTCGTCGCAGTAGCCGGCGCCCGAGCCGCCCGTGTTCTTCCAGCAGTAGACGGTGGCGGCGGTGTTGGTGGAACCGGTGGTGAAGAGGACCGCTGCCTGGGAGTACGACGACGTCGCCACGTTGGTGAACGTTTCCGTGCCGCCGTAGTTCTTGACGCCGATGGCGAGGGTTTCGCCCGCGTTGGCGACCTTGGCCCAGCCGGTGAGCAGGTAGGTGGTGTTGGGGCTCAGTCCGGTCAGGGTCTGGTTGGCGCCGCTGCCGCTCGCCTGGGTCGTCAGCGCGTAGCTTCCGGTGCGGGCGTTCGAGGCGGTCACGGACGGGGCCGCGCCGCTGTTGACCCAGGGGCTCATCGAGCCGGTCTCGAATCCGGCGTTGCTGACGAGGTTGCCGCCGGTGCCGTTGTAGGCGCCGATGTTGGGCGCCGCGGTGGCGGAGACGGTGTTGCCGAAGGCGTCCTTGCCGCCGTTGTCGCTGATGACCGTCCCGGCGCGGATCACCGGCGATGACGGGTGGACCTGGTAGGCGTCCTTGCCGGTGTACGAGGAGGAGCCGTCCGCGTTGCCCGGGTTGCGGAACTCGGGGTCGGTGACGACCTTGGCCGAGTCGGCCGGCTCGGAGGACGGGTGGGTGCCGTAGAAGAGGTTGTTGGAGTAGACCGACCCGGCGCTGGTGGTGAAGTAGCCGCCGGTGCCGTAGTTGAACACCGCGTTGTTGCGGAAGGAGAGGGTTCCGGTGACGCTCGAGCCCCGGCGCGAGTACAGGATCGGGGTGTTCAGGCCGCTCTTGTTGACGTAGATGCTGTTGTTGTAGATCAGCGGGACGGCGACCGAACTGCCGCTCTGGTTCGGGATGTTGCCGACGAAGTGGAAGACGCCCGTGCCGTGGGTCGGGGTGCCCGAGGCGGGGCAGCCGGCGTTGGTGCCGTCGTTCTCGCTGATGTTGTAGCGGATCACCGTGCCGTCGCTGGGGACGGTCGAGGTCGGCTCGTTGGCGATGGAGAAGGGCGGCATCACCAGTATGAAGCCGCCGAGGTTCTGGTGGCTGTAGTTGTACTGGAACGTGGTGTTGTGGTTGCCCCAGTCGACGTCGTAGCCGGTGCCGTCGGCGCCGTTGATGTGGCAGTAGACCTCGTTGTTCTGGACCACGGTGTTGGAGCTGCCCGACATCCAGATGCCGGCCGAGGCGCCGTTGCAGTACTGGCCGGACGGCGGGCAGGTGTTCTTGGCGCCGCCGTAGCCCGCCTTGTTGCCGTCGATCAGTGCGCCGTCGTTCTTGACGACGAGGATGTCGTCGGCGCCGTCGTAGGTCATGGTGTTGTTGCGGATGACCGTGCCGGTGGTCAGGCCCGTGCCCTGGCCGTCCCCGTCGGGGGTGACGGCGACGGCGATGCGGTCGACGTGGTCGAAGGTGTTGTTCTCGACCACCACGTCGTCCCAGGTGGAGACGGGCGTGGTGTGGTCCGTCTGGACGCCCACACCGGCGTTGGTGGAGTACCAGCCGCCGCCGTAGCCGCTGATGTTGTGGATGTACATGTCGTGCACCCGGATGTGGTGCAGGATGCCGCCGGAGCTGTTCTCGGCCAGCACGCCGGAGCGGTAGTCGGGGGAGGCCGCGGAGTTGGTGAGCTCCAGGCCGCCGATCTCCCAGTACTGCTGGTTGAGCAGGTGGATGACGGGGCCGGTGGCGCCGTTCGCGTTGATGACCGGCTTGGCGCCGGTGCCGTACGAGCCCATGGTGACGGGGCTGCCGGACGCGCCGGAGCCCTGCGGGGTGAGCTGGCCCGTGCAGGTCGTGCCGGCGGCGAACAGGATGCTGTCGCCGGCGCCGAAGGTCGTGTTGTTGACGCTGGTGACAGAGTTCCAGGGGCTGCCCTGGGTGCCGTTGCCGTTGCTGGAGGCCGCGCAGTTCACGTAGTAGGTGCTGTTCGCGGCCATGGCGGCTTGGGCCGGGACCAGGAGTGAGCCCGCCAGCGCGGCGAGCAGAGTCAGGACCCGTGACGTCCGAAGACCCGGACGGGTGGATCTGCGACGCTTCATTGCGACGCTCCTTGGTGGGGGTGGATGTGTCCACCGCGTCGCGGCTGCGACGCGGATCTTCGTGCACCGGGGGTGGTCCGGAGCACACGCCGCCCGGCGGACGCGCTGTGCGGCGCGTCCGCCGGGCGGTCGCTTCACCGTGGTGGGAGGGACGTCGGGAGGGATGTCTCGAGTACGGAGGCGTGCCGCATGCCCGGCGGCAGGGCCAGCGAGACGGGCTCCCAGTGCAGCCCGTCGTCGCTGCGGGCCGCTCCGTATCTCCCTTCGAGGAAGTGGTCGAAGATCATGATCAGTTCGTCGCCGCGGCGGAAGACCGACGGTCCTTCCACCACTGGGGGAGTGACCGGTCCTTTCGGGGAGCTGTACGGACCGCCGGGGGTGTCGAACGTGGTCAGATGGATGTCCTTGTGCGCGGTGGAGAGGTCGTTGGTGCCGCGTTCGTCCTTGAAGGCCATGAGGAAGCCCCCGCCGTCCAGCTCCCGCACGGTCGCGTCGATGACCGAGTGACCGGGGTCGAAGAAGAGACCGGGGGCCGAGAAGGCCTTGAAGTCCTCGGTGGTGCAGTGCCAGATGCGGTGGTCCTGGCCGACATGCTCGTAGTCGCGGCCCTCGGCCGTGCTTCCGGCTTCGACGACCGACGACCAGATGAGGTGGTACAGCCCGGTGCTGCGGTCCAGGAAGAACTCCGGCGCCCAGGCGTTGTGGGCTCCCTCCACACCGGCCATGACCGGGACGAGTTCCTGAGCCGACCAGGTGAGCAGGTCGGCGGAGGTCGCGTGGACGATGCAGGGGCTCGTCCAGCCGTCGGTGGCCAGCAGATGGAAGAGGCCGTCGGGGCCGGTGCCGATGAACGGGTCGCGCAGTCTTCCGGTGCCGACCGTGCCCCGCAGAACGGGCCGACCGCCGTTCACCATCACGAACTCGTGACCGTCGTGGCTGTACGCCAGGTGCAGCGCCTCGTCGGTGTCGGTGAAGTAGGAGACCACGTACATCAGCGGGGCAGGTCCTTCCGGGACGGCGGGGCGGTCGCCCCTGAACGGTGAGGTCATGACTTGACCGCCCCCGCGGACATTCCGGCGACCACCTGGCGCTGGAAGAAGATGAAGATGACCAGCAGCGGCAGAACGCCGAGCAGGGCGGCCGGGAAGAGCGTGGTGGGCTGCACCGTGTGCGGGTCGATGAAGGAGTAGGCGTTCACCATGACGGTGCGCTTGCCGGGGTCCTGCAGGAAGACCAGCGGAACCAGCAGGTCGTTCCAGATCTGCAGGGAGATGAAGGTCAGCAGGGTGCTGGTGACCGGGCGCAGCAGCGGCAGGATGACGACGAAGAACGTCCGGAAGGCGCCGCAGCCGTCGATGGCGGCCGCCTCCTCCAGGTCGACCGGGATCGAGCGGATGAAGCTGGTGTAGAAGAACACGGCCAGCGGCAGGTTCAGCGCCGTGTAGATGAAGACCACGCCCGCGTAGGTGTCGAGCAGGTTCAGGTCGCGCATCAGCAGGTACAGGGGCGCCACCACGACGAAGACGGGGATGGAGGTGCCCAGGATGAACAGCCGGTACACCGCGGTGGACCAGCCCTGGGTGATGCGGGCCAGCGGGTACCCGGCGAGGGAGCCGATCACGGTGATGCTCACGCACGACAGCGCGGTGATGACCAGGGTGTTGAGCGTGCTGGGGCCGTAGTGGATCTGGCTGAAGGCCGTCGTGAAGTTCTTCAGGGTCAGCGAGTGGGGGAAGCCCAGCGGGGAGCGTGCCACGTCCGACGCGGTGCGCAGCGAGGTGACGATCGTGAAGACGAACGGCAGGACGAACAGCAGCGTGCCCAGGCACAGCAGCACGGTGCCGAGGCCGCCGGCGGCGCGCCGCAGCCGGTCTGCGGACGGCTTGGAGGCCGTACGGGGGTGGGGGAGGCGGGCCGGGGACCGCTGGTCGTCCGCGTCGGTCTTCCCGACGTCCGATGGCCGGTTCCCGGTTTCCGGCGAAGAGATGTGTGAAGTCATGGTGGCGATCCGTCCGTTCCGACGTTTTCCTACTCGTTGCCTGTCAGCCGGCCGTCAGATGCGTCGCTCGCGCAGCCGCAGCAGGGAGTTGGTCGCGCTGGACAGGACGACCACGGTCACGAGGAGCAGCACCGACAAGGCGACGCCGAAGGCGAACTTCCCGCCGCCGAAGATGTTGCGGTACACCAGCAGGGTCAGGGTGTCGGTGGCGCCGGCCGGACCGCCGTTGGTCAGGACGAGCGGGAACTCGAAGACCTTGAGCGAACCGATCAGGCTGAGCGTCACGTTGACGGTCAGCGCGGGGGCGAGCAGCGGCCACTCGATGTTGCGGAAGCGCCGCCAGCCGCTCGCGCCGTCGAGCGCGGCCGCCTCCAGGAGTTCGGTGGGCAGGTTCATATAGCTGGCGAGGAAGATCGCGCAGGAGTAGCCGGTGAACATCCAGATGTTGACGGCGGCCACCGCGTACAGGGCGGTGGACGGGTCGCCGAGCCAGACGTGACGCAGCCCGCCGAGGCCGACCGCGTCCAGCATGGCGTTGAGGCCGCCGCTCGGCGCGAACAGGTACGACCAGATGAACGCGGCCATCACCGGTGAGATGAGGGTGGGCGTCAGCAGCACCACGTTGAGCACCTTGCGGACCTTCGGCCGGCGGAACAGCATCGATGCGAAGAGCAGGCCGAGGCCGTTCTGCACGACGACCACCACGACCGCGTACAGCACGGTGTGCCACAGGGCCGCGGTGACCTTCGGGTCGTCGGCCATGGCCTGGTACTGGTCCATGCCGACGAAGTGGGCGATCGGACCGCCGAGGCTGTCGGTCAGGCTCAGATAGACGCCGCGGGCCAGCGGATACAGCATGAAGAGGCTGTACACGGCGATCGCCGGGAGCAGGAAGGCGGCCATGGTGGCGCGCCGTCGGTGGAACACGGGGATCCTCCTTGACCGGGTGGGCCGCGGTGGGGGTGGGCGGGGAAGGGCACGCACCCGCACCGCGGCGGTTCCCGGGATGGCCGGACTACTTGGCGGACACCGCCGTCTGGATGTCCTTCAGGGTCTGCGCGACGGACGTCTGGCCGAGCAGGAACGCCTGGACCTTGGAGCCGCTGTCGGTCTCCGCCTGCCCGGCGAGCCAGGAGTTGGAGGGCAGCACGCGGTAACGGCCGTCCTTGAAGGCCTCGGTGAAGGCCGTCGTCTCCGTGGCGTCGGGGGTCGTACCGTCGGTGAACGGGGAGGCGGCGTGCTCGGCCGCCAGGTACTTGGCGAGGTTCTCGCTCTGCGACCAGAACTTCACGTACTCCTTGGCCGCGTCGGCGTGCTGCGACTGGGAGTTGACGCCCCACATGGTGCCGGAGAAGAGCATCGCGTTGGGCTTGGTGCCGGAGGCACCGCCCGGCCAGGGCGCGAAGGAGACCGGGAAGCCGGCCTTCTTGACGTTGGAGACCTGCCAGGCACCCTGGTACCAGAAGGCGCTCTTGCCGGCGCTGAAGTCCTGCGGGCCCTGTGCCCACTCGTCGACGCCGAGCTCGTTCTTCCAGTTCACGAAGCCCTTGTCCTCAAGGGTCTTGAGCTGCTCGAGCGGCTTCTTCCAGTCCGGGTCGAAGGACGCCTTGCCGGCCAGGAAGTCGGCGTCCCACTGCTTGTTCTTCTGGTACACGAGGGTCGAGGCGCTCGCCTGGAAGACGGAGCCGCCGGTCCAGCCGGACTTGTCGGGCAGCGCGATGGGCGTGATGCCGGCCTTCTTGACCTTGGCCAGGTCCGCGAGGAACGTCGGCCAGTCGGCGGGAACCTCGGTGATTCCGGCCTTCTTCAGCAGGTCCATGTTGGCGTACAGGCCGATGCCGATCAGCTCCATCGGCATGGCCAGCGTCTTGCCGTCGCTCTGCGCGAACGGCTTGGCGGCCGGGGAGATCCCGCTGACCCACGACTCGCCCGAGAGGTCCGCCAGATAGCCGGAGGCGCCCCACTTCTTCATCTTGTCCGTGTCGACCATGATGACGTCGCCGGCCTTGCCGCCCAGCAGTTCGGGCTGGAGCTTCTGCGTGTAGGTGTCGTTCGCGGTGATGTACTCGAAGTCGACCTTGATGTTCGGGTGGGCCTTCTCGAAGGCCTTGTTGATCTCCGCGACGTTCGCCGGCTCGGCGCCGCCGCCCTTCCACGCCTCCACGTGGATGGTCACCTTGCCGTCGGCGGAGGCACCGGACGACCCGCTTCCGCCGCATGCGGCCAGCGATATCGCCATGGCGGCGACCGTGGTGGCGACCGCGAGACGTCTCCCAGAACGCTTCATTGCACACCTCACCCATCGTCGGTACGGCCCGACGTGTCATGTCTGAAGGGGGTTTCGAGCGGTTGGCTCGTTTCTTGTGCGGGTGCAGCGTGGAGCACCCGTGAAAGGAGCCGGTCCGGCTCGGGTTGCGGCGAACGTTACGTGCCGATGTCGGGGACTGTAACGAAAAACTTAGAGGACATCTATACGTAACTTTGCGTGATGGGGCCCGTCGCTTTGAGTGTCCGTATGCGCCGACTGCAGGCTGCGGGTGCTCCCTCTGCCGGGTTTGTCGCGTCAGGCCCCGCTTGCAGGCAGGTCTCTTTACGGCCCCGCTGCCTTAACGTTACAGTTTCCTGCGTGTTGCGGAGTGAGCCCTGATGGCTTCGCCCGGTGGGCTTCGAGGCAGCTGGGCACGGGCTTTGGCAAGGTGGTACCTCGCCCGGGATCCGATGCGACGCAGCGGATCAGGTTCAACCGGTGAGGCGACAGAAGGAGTTGTGGTGGCAGGGCGGGTGACCATCGCGCAGGTGGCCGAGGAGGCCGGCGTCTCCGCGATGACCGTGTCCAACGTCATGAACGGCAAGCCCGGTGCGTCCGAGGACACCCGGCGCCGCGTCATGGAGGTGGCCGCGCGACTCGGGTACCAGCCGAACGTCTCGGCCCGCAATCTCAAGGCCGGCCGTACCGGCCTCGTCGGCCTCATCGCTCTCGATCTGACCAGCCAGTACGGACTGGAGATCCTGCGCGGAGTGGCGGACGAGCTGGCCAGCGCCGAGCAGGAACTGCTCGTCAACGCCACGTACCAGGACGCGGCGCGGGAGAAGGAGCGGGTCGAGTTCCTGGGGCGCGGCCTCGTCGACGGTGTACTCATGATCGCGCCCGTCCTGGAGGACGAGACGGTCGAGGCGCTGCGCCGCCGGAACCTGCCCTGCGTGGTCATCGATCCGCGGCGCCTGGATGTGCCGCTGCCGCGGCTGAGCGTCGACAACTACCACGGGATGCGCCTCGGTGTGCAGCACCTGATCGACCTGGGCCACACCCGGATCGCCTACATCCGCGGCGAGGAGGACCTCGAAAGCACGTCCATCCGCTTCCAGGGGTTCCAGGACGCGATGCGGCTAGCCGGGCTCGAAGTCGACAAACGGCTGGTCGCCTCCTGTGACTTCTCCTACGCCTGCGGCTTCCGCACCGCCTCCCGTCTGATCACCGAGCACCGTCCGACGGCGATCGTCGCGGGTGCCGATCTGATGGCGCTCGGCGCCATCGACGCCGCCCGCTCGCACGGTCTCGACGTGCCCACCGACTTCTCGGTCCTCGGCTTCGACGACCTGCCGCAGGCGGCGCAGAGTTTTCCCGGCCTGACCACCGTGCGTCAGCCGCTGCACGACATGGGCCAGAAGGCGGCCCGCGCGCTGCTGTCCATCATCGAAGGGCAGCAACTGCTCATGGAGCACATGCAGGTGCCCACCAACCTCGTCGTACGCAACTCGACCGCCCCGCCACCCGGCGCCTGAAAGGGTGTCCTCAGGGCGCCCGCAGAGCCTCCCGCGCGTGCCGGATGAGCGCCCGGGCCGCCGGACTGACGGGTCCTTGATCCGCGGTACGCCAAGCCAGGGCCAGGTACGAGTGCGGCTCCGGGTCGGTCAGGCGGACGGTGTGCAGTTCCCCGGGGTGGGCCCCGGCCAGTGAATCGGGCAGGATCGCGACGCCGAGGCCGCGGCCCGCGAGCTCGACCAGCAGGTTCGGGTCGCCCGCCTCGAAGGCGATCCGCGGGCGGAAGCCCGCCGCGGCACAGACCTGGTCCAGGCTGGTGCGCAGCCCCGTACCGCGCGTGAGGCTGATGAGAGCGTGCTCCTTCAGGCCGGCGGCGGGCATCGTGGTCTTCGCGGCCAAGGGATGGCCGTGGCCGACGGCGGCGACGAGGCGTGCGTCCACGGCGACCTGGATCGCGACGCCCGGGGGCGCCTCGGAGGACGCCAGGCCCACCACCGCCAGATCCAGCCGCCCGACCCGCAGCGCCTCCAGCAGGCGGTCCGAGTGGTCCGCGGTGAGCGTGATCTCGACGGCCGGATGGGCCTGTTGGAAGTCGGCGAGCAGAGCCGGGAGGCCCAGCTCGGCGCGCGACGTCATCATGCCGACCGAGACGTGCCCGCGCATCAGCCCGGTGAGCTCCTCGACCGCGAGCCGCGCGCCCTCCACGGCGGCCAGCGCAGCACGCGCGTACGGAAGCACCGCCTCGCCCACCTCCGTGAGGCGGACCGTGCGTCCCGAGCGGTCAAGCAGCGGCTGGCCGAGCTCCGTCTCCAACTGGCGGATCTGGGCGCTCACTCCCGGCTGGGCGACATGCAGACGGGCGGCGGCCCTGGTGAAGTTCGCCTCCTCGGTCACGGCCACGAAGTACGCGAGCTGGCGCAGTTCCATAACCAGTGATTCTAGTTCCCAGACGATCCAGATCTTGGACTTCTGATCGGGGCCCGAGCAGCATGGTGGACAGAGGCACCGAGAAGCGAGACAGGAGGCACCGGGATGAGTGACGTACGCGAGAAGGCCCAGCAGCCCGAGGATCTGGCGCGGCTGTTCGTGGAGCTGGGGAACGCCGGTGACGCCGAAGGGCTCGCCGAACTCTACGAACCCGACGCGGTGTTGGCCTTCCCGCCCGGCAGCGGGACCGTCGGACGCGAGGCCATCCGGGCCGTGTTCGAAAAGCTGCTCGCCGACCGGCCGCACTTCACGGTGGAGGAACCGCTGCCCACGGTCCGGTACGGCGACCTCGCCCTCACCTCGACGCGTCCGGCCGACGACACCGGCGGCCGCGTCCAGGTCGCCCGCCGCCAGCCGGACGGCACCTGGCTGCGGATCATCGACCGCCCGGAAATCCGGTAGCCCGCTGCCGGAGAAGTCGCCGCGGGGCCGGTGTGGTCGAACACCCGCTCCGTGTCGGCGTGTCTGGGCGCGTGCAGGGGATCGCCCGCCAGGCTGGAGCACAGAGCGGAGCAGGACGAAGGGATCCATTCCATGCACAAGGTCTGGCTGATCACGGGCGCGACCAGCGGCTTCGGGCGCGCGATCGCGGAGGCCGCGGTGGCCGGCGGCGACGTGGTGGTGGGCGCCGCACGGCGGACCGAGGCGCTGGACGACCTGGTCGCGGCACACTCCGACAAGGTGGAGGCGCTGCGCCTGGACGTCACGGACACGGACCGGATCGAGACGGCCGTACGCGAGGTGCTCGCCCGTCACGGACGCATCGACGTCCTGGTCAACAACGCGGGCCGCACCCACGTCGGCGCGTTCGAGGAGACCACGGACGGCGAACTGCGCGACCTGTTCGATCTGCACGTCTTCGGCCCCGCGGCGCTCGTGCGCGCCGTGCTGCCGCACATGCGGGCCCGGCGCTCGGGCGCCATCGTGCAGATGAGCAGCATGGGCGGGCAGCTGTCCTTCGCCGGGTTCTCGGCGTACAGCGGTACGAAGTTCGCACTGGAGGGGATGTCGGAGGCGCTCGCGGACGAGGTGCGCGAGTTCGGCATCAAGGTGCTGATCGTCGAGCCGGGGGCGTTCCGCACGTCGATCTTCCGCGCCGGCACCGCCGGCATGAGCGCGGAACTGGAGGACTACGCGGCCACGGTCGGCGCGACACGGCGCATGGTCGCCGAGGGGAACGGCACCCAGCCCGGCGACCCGGCGAAGGCAGCGGCCCTCATCGTCGCAGCGTTGGACGCGGACGAGCCCCCGCTCCGGCTGACACTCGGCGATGACAGCGTCTCGGCGGTGCTCGGCCACCTCGACCAGGTGCGCGCCGACATCGCGGCCTGGGAGCAGCGCACGCGCGCCACGGCCTTCGACGCCTGACATGTGACATGAGGGGCCTGGGGAAGGTTCAGCCGCCGGACGACCCCGCGAGCCCCGACTTCAGCCCCGCCCCGCACAGCGGTACCACCGCCGTCCGGTCCCCGAGCGCCCCGTCCCGTACCGCGGCCCAGCACGCGGCGGCAGTCGACTCCACGTACAGCCCCCGCGACGCCAGATCGAGCTGTGCGTGCCGGATCTGGTCGTCCGTGACCGTGACGAACGTGCCGCCCGAGTCCCGCACGGCCCGCAGGATCTGCCGCGCCCTCGGCGGACGCGGAATGGCGATGCCCTCCGCGAGGGTGTCCCGGGCCGGGGTCTCCTCCACGAGGTCGTCGGCGCCCGCACGCCACGCAGCGGCCAGCGGGGCGACCGCCTCGGCCTGCACCGCGAACAGCGCCGGACGGCGGTCGAGCAGCCCGGCCCCGAACAGCTCGGCGACCGCGAGGGCCGCGCCGAGCAGCAGCGTGCCGTTGCCGACGGGCACCACGAGCACCTGGGGCAGCCGCCCGCCGAGGTCCTCCCACAGCTCGTGGACGTAGGTCTTGGTGCCGTGCAGGAAGTACGGGTTGTAGGCGTGGCTCGCATAGAACGCGTCCGGGTCGTCGGCCGCCTCGCGCGCCACCGCCGCCGCCTCACGCCCGCCGCGGACGACCTCCACGCGCGCGCCGTGCGCACGGATCTGCTCCAGCTTCTTCGGTGACGTACCGAAGGGGACGTACACCGTGCAGGGCAGCGCGGCGCGGGCGCAGTACGCCGCGATCGCGGTGCCCGCGTTGCCACTGCTGTCGGAGATGATCCGGGACGGCCGCAGCTGGAGCGCCAGTTGCGCGAGCATGACGGCGCCGCGGTCCTTGAACGACAGGGTCGGCATCAGGTAGTCGAGCTTCGCCGAGATGCCGTCCTTCAGGGCCACGAGCGGGGTCCGGCCCTCGCCGAGCGAGACCGACGGCGTGGCCAGCGGCAGCACCTCGGCGTACCGCCACAGCGAGTTCACGCGCCCGGTCAGCGATTTCAGCGGTGCCGGCGTGGGGGAGAAGTCCAGGTCGAGGGGGCCGCGGCAGAGCGGGCAGCACCAGGCGAGCGACCCCGAGGGCACGCGCGTGCCGTCGCTCGGGCAGCGGGAGTCCGGCAATGGCGTCATGGCAACAGGCTAGTTTGCGCGGTTTCATGACCTTGTGTCATGACATCCGAGCCCCTGGGCTTTCGGCCCGCAACCACCCGGCCGCTTCGGAGCCCGCGTCCACCGCGGGCCCGCGTTCCGCTCCGGCGGCCCGCTGCCCCTACGATGCGCCAAGTCGTACGCACGTTCTGGACGTGCTCGGTCTTCTTCCTGTTCTCCTGTTCTCAGTGTTCTGGCCGAGGAGCAAGCAACTCGTGGACATACCGCCGTCGCCCCGCCCCGGCGGCCCCCAGCAGCCGCCGCAGAATCCGTACGCCGCCCCTCCGGCCCAGAGCGGTCCGTACGGCTCGTACCAGGGCTCCCCACCGGCGGGCGGCCAGCCCATGGGCGCCCCGCCCCCGTACCAGCCCTGGCCGCACCAGCCGTACTTCGCGCCCGTCCTGCCGCCGGCCCGGCCGCCCCTCAACGGCCTCGCCGTCGCCGCCCTCGTGCTCGGCATCCTCTGCTTCCTGCCCGCCGTCGGCCTGGTCCTCGGCCTCGTCGCGCTGATGCAGATCCGGAAGAAGGGCGAGCGCGGCAAGGGCATGGCCGTCGCCGGGATGACGCTGTCCTCGCTCGGCGTGGTGCTGCTGGCCGTCTTCCTGGTCACGGGCGCCGCGAGCGAATTCGCCGACGGCTTCCGCGACGCGGCCCGGGAGGCGGGGGAGAACGGCGGCGCCTTCTCGGTCGACAAGGGCCAGTGCTTCGACTCGCAGGGCGACTCGCTCGAGGGCGTGGCGTACGACGTGGACAAGGTGCCGTGCGCGGGCGAGCACGACGCCGAGGTGTTCGCGTCCTTCCGCATGACCGGCGGAACGTACCCGGGCGACAGCAGGATCACCGAGGTCGCCGACGAGAAGTGCTACGCCCTGGAGGAGTCCTATGTGATGGACACCTGGGCGATGCCCGACGACGTCGACGTCTACTACTTCACCCCGACCCGCCAGAGCTGGCGGCTCGGCGACCGCGAGATCACCTGCTTCTTCGGCAGCACGGACGAGGGCGGCACGCTGAAGGGCTCGCTGCGCCGCGACGAGACCAACCTCGACGACGACCAGATCGCCTATCTGAAGGCGGTCAACGTCCTCGACGACGCATACGCGTCGGCACCCGACGAGGAGTACATCGAGGACGATCTGCCCGGCCACAAGAGATGGGCGGGCCGGGTGTCGTCGGCGCTCACCGACGAGTCGCGCGGGCTGCGCTCGCACGTCTGGCCCGCCACGGCGCAGAGGCCGGTGGCCGCGCTCCTGCGCGACGTCGAGGCGGCCCGCACGCAGTGGGCCCTGGCCGCGCGCGCCACCGACGCGGACACCTTCTACGAGCACTACAAGGCGGGGGACAAGCTCCTCGGCCACGAGAAGGCGATTGCGGTGCGCAAGGCTCTGGGGCTCGATACGACGCTGAGCGATGGCGGATCGGGTGAGACCGATTCGGGAACCGGCACCGAGGTGTGAGCGCCCACCGATCAAGGAAGTCTCGTCCTGATCGCCGGGCGCCGAAGGCGGCTCGGAAAGGTGCTGCGTAAACGCAAGCCCATCACATCGAGTGAATCTTTGGCCCTCGCTTGCGGCCAACGACCCACGGTTGCCAGGCTGTTGCTGTCTGTCAATCTGATGGGAGTGGCACGTGACCTTCGGTGAGCAGCCTGCCTATCTGCGCGTCGCGGGTGATCTCCGAAAGAAGATCGTCAACGGTTCGCTGCCGCCGCACACCCGCTTGCCGTCCCAGGCCCGGATCCGCGAGGAGTACGGCGTCTCGGACACCGTCGCGCTGGAGGCCCGCAAGGTGCTGATGGCCGAAGGGCTCGTCGAGGGCCGCTCCGGATCCGGCACGTATGTGCGCGAGCGGCCCGTGCCCCGCCGTATCGCCCGCTCCGGGTTCCGCCCGCCGAGCGGCGCCAGCCCCTTCCGGCAGGAGCAGGCCGACACCGCGGCACGCGGCACCTGGGAGTCCCGCAGCGAGCAGACGGGGGCGAGCGCCGCGATTGCCGAGCGCCTCGCCGTCAAGGCCGGCGACCGCGTGATGTGCACGAAGTACGTCCTCAGGGACGCGGGCGAGGCGATGATGCTCTCCACGTCCTGGGAGCCCATCGCCATCACGGGGCGCACGCCGGTCATGCTCCCCGAAGAGGGTCCCCTCGGCGGCATGGGGGTGGTCGAGCGCATGGCGGCGATCGACGTGGTCGTGGACAACGTGACGGAGGAGGTCGGCGCGCGGCCAGGGCTGGCGGAGGAGCTGCAGTCGCTCGGCGGGGTCCCCGGCCATGTCGTCATCGTCGTCCAGCGGACGTACTACGCGTCGGGACGACCGGTCGAGACGGCCGACCTCGTCGTGCCCGCAGACCGGTACCGGGTGGCGTATCACCTGCCGGTGAAGTGAGCGGGGAACCTGGCGGCGCCTGAGGCCTCGGGCCGCGTCTGCCCCAGAGGGGGCGCATCCGGAAGGATGCGCCCCCTTTCGTTTGTGGGGAGCTATCCGCTTCCTGATGCTTTGGTGTACGCGCCGACACCCATTGGTCGTGACTTGTTGCGTACCTCTTTGTGAAAACCCGTATCCGCTGAGTGAAGGTCGGGCGTAGGCTCAGGCATATGCGGATTGCGGTTTCCTTAGAGATCGGGGCGGGGCAGGGGTCGGTGGCGCACAGAGGAGGGGCGCGATGAACGACAGCATGGCGACACTCCCATGGCTCGTCATACGTCAGGACGACAACGGCAACCGCTATCGCGTCGGCAGGTATGCGACCAGGGCGGAAGCGCAGAAGATCGTGGACAGCCTCGACGGCCGAGGCCACAAGCAGCTCTACTGGGTCGAGCGGATCGGTCAGAGCGGCACATCGGACCACGGCCAGAACGGCATGCGCTGACCGTGCCGTTCACCGGCTCCCACACCCTCCGGCTTCGGGCCCGGACCAAGTGAGCCCGCACCGCGGACTCCCGTAGGCTCCGGCGCATGAGCGAACGGATCGTGGTGGTCGGCGCCGCCCTGTACGACCGGGGCCGCCTGCTGGCCGCGCGCCGGAGTGCGCCCCCCGAACTCGCCGGCCGGTGGGAACTGCCCGGTGGCAAGGTCGAGCCGGGTGAGCTTCCCGAGCAGGCGCTGGTGCGCGAGTTGCGCGAGGAACTGGGCGTCGAGGCGGAGGCGGTGGCGCGCGTGCCCGGCGAATGGCCGCTGAAGCCCGGGTACGCACTGCAGGTGTGGACCGCGCGCCTGCTCTCCGGGCGTCCGGAGCCGCTCCAGGACCATGACGACCTGCGCTGGCTCGGCCCCGACGAGATCTGGGACGTGCCCTGGCTCGACGCGGACGTCCCCGCCGTGAAGGAGGCGACACGCCGCCGAGCGGCCGCCCGGCCGTCGACGTCCTGACCCGACATCCCGAAGTGCGGCACGCAGCTGTCGGGCTCTTCGGCTGGTATGTCCTATATGTTCGCGATATTCCTAGATGTGCTGGAGCAGGTGGTGATGCGTCCGGCGTATCGGGTATGGGGTTGTTGAACGCCTATGAACGGCCCCACGACACCGGACGAAAACCCCTCCCGGTCGCCCCAGCTCGTCTTGGAAGTGGTCGGCGTGAGCGACGACTCCGACGGCGACTGCGCCGAGTGGACCTTCCCTGCGCAGCCCGGCGCCGTACGCACCGCCCGGGCCCTCGTCCGCAAACGGCTGGCCGACTGGGGGCTCGACGCCCTCGGGGACGTCGCCGCCCTGCTGGTGAGCGAGCTGGTCACCAACTCCCTGCGTTACGCCTCCGGCCCCATAGGCGTACGGCTGGTGCGGCTCGTGCCGATCGGCGCCCTGCTCGTCGAGGTCTCCGACCCGCTTCCCGAACCGCCCCACACCCGCCCTGTCGCACTCGACGACGAGGGCGGCCGCGGGCTGCAGCTGGTGGCGCGCACGGCACGCCGGTGGGGGACCCGGCGCGGCGAACGCGGCAAGACGGTGTGGTTCGAACTGCCGCTGCCGGGTTAGGCGCCGCCCACAGCGGTGAGAAGACGGTGAGAGGAAAGTAGAGCTGGTCAGGGCGTTTCGGGCTGGTCGGACGGTGCGAACAGGTTCAAACCCGTCCGGACGTTACGGGCCAAAAACCGTCGAGACCGTGCTGTGATCGTGAACGCCGTGCCGTGTGGGTCCGTAGTGCTGGATACTGCGGGCAGCCGCCTCCGGTGACCGGTGCCGGACGCGGTGAGCTGGAGGGGACGGTTCGCGTGAGCGAGATACCAGCGAAGGCCACGGCGTCCGAGGACCCGTCGGGCGACGCGACATGGCAGAGCAGTCCACCCGGTTCGATCTACGACTACATCAAGGTCGCCTCGTTCTCGATCGGCCCCGACGGTCTGATCGACCAGTGGAGCCGCCGCGCCGAGCAGCTGTTCGGCCTGCCGGCCAGGGACGCCGTGGGCAAGGACCCCATCGACGCGTTCGTGCCCGATGACCTGCGGGAGAGCGGTCGCCGCAAGATGGCGGAGATACTCGACGGCCGGGAGTGGACGGGCGTCGTCCCGTTCCGGATGCCGACGCAGCGGGACGGCGACGGCGAGCGCGACAGCGGCATCGGCGAGGCCGGCGGTGCGGGAGGCGAGACCGGTGCGGCGGTCGTCACCGGTGCCGGCAGTGCGGCCCGTACGGACCGCGCCCACGGCAGGGACGGGATCGCCGAGGTCTATGTGATGCCGACCGAGACGGAGTCCGGCGAACAGGCCGCCGTCTGCATCGTCGTCGACGTCAGGACTCTCCGCCGGATCGAGACGGATCTTGCCGCCTCGCAGGCGATTTTCGGCCAATCTCCCTTCGGGTTCCTGCTGATCGACACGGACTTGCGGGTCCGGCGCGCCAACAAACAGTTCGCCTCGGTCTTCGGCGGCGACGTCGACTCCCACCGCGGACGAGGCGTCCACGACTATCTGCAGCGCCCCGAGGCCGACCGCGTCGTCGCGACGCTGCGCCGCGTCCTGGAGACCGGCGAGGCCGTCACGGACATGCAGATCACCGGGACTGTCCCCGGCTCCTCGCAGAGACGCCACTGGTCCGTCAACCTCTACCGGGTGCACAGCGGAACGGGCCGGCCGATCGGGGTCGCCTGGCTCGGCATCGACGTCACCGCCCGCCGGGCCGCCGCCCGCGAGGCCGCCCACGCCCGCCGCAACCTCGCCCTGCTGAACGAGGCCGGCGCCCGCATCGGCAACTCCCTCGACCTCGAGACCACCGCCCGCGAACTCCTCGACGTCGCCGTCCCCGGCTTCTGCGACCTCGCCTCCGTCGACCTCTACCAGGGCCTCCTCGAAGGCGACGACGCGCCGACGGGGGTCTGGGGCACGACGGCGCGGCGGGAGGCCGCGACCGGCAGCGCCGCGCTGCGCCGCGTCGCCTTCGCGAGCGCCGTCGCCGACACGCCGTACATGGGGGGACCCGCACCGGTCGCCGCAGGATCCGTCCACCACTACCCCTTCAACTCGCCCTGCGCCGAAGCCCTGCGCACGGCCCGCCCCAAGCTGGTCCCCGCCGAGGACGGGAGCCTCATCCAGTCCACGCTCGCGGTGCCGATGGTCGCCCACGACACCGTCGTCGGCCTCGCCCAGTTCTCCCGTACGAAGGGCAGCGAACCCTTCACCGAACGGGACCGGGCCCTCGCCGTCGAACTCGCGGCGCGCGCCGCCGTCTGCATCGACAACGCTCGCCTCTACCGCCGCGAACACCAGCGCGCCCTGATCCTGCAGCGCTCCCTCCTCCCGCCCGGGGCCCCCGAGGCGTCCGGGCTCGACATCGCCTGCCGCTATCTGCCCGGCAACGCCGCCACCGAGGTCGGCGGCGACTGGTTCGACGTCATCGAACTGCCCGGCCACCGCACGGCATTGGTCGTCGGCGACGTCATGGGCCGCGGCCTGCGCGCGGCCGTCGCGATGGGCGAACTCCGCACGGCCGTACGGACCCTGGCGCTGCTCGATCTCGAACCCGCCGAAGTCCTCTCCCAGCTGGACGAGATCGCCCGCGGCCTCGGCACCCCGGGCGGCGTCCGGCAGGCCACCCGCGCGGCAAGACAGTCGCAGGACGCCGACCTCTCCGAGGTCTATCTCGCCACCTGTGTGTACGCGGTCTACGACTCCGTCACCCGCCGCTGCACCTTCGCCAACGCCGGCCACCTCCCGCCGGTCCTCGTCGAGCCCGGCGAACCGGCCCTCATGCTCGACGTACCGCCGGGCATGCCGCTCGGCGTCGGCGGTGAGCCGTTCGAGGAGGTCGAGGTCGAACTCCCCGAGGGCGCCCTGCTCGCGCTCTACACCGACGGGCTCGTCGAGTCCCGCGACCATCCGCTCGACGAGGGCCTGCAAGCGTTCCTCGGCGCACTCGCCGATCCCGGTCCGGAGCTCGAGGACGTCTGCGACCACGTCCTCGGCACCCTCGACACCCACCACGGCGAGGACGACATCGCGCTGCTCATGGCCCGCGTCCAGGGCCTGCCCGCGGACGCCGTCGGCGACTGGACCCTGCCGCGCGAACCGCGCAGCGTCGGCCGGGCCCGCGAGTACGCCCGCGCCCAGCTGCTGTCCTGGGACCTCGAGCCCCTCGTCGACACCACCGAACTGCTGGTCAGCGAGCTCGTGACCAACGCCCTGCGCTACGGCGAGGGCGAGATCAGGCTCCGGCTGCTGCTCGACCGCACCCTCGTGTGCGAGGTGTGGGACGCCGCACTTGTCCAGCCGCGCCGCCGCAGAGCGCGCGCCACGGACGAGGGCGGCCGCGGACTGCAGCTCGTCGGGCTGCTGAGCGCGTCGTGGGGCTCACGCCGGACGCACCGCGGCAAGACGGTGTGGTTCGAACTGCCGCTGCCGGACGGGGACTCGGGTCCGGCGGATCCGACGGAGGCACTGCTGAGCCTGTTCTGAACGGTCGGCGTGCGAACGGTCAGGCGTGCGCCTTGAGCGCCGCCGGCCGTCACGCGTGCGCTTTGAGCGCCGCCAGCCGGGCCTCGATCTCCGCCGCGTCACCCATGGTGTCGAGCTGCTCGAACTGGGCGTCCAGCGAGGACTCGGCCAGCTCCTGCTTGCCCAGCGCCTTCGCCTCCTCGCGGCGGACCTTCTCCTCGAAGCGGTTCAGCTCGCTGGTCGGGTCGAGCACGTTGATGTTCTTCGCGGCGTCCAGCATCTGGTTGTGTGCCTGAGCGGTCTTGGCGCGCGCGATCAGCTGATCGCGCTGCGACTGGAGTTGCGTCAGCTTGACCTTCATCTGGTCGAGGCCGGACTTCAGTTTGTCGACGACCTCCCGCTGCGTGGCGATCGTCGGCTCGGCGTCCTTCGCCTCCCGCTCGTGCTGGAGCTGCCGCTGCAGGGCGACCTTGGCGAGCCCGTCGAACTTGTCCGCCTCGGCCCCGGAGCCCGCGGCCCGCAGCTCGTCGCCTTTTCTGCTGGCGGCCAGCGCCTTGGTGCCCCACTCGGAGGCCGCCTCCAGATCCTCCTGGTGGTCCTGCTCCAGCAGCCGCAGATTGCCGATGGTGGTCGCGACCGCCTGCTCGGCCTCGTTGATGTTGCTGCTGTAGTCGCGGATCAGCTGGTCGAGCATCTTCTGCGGATCCTCGGCCTGGTCCAGCAGGGCATTGATGTTCGCCTTCGCCAGCTGTGCGACGCGGCCGAGGATCGTCTGCTTGGTCATGGGACCACCTCTCGTTCTTGCTGTCCCCGAGTCGCCTTGTCGAGCACGTGCGGCGCCGACCGCCTTCCGGCGGTCCCGCCCACGGCTCAGAACCTCCCGCCGCCACCCCTCCGCCCACGCGTCCCCCCGCCGCCGAAGCTGCCCGGCGCACCGCCCCCGAACCCGCCCGGCGCGCCGAAGCCTCCGCCGTAGCCGCCCCGTCCTCCGCCCATGCCGCCCTGGCCCCGGCCCGTCCCGCCGAGGACCCCGCCGAGCAGGATCCCGCCGAGCACGGCTCCGCTCATGCCGCCGGACCCGCGTCCGCCACCGCCCATCGGACCGCCGTACGGATTGCCGTACGCGCGCACATCCCGCTCGGCGAGCCGTTGCGCCTCGCGGGCCAGCGCATCCGCCTGCTGGGCCTCGGCGAGCGCGGCGGAGGGATCGGCCGGTGCCCGGTCCGGGGCGCGGGTGCCGCCCAGGCCCCCGGCGGCCGCCGTCTCCTGCGCGACCGCGAGGTGCCGCTGTGCCTCGGCGAGCCGCGTCCGCGCCTCGCTGCCCACCGCGGCCCGGTGGTTCGTGATGAAGTCGGACGCGGCGCCCACGGCGCTGCGCGCGGTGAGCAGGGCCTGGTCGAGCAGGGCGCGCGCCCGCTGGTTGCTCACCTCGCGGGCGCGGGCTCCCGCGAGCGCGTCGTCGAGGGCCGCGTCGGCCTCCTCCACGCGCCGCAGCGCGTCGATCGGGTCGTACGAGCCCATGGCGATCTGCGTACGCACCTCGCTGACGACCGACTCGGCGCGCGCGATACGGCCGTGCAGGTCGGCGGTCGAGACGCCCTCCGGGGTGCCGGTGAGCATGCCGCGCGCCTCCGCGAGGTCCGTCTCGGTCTCCGTCACCGCACCCGGAAGCTTGCCCGCGGCCTCGGCGAGTTCCTTCGCGAGCCGGTCCACGGCGTCCACGAACGTGCGTGCCTGGTCCACGGCGCCCTCGGCGGCCCGCAGATGCACCGCCGCCTTGCCGTTGTCACCCGCCCCGACGGCCTCCCGGGCCTGGTCGAGATGGGTCGTGGCGAACACGAGGCGGTCCTTGGCCTGCTCGACGTGGCCCGTGACGGGCAGGACCGCCGTGGCCGCGTAGCGCGCGCCCAGCGCGGTGAGGGTGGCCTGTGCGGTGTCGGTGCGGCCGCTGACGTCCCGTAGCTCCGTCTCGGCGTGCTGAAGTGTCTGCGGTGCGTTGTGCTCCAGGGCACGCAGCCGGTCGAAGCTCTCGGCCTCGGCGTCGAGCCGGCGGCCGGCTTCGGTGCAGCGCGAGGCGATCTCGTCGAGCATGCGCCGCTTGGTCTCGTCGTCCTCGGGGATGGCGTCGTCGAGCCGCTGCCGCAGCCGGAAGGCCGCCATGAGTTCGGCCTTCGCGTACGCGAGTGCCTCGCCGAAGGGCGCGGTGGCCTCTTCGCCGAACTGTGCCGTGGCGAAGCCGAGTTCCTCGGAGCTGGTGCGCACCGCGTCGTCCGTCTCGACGAGCAGCTGCCTCGCCCGCTGGTCGAGCTCGGACAGGGGCACGGCCCGCTCGCCGTGCGCGCCCCACCCGCCGCCCGGCGTCGTACGGGTCGTCACGCGCCTGCGGCGCCGGGTGAACGCGTACGCGGCGACGGCGACGACAGCGCCCAGCACCACGATCGGCACGATGAGATCAGCGGTGGCGTTCTCGCCGCCGGCGCCGCCGGGGTCGGCCTCGCCCGGGGTGATCGTCGGCGTGGGCACCGGCCGGCCCGAGAGGGACGCGCTGATGCCGTTCGCGGCGCCGATGGCGGCGCCCGCCCAGTCGTTCTGCCGCAGCGCGGGCTCGATCGCGGTCTGTGCGACGTCGCGCAGCTCGGCGTCGGTCAGCTTCATGTCCTGGTCGACCGAGTACGCGTACTGCCGGTCGTGCGTGGCCACGGCCAGCAGTACGTCGTTCAGCCCGAGCCCGTTGCGCTGTGCGGTCGTGTCGGCCCAGCTCTGCGGGGCGCGGCCGGAGAAGTCACGGACGTAGGCGACGAAGAGCTGGATGTCGTGCTTGTGGTCGAGGTTGTCGAGGGCCGTAACGACGGCGTCCTTGCGGTCGCCCAGCGCGCCCACCCTGTCCGTGATCTGGCCGGTGCGGGAGAGCGTGATCGGGTCGTCCGCGCGGGCGCCCTGGGCGGGCACCATGAGCCAGCACAGTGCCGCCAGCGCGCATATCAGGGCATACGCGATGCGTGCGCCGTGTGACGGGCATACGCCACTGTGCGACGGCTCTCGGCTCGAGGGAGACGTCACGTCTGTGAGCGTATGACCAGTTCTGTTCTGCCGCGACCCAAGGCCGGTCGCACCCTACGAGGACCCCTGAGACCCCTGAGACCCCCGAGAAGACCGTCGCCCGATCTTCGAGCCCAGCCAGACCAGCGGGTCGTACTTGCGGTCGACCGCCCGTTCCTTCAGGGGGATCAGGGCGTTGTCCGTGATCTTGATGCCCTCGGGACACACCTCCGTGCAGCACTTGGTGATGTTGCAGTAGCCGAGGCCGTGCTCGTCCTGGGCTGTTCGCTTCCGGTCGATGCCGGACGCCTCCGCCGCGTCCAGCGGGTGCATGTCCAGTTCGGCCACCCGCATCAGGAAGCGGGGGCCGGCGAACGCCGCCTTGTTCTCCTCGTGGTCGCGCACCACATGGCAGGTGTCCTGGCACAGGAAGCACTCGATGCACTTGCGGAACTCCTGCGAGCGGTCGACGTCCTCCTGCTGCATCCGGTACTGCCCCGGACCCAGCCCCGCGGGCGGCACGAACGAAGGGATCTCCCGCGCCTTCGCGTAGTTGAAACCGACGTCCGTCACAAGGTCCCGTACCACCGGGAACGCCCGCAGCGGCGTCACCGTGATGGTCTCCTCCCGGGAGAACACGGACATGCGGGTCATGCACATCAGCCGGGGCCGGCCGTTGATCTCGGCGCTGCACGAACCGCACTTGCCGGCCTTGCAGTTCCAGCGCACCGCGAGATCGGGGGCCTGGGTGGCCTGGAGGCGGTGGATGATGTCGAGGACGACCTCGCCGTCGTTCACCTCGACCTTGAAGTCCTCCAGGCCCCCGCCCTCGGCGTCCCCCCGCCACACCTTGAATCGCGCCTCGTACGAACTCATTCGTACAGCTCCTCTTCGGCGAGGTACTTGACCAGCTCCTCCTTGTCGAACAAGGCGAGCAGGTCGGGTCGGATCGGCTCGGTCGTCTCCCGCTCCAGGGAGATCTGGCCGCGGACCGGGTCGGTGGCCGCGAGACCGCCCGTCGGGTCGGCGAGCCGGCACAGCAGGTTGATGTGCCGCCATTCGCGGTCCATCGTCGGGTGGTCCTCGCGGGTGTGGCCGCCGCGGCTCTCCGTACGCTCCAGCGCAGCCCGCGCGATGCACTCGCTGACCAGCAGCATGTTGCGCAGGTCGAGGGCCAGGTGCCAGCCCGGGTTGAACTGGCGGTGCCCCTCGACCCCGGCGCGCCGCGCCCGCACCCGCAGCTCGCCGAGCTTGCGCAGCGCCTGCTCCATCTCCGCCTCGCGGCGGATGATGCCGACCAGGTCGTTCATCGTCTGCTGGAGCTCCTGGTGGAGCGTGTACGGGTTCTCGGGCGGCTCGCCGGGTGTCGGGCCCTCCGCCGAGAACGGGCGCAGCGCCTCGGCCGCCGCCGCGTCCACCTGTTCGGCGTCCACGGCCGGGCGGCGCTCCCCGGTGAGCCCGGCCGCGTACTCGGCCGCGTGCAGCCCCGCCCGCCGCCCGAAGACCAGCAGGTCGGACAGCGAGTTCCCGCCGAGCCGGTTGGAGCCGTGCATGCCGCCCGCGACCTCGCCGGCCGCGTACAGACCGGGCACCCCGCGGGCCGCCGCCGTGTCCGAGTCGACCGCGATGCCGCCCATCACGTAGTGGCAGGTCGGGCCGACCTCCATCGCCTCGGCCGTGATGTCGACGTCCGCGAGCTCCTTGAACTGGTGGTACATGGACGGCAGCCTGCGCTTGATCACCTCGGCGGGCATACGCGTCGACACGTCCAGGTAGACCCCGCCGTGCGGCGAACTGCGCCCCTCCTTCACCTCGGCGTTGATGGCCCGCGCCACCTCGTCGCGTGGCAGCAGCTCGGGCGGGCGCCGGTTGTTGTCCGGGTCGTCGTACCAGCGGTCGGCCTCGTCCTCCGACTCGGCGTACTTGTCCTTGAAGACGTCCGGGATGTAGTCGAACATGAACCGCTTGCCGTCGGAGTTGCGCAGCACCCCGCCGTCCCCGCGGACCGACTCGGTGACGAGGATGCCCTTGACCGACGGCGGCCAGACCATCCCGGTCGGGTGGAACTGCACGAACTCCATGTTCAGCAGCGGCGCCCCGGCCAGCAGCGCCAGCGCGTGCCCGTCACCCGTGTACTCCCACGAGTTCGACGTCACCTTGAAGGACTTGCCGATGCCACCGGTGGCCATGACGACCGAGGGCGCCTCGAGGACGAAGAAGCGGCCCGACTCGCGGTCGTAGCAGAAGACGCCCGAGACGCGTCCGTCTCCGTCCTTGAGCACCCGCGTCACCGTGCACTCCTGGAAGACCTTCAGCCGCGCCTCGTAGTCGCCGGACTCGCGCTTGTCCTCCTGCTGCAGCGACACGATCTTCTGCTGGAGCGTGCGGATCAGCTCCAGGCCCGTACGGTCGCCGACGTGCGCGAGCCGCGGATACTCGTGCCCGCCGAAGTTCCGCTGCGAGATCCGCCCGTCCTTCGTACGGTCGAACAGCGCGCCCCAGGTCTCCAGCTCCCAGACCCGGTCCGGGGCCTCCTGGGCGTGCAGCTCGGCCATCCGCCACTGGTTGAGGAACTTGCCGCCGCGCATCGTGTCGCGGAAGTGGACCTGCCAGTTGTCGCGCTCGTTGACGTTGCCCATGGCCGCCGCGATGCCGCCCTCGGCCATCACCGTGTGCGCCTTGCCGAACAGCGACTTGCAGATCACGGCCGTACGCGCACCCTGCTCACGCGCCTCGATCGCGGCCCGCAGCCCCGCGCCGCCGGCCCCCACCACGACGACGTCCCACTGCTGCCGTTCCACTTCGGACATCAGGCACCTTCCATTTCAGAACAGCCTCGGATCGTCGAAGGCGCCGCTGGCGAGGAGGTACACGTAGAAGTCGGCGAGCGCGACGCTCACCAGCGACGCCCATGCGAGCTGCATGTGCCGGGCGTTGAGCCTGCCGACCCAACTCCACAGCCGGTAGCGCACCGGATGTTTGGAGAAGTGCTTCAGCTTGCCGCCGACGATGTGCCGGCAGGAGTGGCAGGAGAAGGTGTACGCCCAGATCAGCACGATGTTGACCAGAAAGACGAGCGTGCCGAGGCCCATATGGCCCCACTCGTAGTTCTCGTCGCGGAAGGTGAGCACCGTGTCGTACGTCAGGATGCCCGCCACCGGGATCGCCACGTAGAAGAAGTAGCGGTGGATGTTCTGCAGGATCAGCGGGAAGCGGGTCTCACCGGTGTACTTCCTGTGCGGCTCGGCGACCGCGCAGGCCGGCGGGGACGCCCAGAAGCCCCGGTAGTAGGCCTTGCGGTAGTAGTAGCAGGTCAGCCGGAAGCCCAGCGGGAAGATCAGGACGAGCAGGGCGGGGGACAGGCCCCACCAGCTCCCGAAGATCTCCCAGTTCGGGCCCGCGTGCATCGGCTTGCAGTTCTCGGCCAGGCAGGGCGAGTAGAACGGCGAGACGTAGGGCGCCGAGTAGTAGTGGGCGTTCGAGAAGGCCCGCCACGTCGAGTAGACGACGAAGGCCAGCAGCCCGGCCGCCGTCGCGGCGGGCGCCAGCCACCAGCGGTCGGTCCGCAGATGCGGGGCGGGGATGGCGGCGCGGGTGCCTTGGCGTACGCCGCCCGTATTCAGATGTGGTTCGGTGCCGGTGGCCAATGAAGTTCCACTCCCTCATTTTTGTGGCTCGGTTCGCCTCCGGGGCAGGCCGGGCTGGTCAGGGAGCGTGCCGGTCGCGGGCGCCCAGCCCCTCGTCGTCCGAGTCCGTCCACAGCGTGCTGTCGTACGGCGTGTCCGGGATGCCGACGAGTTCGGGCTTCTTCTGCGCCCGGAGGGCGGGCGCGGCCTCGCGCAGCAGCGCGACGCTCTCCCGCAGATGAGCGGCGTCCGTGCGTACCCGGCGGATCTCCAGGCTGCTCCCGGCGTGCCGCTCGAGCCGGCCGAGGGACCGGACGAGGTCGTCGATGCAGCGTTGTACGGCGGTCAGATCGTCCTGCAGGGACATGACTTGCCCTCACTTCCGCAATTGCGGTGGCAACGCTCACGCGCCTGCGAGTGTCGCGCGTCACATCTGGCCTTGTGAAGGGATACGGCCGGATTCCTGGCTCGTGTGCCACGCATGCGCCCCATACGCGCCCCCGATCAGCCCAGCGGCTCCCCTGGTCACGCAGAAACTCCGTGCTCACAGGAGCCCCGACCGCCTCCGTTCGCCACTTGCGCCGCATGGGTGACGTCGGGGCTCTCGCCGCCGTGTCGCTGCCGGCAAACCCGAACGATCCACTTCAGTAGGGCGATACGTGTGATCAGCTCCATATTCGGCTTCCACACTGCATTCCGTACAACCTGAGCAGTCCCGGTCCGATCCTGCCCGGACGGCGGCGGCGGGCGACCGCGAGCCCCGGAGGTACCAGTAGTGATGTCTCTCGACGTCGTCAGGCTGCGCCCTGTCCTGCGATGCGTCGCGCTCCTCGCGGCCGGAGTGCTCGTCGCGCCGGCCCTGACCGGCTGCAGCAGCGACAGCGAGGAGGCGAGCCGCCCGACCGCCGGGCAGGACGTCGCGTCGGCGGGGCGCGAGCTGATCAGCGACGGCGGCACCCTCCACTGGGCCGTCGACGCGATGCCCGAGACGCTCAACGCCTTCCAGGCCGACGCCGACGCGACCACCTCGCGCATCGCCGGCGCCGTCCTGCCGTCCCTGTTCCGGCTCGACGCGCTGAGCCGCCCGCAGCGCAACCCCGACTTCCTGGAGTCCGCCGAGGTCGTCGCGCGCGAACCCAAGCAGGTCGTGCTGTACAAGATCAACCAACAGGCGGTGTGGAGCGACGGCCGCGAGATCGGCGCCCCCGACTTCGCCGCCCAGTGGCGGGCCCTGTCCGGCAAGGACACCGCGTACTGGACGGCGCGCAACGCCGGCTACGACCGGATCGAGAAGGTCGAGAAGGGCGCCAACGACCTGGAGGTACGGGTCACCTTCGGCAAGCCGTACGCGGACTGGCGCTCGCTGTTCTCGCCGCTGTACCCGAAGGACGTCATGGGCACCCCGGACACCTTCAACGACGGTGCGCGGGCCAAGCTGAAGGTCAGCTCCGGGCCGTTCGTCCTCACGAAGATCGACCGGGCGGCGGGCGATGTGACGCTGGAGCGCAACCCGCGCTGGTGGGGCCGGCCGGCCAAGCTCTCCCAGATCGTGCTGCGCGCCGTGCCGCGCGACCAGCGGGCCGCCGCGCTCGCCGACGGCCGCCTCGACCTCGCCGACGTCGAGCCGTCCGACGCGCAGCGCATCGCACTCGCCGCCCGCGACAAGGCGGCCCAGGGGGCACAGCCCCTGAGCGGGCCCGCCGCCGAGACCACCCCCGGCCAGGCGCTGCGCTCCTGGGCCGTCGCACACGGCTCGGACCAGCAGGCGGCCGAGGCCGAGAAGCTCGACCGCGCGAAGCGGAGCGAGGCGGTCGAGAAGTACGACGAGGAGCAGTCGGGCCTGCGCGACTTCGTCCTCCGCAAGTCGCTGGAGCCCGCCTACACGCAGCTCGCCCTCAACGGCGCCCAGGGTCCGCTCGCCGACGAGCGTGTACGCCGCGCCGTGGCCCGCGCCATCGACCGCGACGAGCTCGCCCGGCTCGTACTGACGCCGCTCGGCCTGCCCGCCGAGCCGGTCGGCAGCCATCTCGCGCTGGCCGGCCAGGCGGCGTACTCCGACAACAGCGGGGCCATCGGAGGCCAGGACACCAAGGCGGCGCGGGCGCTGCTCGCGGACGCCGGGTGGGTGCCGGGCAGCACGGACAAGGGCAAGAAGAACGGAAACGCCGCGGGCAGCCAGGGCCGGGACTCCGGCAAGCCGGCCGGCGGGGCACCGGGCGGGTCCGCCGACACCTCGAAGAGCACCGAGCGGTCCACCGAGGCCGGTGCGGAGGAGGACGCCGCCGGAGACGACGACGGTGTCTACATCGTGGGCGAGGAGGACGACAAGCCGGGGCACGACGGCCGGGAGGACGGCAAGCCCGGGCAGGACGACCGGGCGGACGGCAAGCCCGGCGACATCGGCAGGGCGGTGCTCGCGCCCTCCCCGGCCGTCGCTCTCCAGCGCGCGGCGCTCGTCCGTCAGGCCGACGCCCTGCTCGTGCCCGCCGATGCCGACCAGGAGAAGCAGCAGGATCCGCGGGGCCAGGACGGCAGGCAGCAGGCCAGCGGACGCGGCGTCCCGGGCGCGTACGCGCCGCAGGGCACCGCGGCCCCCAAGCCGAGCGGGACCACGGCGTCGCCGGCCGGTGCCGTGGCCGACGCTCTCGCCGAGGGCCAGCTGGCCAAGGACGGCAAGCCGCTGACGCTCCGCTTCGTGCTCCCCTCGGGCCCCGGATCGGAACAGCTGCGCACCGTGGGCGACCGGATCTCGCGGATGCTGGAGGCCGTCGGAATCCGCACGGAGATCTCGAGGGTCTCCGACGACAGCTACTTCAAGGACCACATCGCGTCCGGCCAGTACGACCTCGCGCTGTACTCGTGGCCCGCGACCGCCTTCCCGGCGACCGACGACCAGCCGATCTTCGGCAAGCCGGTGCCCGCTGCGGACGGCTCGCTGAGCATCGGGCAGAACTACACGCGTGTCGGCACCGACCAGATCGACCAGCTCTTCGACCAGGCGGTCGCCGAGCTGGACGAGAAGGAGGCGACGTCGCTGATCAAGCAGGCCGACGCCCGCATCTGGGCGGCGGCCGGCTCCATCCCCCTCTACCAGCGCCCCGAGCTGGTGGCCGCCCGCCCCAACCTCGCCAACGCCGGCGCCTTCGGCTTCGAGACCCCGGTCTACGAGGACATGGGCTTCCTGAAGGCGGGGATCCACCCGGGCGCCCCCAAGGGAAGCCCGACCCGCTGACCGCCACCGTTGTGGCAGGCCCGCCGCTCCCGTTGTGGGCATGCGTTCCTCCCCCAGCTACCGCTGGGAGGTGCCCCCAGGCGATGGGGGTACCTCCCATGCCCTTGAGGCAATGGGAAAGGGTGGGCACAACCCAGGTCGTACGGCACGTGCGCGTGAGGCAGAAACCCCGACGTCGGGGCGGCACTCCGGCCCCAGCGCGCCCTCTGAAGAAGGGGCGCCCAAACGGCCCGAGGAAGCCCTACCCCGGAGGGCCCCGTACGATGGGGTGAGGCCGTGGCGTGTCCAGCCCGGCAGGGTCCGCGGGACGTAGACGTCCGCGAGGCCGTCCTCACCACTCCGGGAGTACGCCGCACCATGGCCACGCGCCAAGACATCCGCAACGTCGCCATCGTCGCCCACGTCGACCACGGCAAGACCACCCTCGTCGACGGCATGCTGAAGCAGGCCGGCGCCTTCGCAGCCCACGCCGCCGAAAACCTCGACGAGCGGATGATGGACTCGAACGACTTGGAACGTGAGAAGGGCATCACGATCCTCGCCAAGAACACCGCGGTGAAGTACCACCCGAAGGCCGGCGGGGACCCCATCACGATCAACATCATCGACACCCCCGGCCACGCCGACTTCGGCGGCGAGGTCGAGCGCGGCCTGTCGATGGTCGACGGCGTCGTCCTCCTCGTCGACGCCTCCGAGGGCCCCCTCCCGCAGACCCGCTTCGTGCTGCGCAAGGCCCTCGCCGCCCGCCTCCCGGTGATCCTCTGCATCAACAAGACGGACCGCCCGGACTCCCGGATCGACGAGGTCGTCAACGAGACGTACGACCTGTTCCTGGACCTGGACGCGGACGAGGACCAGATCGAGTTCCCGATCGTCTATGCCTGCGCCCGCGACGGCATCGCCTCGCTGACCAAGCCGGAGGACGGCACCGTCCCGGCCGACAGCGACAGCCTGGAGCCGTTCTTCTCGACGATCCTGGACACCATCCCGGCCCCGTCGTACGACGAGGAGGCCCCGCTCCAGGCCCACGTCACCAACCTCGACGCCGACAACTTCCTCGGCCGTATCGCGCTGCTCCGCGTCGAGCAGGGCGAGCTGCGCAAGGGCCAGACCGTCACGTGGATCAAGCGCGACGGCACGATGTCCAACGTGCGCATCACCGAGCTGCTGATGACCGAGGCGCTCACCCGCAAGCCCGCCGAGAAGGCCGGCCCGGGTGACATCTGCGCAGTCGCCGGTATCCCGGACATCATGATCGGCGAGACCCTCGCCGACCCCGAGAACCCGATCGCGCTGCCGCTGATCACGGTCGACGAGCCGGCGATCTCCATGACCATCGGTACGAACACCTCGCCGCTGGTCGGCCGTGGTGGCACCGGCAAGGGCGCGGACGCCAAGGCCGCGGTCAAGGACCGCAAGGTCACCGCCCGCCAGGTCAAGGACCGTCTCGACCGCGAGCTGATCGGTAACGTCTCCCTCCGTGTGCTCGACACCGAGCGCCCGGACGCCTGGGAGGTCCAGGGCCGTGGTGAGCTCGCGCTCGCCATCCTGGTCGAGCAGATGCGCCGCGAGGGCTTCGAGCTGACCATCGGCAAGCCGCAGGTCGTCACCAAGGAGGTCGACGGCAAGGTCCACGAGCCCGTCGAGCGCATGACGATCGACGTGCCCGAGGAGCACATGGGCGCGGTCACGCAGCTCATGGGCGTCCGCAAGGGCCGCATGGACAACATGTCCAACCACGGCTCCGGCTGGGTCCGCATGGAGTTCGTCGTACCGTCCCGCGGTCTGATCGGCTTCCGTACGGAGTTCCTGACCGGCACGCGCGGGACGGGCATCGCCCACTCCATCCACGAGGGCCACGAGCCGTGGTTCGGCACGCTGACGACCCGTAACAACGGTTCGCTGGTCGCCGACCGCGCCGGCGCCGTCACCGCGTTCGCTATGACGAACCTGCAGGAGCGCGGTGTGCTGTTCACCGACCCCGGCACAGAGGTGTACGAGGGCATGATCGTCGGCGAGAACTCGCGCTCCGACGACATGGACGTGAACATCACCAAGGAGAAGAAGCTCACGAACATGCGGTCGTCCTCGGCCGACTCGTTCGAGGCGATCGTCCCGCCGCGCAAGCTTTCGCTGGAGCAGTCGCTGGAGTTCTGCCGCGACGACGAGTGCGTCGAGGTGACCCCGGAGGCCGTCCGCATCCGCAAGGTGGTGCTGGACCAGCGGGACCGCGCTCGCTCGGCTTCGCGCGCCAAGCACGCGTGACGCTGGGCGCTGTGCCTGTGCCGTAGACAAGCTCGCCGCGCAGCCCCAGGGCTGCGCGGCGAGCTTGCTGTTTGCCGCCGCGTGCGGGCGGTGGTGGGCTGGGGCGCCTACGTCCGGTGCGTGGGTCGGCCGTCGGGCGGCTAGCGGCCGACTGTTGTGGGCAATCGTTCCGCAGGGCTGGGGGCACCTCCCAGCGGTAGCTGGGGGAGGGTGGGCACAACCCACGTCGTACGGTTCCCCTGTGTCCGGCCCCAGCGCAGCTTCCGCTGACAGACACAGCCCCGGCATTCCGCCGAAACATCCAGCCGGTACCACAGTTGCCAGGGATGCGCGTCACACCCATATCTACGCGCGGGGACTGGCAGCTACCCTTCCTGTTAGGACGCCCGAGGGTTCAGGCGCGGGACGCCGGGAAGGGTATGGCAGATCATCGCCATGTCCACAACCCCTTTTCCTTGATCGACTGTCCGGAATGCGGACAGCGTTGCCCGATAGATATGTAACGCGTCCGTTTCGCGTCCATCTATCTAGGATCGGTTTGTCCGGATTTTGGACTAAGTTCGCGTCAGGTGTGATCGAACCGAGACCAAAAGGGTGTGGCCGGGCCGTACCCCATGGCTAATAGTTAGGCGCGTAGAGCTCGGGTCAATGGGTCACGCGCTGTGGGGAGCGCCGACTCACGAGCACACTGGGGCACCGGATCTCTTCGCCGTCAGGGGTGGCGGCGTCGTGTCATGTGCCCCCTCTTGCAGTGAACAAGTGGACTCATGAGGAGGAACCCATGCGCGGTGCCAAGAGCGCCAAGTGGGTCGCGGGGGCGATCGTCGTCGCGTTGGCAGCAACCGCCTGTGGTGGCGGCGACGGGGACAAGGGCGGCGACAGCAAGGCCGCGGTGGACCCGAACGGCGTGTTCTCCATCGAGGTCGGCGAGCCGCAGAACCCGCTGCAGCCCGCGAACACCATGGAGTCCAACGGCAGCATCGTGACGCGAGCGCTGTTCACCGGGCTGGTGGACTACGACTCGAGCGGCAAGATCGTCATGATGAACGCATCGTCGGTCGACTCGAAGGACAACAAGACCTTCACGGTCAAGCTGAAGTCGGGCTGGAAGTTCCACGACGGCACCCCGGTGACCGCCGAGTCCTACGTCAAGGCGTGGAACTGGGCCGCCCAGCCGAAGAACAAGCAGACCAACAGCTTCTGGTACTCCGACATCGAGGGCTACTCCGACGTCGCGCCCGAGAAGGGCAAGCCGAAGGCCACGGAGATGAAGGGTCTGAAGGTCGTCGACGACACCACCTTCACCATCACCCTCACCACCCCGATCCCGTACTTCATCTACAAGCTGGGCTACGAGGTCTTCTCCCCGCTGCCCGAGTCCTTCTACAAGGACCCGGCCGCCGCAGGTGAGAAGCCGGTCGGCAACGGTCCCTACAAGTTCGTCAGCTGGGACCACAAGAAGCAGATCAAGGTCGAGCGCTACGACGACTACAAGGGCTCCAACAAGGCGAAGAACGGCGGTGTGGTCTTCAAGAACTACACCAGCCTGGAGACCGCCTACCAGGACCTGAAGTCGAACAACGTCGACGTCCTGCGTCAGATCGCGCCCAAGGACCTGCCCGTCTACAAGACGGACCTCGGCGACCGTGCCGTGGACCAGGCCTACTCCGCGATCCAGACGATCGCCCCGGCCTTCTACACCAAGCAGTGGAAGGACATCGACCCCAAGGTCCTGCAGGGCCTGTCGATGGCGATCGACCGCGACACCATCACCAAGACCGTGCTCCAGGGCACGCGTGAGCCCGCAACCGGCTGGGTCGCCAAGGGCGTTCAGGGTTACCAGGCTGACCTGGGCACCGACATCTTCAAGTACGACCCGACCAAGGCGAAGGCGCTCATCAAGGAGGGCGGCGGCGTTCCCGGCAATGCCATCACCATCCAGTACAACGCCGACGGCGGCCACAAGGACTGGGTCGAGGCGGTCTGCAACTCGATCACCAAGGCCACCGGCGTCAAGTGCTCCGGCGACTCGAAGGCCGACTTCCAGGCCGACCTGAACGCCCGTGACGCCCACGAAGTCAAGTCGCTGTACCGCTCCGGCTGGGTGCTCGACTACCCGTTCAACGCGAACTTCCTGCGCGACCTGTTCGGTACCCACTCCGCGGGCAACCAGAGCGGCTTCTCCAACAAGGAGGTCGACAGCCTGATCAAGCAGGCCGACGCCGCCGGCTCGCTGGAGGAGTCGGAGAAGCTGTACCAGGACCTCGAGAAGAAGCTGCCTGACTACATGCCGAGCATCCCGCTCTGGTACTACAAGGTCAACGCGGGCTACTCGGAGAACGTCTCCGGTGTCAAGTACGCCCAGGACGGCGACCCGATCCTGACCGGCGTCGAGGTCAAGAAGAAGTAATCGCTAGCAGCCCCGATCGCGGGTGCGGCGCCGCACGACGGGCCGCACCCCGAGGCGGACGGCTGTGGCTGGGGGGCCCTTTCCACGCGCATCTTCAGGTGATGCGCGGGGGAAGGGCCCGTCGGCTGCCGCCGGAACTGACATGGAGGCACGATGGGGCGCTACGTCGCACGACGACTGCTCCAGATGATCCCGGTATTCATCGGGACAACTCTGCTGATCTTTCTCATGGTCTATGCCCTGCCCGGTGACCCCGTGCGCGGGCTCTTCGGCGACAAGGCCGGCAGCCCGCAGGTCATCGCGGCGCTGAGACATGAGTACGGCCTGGACCAGCCGATCCTGGTGCAGTACTGGAATTACATGAAGGACATGGTCCTGCATGGCGACTTCGGCACCCAGATTGCCAGCGGCCGCCCGGTCACGGACGTGCTCGGCGACGCCTTCCCGGTGACGCTGCGTCTGGCCGGTCTGGCCTTCGCGTTCGAGGCGGTGCTGGGCCTCGCGCTCGGTATCGTCAGCGGTCTGCGCGCCGGCCGGGTCACCGACAACACGATCCTGGTGCTCACGCTCCTGCTGATCTCGATGCCGGTCTTCGTCCTCGGCTTCATCCTCCAGATGGTCTTCGCCGACCAGCTCGGATGGGTGGCCCCCAGCGTCAGCGACGACACCGACCTCACCCAGTTCATCCTGCCGGCCGTCGTCCTGGGCACCGCCTCCCTGGCCTATGTCACCCGGCTCACCCGGACGTCGATCGCCGAGAACCTGCGCGCCGACTACGTCCGCACGGCCATCGCCAAGGGCCTCCCGCGGCGCCGTGTGGTGGGCGTCCACCTCCTGCGCAACTCGCTGATCCCGGTGGTCACCTACCTGGGCACCGACCTCGGCACGCTGATGGGCGGCGCCGTCGTCACCGAGCGCATCTTCAACATCCATGGCGTGGGCGGCACGATCGCCGATGCCATCACGCGTCGCGAGGGCACGACCCTGGTCGGTCTGGTGACCATCCTGGTCCTCGTCTACCTCCTCGCCAGCCTTCTTGTCGACCTGCTCTACGCGGTCCTGGACCCGAGGATTCGCTATGCCTGACGTGACCAAAACCGCCACCAAGGACGTCGGCACGGAGCCCGCGGACGCGGCCGCGGCCGCACCGGCCGCCGACCCCAAGCCCGAGAAGGCGCGCAGCCTCTGGGGCGACGCCTGGGTCGATCTGCGCCGCAGCTGGATCTTCATCGTCTCCAGCCTGCTGATCGTGTTCCTGCTGCTCATCACCTTCTTCCCCGGCTGGTTCACCGGTGCGGACCCGATCCTCGGCGACCTGGCGAAGCACTACATCCAGAAGCCGAAGCTGAGCGACGTCGGCTCGCCCGACTGGCTGGGCTACGACGCCCAGGGCCGCAGCGTGTACGCGCGTGTCATCTACGGCACCCGGGCCTCCGTGGCCGTCGGCTTCGGCACCACCATCGCGGTCACCATCGTGGGCGGCCTGATCGGCATGTTCGCCGGCTACTTCGGCGGCGTCCTGGACTCGATCCTGTCCCGGCTGACGGACGTGTTCTTCGGCATCCCGTTCCTGCTCGGCACGATGGTCGTGCTGAACTCCTTCACGAACCGCACCATCTGGGTGGTCATCGGCGCCCTTTCCTTCTTCGGCTGGACCCAGATCGCCCGCGTCATGCGCGGCGCGGTCATCACCACCAAGCAGTCGGACTACGTGCAGGCCGCCAAGGCGCTCGGCGCCGGCACGCCGCGCATCATGTTCCGGCACATCCTGCCGAACACCCTCGCCCCGGTGATCGTCGTCGCCACCATCTCGCTCGGTGTCTACATCGGTGCCGAGGCCACGCTGTCCTACCTGGGCCTCGGCCTGAACGGCGTCTCGTGGGGCAACGACATCTCCGACGGCGGCAACTCGATCCGCGTCGCCAAGTGGATCATGCTCTATCCGTCGATCATGCTCAGCATCACGGTGCTGGCGTTCATCATGCTCGGTGAGGCCGTCCGTAACGCCCTCGACCCGAAGATGCGCTGAGGGAGGCGTACGTGACCGTCATCGAAGAAGTTTCCGTGCCCTCGCCGCGCGACGGCGAGGACAGCGGCGGCCCGCTGCTCGAAGTGCGTGACCTGCACGTCGAGTTCAAGACCCGCGAGGGTCTGGTCAAGGCCGTCAACGGCGTCAACTACAGCGTGAGCGCCGGTGAGACGCTCGCCGTTCTCGGCGAGTCCGGTTCCGGCAAGTCCGTGACCGCGCAGGCGATCATGGGCATCCTCGACATGCCGCCGGCGTCGATCCCGCAGGGCGAGATCCTCTTCCGCGGCCAGGACATGCTGAAGATGTCCGCCGAGGAGCGCCGCAAGATCCGCGGCCGGCGGATCGCCATGATCTTCCAGGACGCGCTCAGCTCGCTGAACCCGGTGCTGACCGTCGGCTACCAGCTCGGCGAGATGTTCCGTGTCCACCAGGGCCTGTCCAAGAAGGAAGCCAAGGCCAAGGCCATCGAGCTGATGGACCGGGTGAAGATCCCGGCCGCCGTGGCCCGCGTGAACGACTACCCGCACCAGTTCTCGGGCGGTATGCGCCAGCGCATCATGATCGCCATGGCGCTGGCCCTGGAGCCGGACCTGATCATCGCCGACGAGCCCACCACGGCCCTCGACGTGACGGTCCAGGCCCAGGTCATGGACCTGCTCGCGGAGCTGCAGCGCGAGTACAACATGGGCCTGATCCTGATCACCCACGACCTGGGTGTGGTCGCGGACGTCGCCGACAAGATCGCGGTGATGTACGCGGGCCGGATCGTCGAGCGCGCCCCGGTCCACGAGCTCTACAAGCGCCCCGCGCACCCGTACACCCGGGGCCTGCTCGACTCGATCCCGCGCCTGGACCAGAAGGGCCAGGAGCTGTACGCGATCAAGGGCCTGCCGCCCAACCTGCTGCGTATCCCGACCGGTTGTGCGTTCAACCCGCGCTGCCCGAAGGCGCAGGACATCTGCCGTACGGAGGTGCCCGCGCTGCAGCCGGTGACCGAGCGGGACGGCAGCGAGCTGGTCGGCCGCGGCAGCGCGTGCCACTTCTGGAAGGAGACCATCCATGGCTGAGCTCAAGAAGTCCGACGAGCAGAAGGACGCCGTGGACGCGACTCCGAACGTCACCGACGTGGCGGTCGTCGACGCTCATTCGGAGGCCGAGGCGGTCGCCGCCATCGAGGCGCCCGTCGAGCGCGGCGAGCCGATCCTGCAGGTGCGCAACCTGGTCAAGCACTTCCCGCTGACCCAGGGCATCCTCTTCAAGCGGCAGGTCGGTGCGGTCAAGGCCGTGGACGGGGTCTCCTTCGACCTCTACCAGGGTGAGACGCTCGGCATCGTCGGCGAGTCCGGCTGCGGCAAGTCCACCGTGGCCAAGCTGCTGATGAACCTGGAGCGGGCCACCGCGGGTGAGGTCTTCTACAAGGGCCAGGACATCACCAGGCTGTCCGGGCGTGCGCTGAAGGCGGTCCGCCGGAACATCCAGATGGTGTTCCAGGACCCGTACACCTCGCTCAACCCCCGTATGACGGTGGGCGACATCATCGGCGAGCCCTTCGACATCCACCCCGAGGCGGCTCCGAAGGGCGACCGGCGCAAGCGGGTCCAGGAGCTGCTGGACGTCGTCGGTCTCAACCCCGAGTACATCAACCGCTATCCGCACCAGTTCTCGGGCGGTCAGCGCCAGCGCATCGGCATCGCCCGCGGCCTCGCGCTCAACCCCGAGATCATCATCTGCGACGAGCCGGTCTCCGCCCTGGACGTGTCCGTCCAGGCGCAGGTCATCAACCTGATGGAGAAGCTGCAGGACGAGTTCAACCTGTCCTACATCTTCATCGCGCACGACCTGTCGATCGTCCGGCACATCTCGGACCGGGTCGGCGTGATGTACCTCGGCAAGATGGCCGAGATCGGCACGGACACCCAGATCTACGACCACCCGACGCACCCCTACACGCAGGCGCTGCTGTCGGCGGTCCCGGTGCCCGACCCGGAGGCCCGCGAGGGCCGCGAGCGCCTCATCCTCACCGGGGACGTGCCCTCGCCCGCGAACCCGCCGTCCGGCTGCCGCTTCCGCACCCGCTGCTGGAAGGCTCAGGACAAGTGCGCCACCGAGGTGCCGCTGCTCGCGGTCCCCGAGCGGTTCGCCGGCCAGGACACCCCGGCCGCGCACGAGTCGGCGTGCCACTTCGCGGAGGAGAAGGACGTCGTGCACGCGGCGTGAGTCCGGCATTCACGCCGACGCGGGCGCCCAGGGCCGGAAACGGCTCTGGGCGCCTGTTCGTTGTGGGCGTGCGCGGTATTTCGACTCGTTCCCACCGCCGTCCTGCGGGAGCATTGCGGGATGTGACCCCGGTCCCTGGAGGTGTGCATGTCCGAGCAGGTCGGCTCCATCGGTTCCCTGCAGTGCGTCGTACTGGACTGCCCGGATCCCCGCGCTCTCGCCCGCTTCTACCAGGGACTCATCGGCGGTGAGGTCGACCGGGCCGACCGGCGATGGTCGCTGGGCGACGACTGGTCCACCCTGCACACCGGCTCGGGTCTGGTGCTGGCCTTCCAGCAGGTCGGTGACTACCGGCCGCCGCGGTGGCCCGACCAGGCCGCTCCACAGCAGTTCCACCTGGACATCGGGGTCGGTGATCTGGACGCGGCTGAGGCCCGGGTTTTCGAGCTGGGGGCCGTGAGCCTCGACGACCGGGACGGCAAGCGCAGTTGGCGCGTGTACGCGGACCCGGCGGGGCACCCGTTCTGCCTCGTGCGGGAGTGAGGGGCGGAGATACCGAACGCGGAACCGAGGCCCGTGCCATCCCTCCCGGGCGGCACGGGCCTCCGGCGTCCCCGGGAACCGGTCACGTCCTGTTGGCTCGGGTCAATGGGCCGACGTTCCGGTTCCCTCATGTCCTTGATACTCGTCGAACCTTTGAGTTCCGTATGGGGTACCGATGCTTCCGGATAGCGGTACGTCGCCACATGGCCCTCGCCGGCGGGGGAATTCGCACGTAAGGCGCCGGTGGGTCGACGTTCAGGTCCAAATTGTATTCGCGATCGCCCAATAAGTGCTCAACTATTCCCCAAGCTTTGGGAATCGATCTGCGCTGCCTGCTGCCTGCTGCCTGCTGCCTGCTGCCGCGGCCGGCGGCAGCGTTTACGTAGGCGTGACGTAGGCGTGATGTAGGCCCCCGCAGCGGAGCGGACACGCCCGCGGCTCCGCCCTCACAGGTGTTTCCCAGCCGCTGGGCGATTTCAAGGGAATGGTAGTAATCAGTTCAAGCCGGAGTCATTCATGTATCTCGCTCTGGCCAGTTCTCGTCAACAAGCAGAAAAAATCAACCTGCCGGCCCCGATCCGGGTTGACCGGTCGCGCTCTCCGTTGCGAAAGTCCGCAGAGTCTCATGGTGTTGGCAACGGCCGCCACCCATTTCTCTTTCGCTCGGGGGCAATTCCGAATGGCGAGTCCGACCACCACGGCGACCGCGCGTCCGGTCCCGGTCTGCTCGCGCCCTGCCGGCGAGAGAAGAGCAAGGGCCGCACATGTACTGGGCGGGTGCTCCCCGCGACAGTCTGAGCTCATATCCGGGATGTCCGTACGATGACCATGCAGCACCAGCCGGTCGAGACCGGCAGCGGCACCGCGCTTCTGGCCGACGAGCCGGCGCAGGGCTCCCGGCCGGGCGGCGGCAGCGCCATCGCCGGGCGCTCACCGTCCCGGATGGCCTGGACGCGCATCAGGCGGGACAAGGTCACGATGACCGCACTGGTCGTCACCCTCCTGTTCATCGTGATCGCGCTGCTGGCCCCGGTGCTCACCTGGCTGACCAGGTGGGGGCCGATCACCCCGGACAACAAGGCGATCAACCCGGACACGGGCAACCAGCCGTACGGATCACTGGGCGGAATCAGCCTCAACCACCTGCTCGGCGTCGAGCCGGGGACGGGGTACGACCTCTTCGCCCGGATCGTCTACGGCTTGCGCACCTCGCTCTTCGTCGGCTTCGCCTCGGCCCTGGTGTCCACCGTGGTCGGCGTCGTGGCCGGGCTCGCGGCGGGCTACTTCGGCGGCTGGATCGACTCCGTGCTGTCGCGGATCATGGACGTGATGCTGGCGTTCCCGCAGCTGCTGTTCATCATCGCGCTCACGCCGGTGATCCAGAACGCGCTGCAGACCAACAGCCACGGCGGTACCGACGAGAACCTCCGGCTGCTGGTCCTGGTCCTCAACATCGCGATCTTCGCCTGGGCCTACACCGCCCGCCTGGTACGCGGTCAGGTGCTGTCCCTGCGCGAGCGGGAATTCGTCGACGCCGCGCGGATCATGAGCGCCGGCCGGCGGCACATCCTCTTCCGTCAGCTGCTCCCGAACCTGTGGGCGCCGATCCTGATCTCGTTCGCGCTCGCCGTCCCGCAGAACATCTCCACCGAGGCTGCCCTGTCCTACCTGGGCGTCGGCGTCGTCCCGCCCGCGCCGGACTGGGGAGCCCTGCTGTCGGACGCCTCGGAGTTCTTCCTCCAGGACCCGATGTACCTGTTCATCCCCGGCGTCCTGCTCCTCGTCCTCGTCCTCGCGCTCAACCTCCTCGGGGACGGCGTACGCGACGCCCTCGACCCCCGCGCCAGCCGCAGCTGAAGCGCTGCTCCCGAGTGTCGGCACCGGCGATCCCACGAACGACGGCCGAGGCCGAGCCCATGTCAAGAACGGAGTGTTTCCAGATGATGCGCAGAACGCGCACGGTCGCTCTCACGGCAACTGCCGTGGCGATGGCCCTGGGGGCCACAGCATGCGGTGGTTCCTCCAGCAACTCCAGCAACACCAGCGGCAGCGCCCCGGCCAAGGGCGGCACGCTGACGGTCCTCGACGAGTCGGACTTCGACCACCTCGACCCGCAGCGCACCTACACGACCGAGGGGCAGAGTACGGACGAGCTGTTCGTCCGGACCCTCACCGGATGGGACGAGTCGGGCTCCACGCCGAAGCTGGTCGGCGACCTGGCCACCGACACGGGAACACCCAGCAAGGGCGACACGGTGTGGACCTTCAAGCTGCGCCACGGCATCAAGTGGCAGGACGGCAGCGAAGTCACCGCCCAGGACGTCAAATACGGGGTGGAGCGCGCCTTCTCCGGCGACATCAACGGCGGCCCGCCGTACGCGGCGCAGTGGCTCGTCGGCGGCGCCGACTACAAGGGCCCGTACAGCGGCAAGCAGCTGGACTCCATCCAGACGCCGGACAAGTACACCGTCGTCTTCGATCTGAATCAGCCGGTCGCCGACTTCAACGAGACGACGGCCATGTCCGGCTGGTCGGCGGTGCCCAAGGCCCATGACACGGGTTCGACGTACGACACGCACGTCTGGTCCGACGGCCCGTACATGATCAAGTCGTACACCAAGAACAAAGAGCTCGTCCTCGTCAAGAACAAGAACTGGCAGGCGTCGTCCGACCCGATCCGGCAGCAGAACGTCGACGAGTTCGACTTCAAGCTCGGCCAGGACCAGGCGGCCATCGACCAGCAGATCAAGTCGGACGGCGGGGTCGCCCAGACTGCCATCGAGCAGTACCCGCTCGCCGGCTCCGACCTCAACTCGTTCGCCAACGACCCGGCGCTCAAGTCGCGTTACTACAACAACTCGGCTCCGGGCATCAACTACCTGGCGATCAACACCCGCAGGGTCAAGGACATCAAGGTGCGCGAGGCGATCGAGTACGCGATCGACAAGACCACCGTCCGCGGCGCCTTCGGCGGCTCGGCCTACGGCGACTACGCGAGCACGATGCTGAGCCCCGGCATCGGCGGGTACAAGAAGTTCAACCTGTACAGCACCAACCCGGCCGGTGACGTCACCAAGGCCAAGGCGCTGATGAAGCAGGCAGGCGACCCGAAGCTCACCATGTCGATGGCGATCGAGAACACGCCCACGCAGGCGCACTTCGGCGACGCGGTGAAGACCTCCCTCGCCAAGATCGGCATCAAGGTGAACCTCGTGCCGATCCAGTTGGCGAACTACTTCAACACCGTGGACAACACCAAGAACCAGTACGACCTGACCTGGGGCGACTGGATCGCGGACTGGCCGAACGCCTCGACCGTCCTCCCCACCCTGTTCGACGGCCGGCTGATCGCGAAGAACCCGCAGGCGAACCAGGACCTGTCGTATCTGAACGACGCGCAGGTCAACGCGGAGATCACCAAGATCGCGAAGATGGCCGACATCGGCCAGCGCAACACCGCCTACGGCAGCCTCGACGAGCAGGTCATGAAGGACGCCTCCGTGATTCCGCTCATGTACATGAACTTCAGCGCCGTGAGCGGCTCCAAGGTGAGCGGTGTCATCCCGGACACCATCATGGCCGAACCGAGCCTCGTGCACGTCTCCGTCAAGAAGTAACCCCGGTCGCCCCGTCGGCGGACCGCCGCCGGCGGGGCACCCGTCCACGTCCATCCCCACCGGGCGCAGGCACCAGCCCATCGGCCCACAGCTAGAGGGAGGCGGACCGGGCACCCGCCAGGTCCCAGCACGACATGCTTCGATATCTCATCCGACGCCTGCTGGCAGCGGCCCTGATCCTGCTGGTGATCAGCGTGATCACCTTCTTCATCTTCTTCGCGCTGCCGTCCGACCCCGCGCTCCTGGCCTGCGGTAAGACCTGCTCCCCCTCCCGTCTCGCCGAGATCAAGCACTCGCTGGGCCTCGACCAGGGCATCACGACGCAGTTCTGGGAGTTCTTCAAGGGGCTCTTCGTGGGCCGTGACTACGGCGACCAGAGCATGCGCATCCACTGCGGCGCGCCCTGCCTCGGGGTCTCCTTCCAGACCGACACGCCTGTCCTCGCCACCCTGCTGGACGACTTCCCGGCGGACCTGTCGCTCGGTCTCGGCGCCGCGGTGGTCTTCCTGATCCTCGGTGTGGGCCTCGGCGTGCTGGCCGCCGTCCGCAGGGGCAAGGCAGCCGACAAGGCGGCGGTCGGACTCGCGCTGGTGGGCGTCTCCACGCAGATCTACTTCGTCGGTCTGCTGCTGCTGTGGGTGTTCGTCGACAAGTGGCAGATCCTGCCCGCCGCCGGCTACACCCCGATCACCGAGGACCCGGCGGGCTGGTTCCAGGGACTCGTCCTGCCCTGGGCGACCCTGGTCATCCTCTACCTCGCCCTCTACACCCGGCTCACGCGCTCCTCGATGCTGGAGGTCTTCAGCGAGGACTACATACGTACCGCCAGGGCCAAGGGCCTGCCGGCCGGCAAGGTCGTCCTCAAGCACGCGCTGCGGGCCGCGATCACTCCGATCATCACCATCTTCGGAATGGACGTCGGCTCGCTGATCGGCGGATCGGCGGTCATCACCGAATCGGTGTTCGGCATCAACGGCATCGGCAAGCTGGCGGTGGACTCGGTGCAGAACTCCGACCTGCCGGTCATCCTCGGCACCACTCTCTTCGCCGCCACGTTCGTCGTCCTCGCCAACGTGGTGGTCGACCTGGTGTACGGACTCATCGACCCCCGCGTACGCCTCGCCTGACGCCCGATCCCGCAGGCCCCTGACGCCCGATCCCGCAGGCCCCTGACCCCCGATCCCGCAGCCCCTGCCACCCGACCCCCGCAGCCCCCAAGGAAACGCCAGTGTCCCTGCCGACCTCGCGACAGCCCGCGGACGTCGCTCCTGCCTCCTCCTTCCTCGACGTGCGGGACCTGCGCGTGCACTTCCCGACCGAGGACGGCATCGTCAAGTCCGTCGACGGAGTGTCCTTCACCCTGGAGAAGGGCGAGACCCTCGGCATCGTCGGCGAGTCCGGCTCGGGCAAGTCGGTGACCTCGCTCGCCCTGCTCGGGCTGCACAAGGGCACGCGCGCCGAGGTCTCCGGCGAGATCTGGCTGGAGGGCAGGGAACTCGTCGCCCTGCCCGAGGACGAGATGCGCGAGCTGCGCGGTGACACGGTCTCCATGATCTTCCAGGACCCGCTGTCCGCGCTGCACCCCTTCTTCACCGTCGGCGCCCAGATCGCCGAGGCCTTCCAGGTGCACCACAAGGTCTCCAAGAAGGAGGCCAGGGACCGGGCGGTGGAGATGCTGAGGCGGGTCGGCATCCCGCAGCCCGAGCGGCGGGTGAGGGACTACCCCCACCAGTTCTCCGGCGGCATGCGGCAGCGGGCCATGATCGCCATGTCCCTCGTGTGCGATCCCGCGCTGCTGATCGCCGACGAGCCCACGACCGCACTGGACGTCACCGTCCAGGCGCAGATCCTGGACCTGATCCGCGACCTCCAGGAGGAGTTCGGCTCCGCGGTCATCATCATCACGCACGACCTCGGCGTGGTGGCCGATGTCGCCGACGACATCCTCGTGATGTACGGCGGCCGCCGGATCGAGTACGGCACAGCGCGCGACGTGCTGAAGCAGCCCGAGCACCCCTACACCTGGGGGCTGCTCGAGTCGATGCCGCACATCGCCGGCGACGTCAGCCGGCGGCTGAACCCGATCCCCGGCTCGCCGCCGAGTCTGATCAACCTCCCCGGCGGCTGCGCCTTCCACCCGCGCTGCCCCTACAAGGGCTGGGAGCTTCAGGGGCGTTGCACGGTGGAACGGCCCGAGCTGCTGGCGGTCCCCGGCACCGGCAGGCACATCGCCGCGTGCCACCTCACAGCAGAGACCAGGAAACAGATCCGCGGCACAGCCGCCCGGGCCGCGAAGTGACGGCGGCGGACGAACAGGAGCATGCCGTGAGCACCACCAAGCCCAGCCCCGAACAGCAGGCCGCTTCCGCCGTATCCGCGGCCGCTTCCGCCGCGAAGCCACCGGCCGGCGAGAACCTGCTCGAGGTCAGCGGTCTGCAGAAGCATTTCCCCATCCGGCAGGGCATCGTGTTCCAGCGGCAGATCGGGGCCGTACGCGCCGTCGACGGAATCGACTTCTCGGTCAGGGCCGGAGAGTCGCTGGGCCTGGTCGGCGAGTCCGGCTGCGGCAAGTCGACGACGGGCCGCCTGGTCACCCGGCTGCTGGAACCCACCGCCGGCACGATCACGTTCGACGGCGAGGACATCACCCACAAGCCCGTCTCGAAGATGCGGCAGGCGCGCCGGCAGCTCCAGATGATCTTTCAGGACCCGTACTCCTCGCTGAATCCCCGGCACACGGTCGGCACCATCATCGAGACGCCGATGAAGCTCAACGGCATCAACCCGCCGGAGGGCCACAAGAGGCGCGCTCAGGAACTGCTGGAGACGGTGGGCCTCAACCCCGAGCACTACAACCGCTACCCGAACGAGTTCTCCGGCGGTCAGCGCCAGCGCATCGGCATCGCCCGCGCACTCGCCCTGCGGCCGAAGCTCATCGTGGCCGACGAACCGGTGTCGGCGCTGGACGTGTCCATCCAGGCCCAGGTCGTCAATCTGCTGCAGGACCTGCAGCGGGAGTTCGACATCGCCTTCCTCTTCATCGCCCACGACCTCGCCGTCGTCCGCCACTTCTCCGAGCGTGTCGCCGTGATGTACCTCGGGAAGATCGTGGAGGTCGCCGACCGGGAGACGCTCTACGCACGGCCGCGGCACCCCTACACGCACGCCCTGCTGTCCGCCGTCCCCGAGGCGGATCCGGACAGCACGCAGCAGCGCGAGCGCATCCGCCTGGCCGGGGACGTGCCGTCGCCGATCGACCCGCCGTCCGGCTGCCGCTTCCGCACCCGCTGCTGGAAGGCCCAGGACAAGTGCGCGGCCGAAGAGCCGCCGCTGGTCCGCATCGCAGGGAATCCCGAGGGCCATCTGACCGCCTGCCACTTCCCCGAGGAGCCGACGATCGAGGCACGTGACGAGGACATCGTCCTCGACCCGGCGCTCGTCGCGCTCGAGGAGACACGCGCTGAGAGGACCTCCTGACGCCGACGCCGCACCCAGACGCGCGGGGTCAATGTGTGATGTGTCCGTTATTGGTCTATATCGTCCGATAGCGGGACAGCGCCCCGGCGCTGGAGCACAGCGCACTCAGAGGAGGAACCCCATGCGTGGAGCCACGCACGCCCGGTGGGCCGCGAGCGCGGTGGCGATCGCCCTCGCGGCAACGGCCTGCGGAGGCGGAAGCGGCGGCGGCACCGGCGGCAGCGACGGCTCCGGAATCCTCAGTGCCTCCTGGGGCGACCCGCAGAACCCGCTCGAGCCGGCGAACACCAACGAGGTGCAGGGCGGCAAGGTCCTCGACATGATCTTCCGCGGCCTGAAGCGGTACGACGCCAAGACCGGCCAGGCCCAGAACATGCTCGCCGAGAAGATCGAGACCTCCGACTCGCAGAACTTCAGGATCACCATCAAGGACGGCTGGAAGTTCAGCAACGGCGAGAAGGTCACCGCGAAATCGTTCGTGGACGCCTGGAACTACGGCGCAAGCCTGAAGAACAACCAGCGGAACGCCTATTTCTTCGGCTACATCGACGGATACGACAAGGTCCATCCGGCATCCGGCAGCCAGACCGCCGACACGCTGTCCGGGCTGAAGGTCGTCGACGACCGGACTTTCACCGTCCGGCTCAACCAGCGGTTCTCGTCGTTCCCCGACACCCTCGGCTATGTGGCCTTCGCCCCGCTTCCCCGGGCGTTCTTCGACGACCATGACGCCTGGGTGAAGAAACCAATTGGAGACGGCCCGTACACCGTCGGCTCGTACACCAGGGGCTCGGAGATGTCCCTGCGCAGATGGGACGGCTATCCGGGAGACGACAAGGCGCAGAACGGCGGCGTGGATCTCAAGGTCTACACCGACAACAACACCGCCTACACCGACCTCATGGCGGGAAATCTCGACCTCGTCGACGACGTCCCGGCAGCACAGCTCAGAAATGTCCAGGCCGACCTCGGTGGCCGGTACATCAACACCCCGGCCGGCATCATCCAGACCATCGCCTTCCCGTTCTACGACGCGGCGTGGAACAAGCCGGGCATCGAGAAGGTCCGCAAGGGCCTGTCCATGGCCATCGACCGGAACCAGATCACCGACACGATCTTCCAGAAGACCCGCACCCCCGCCACGGATTGGACCTCGCCGGTCCTCGGCGAGGAGGGCGGCTTCAAGGCCGGCCTGTGCGGTGATGCCTGCGAGTACCACCCGGACCAGGCGAAGAAGCTGGTCCAGGAGGGCGGCGGCCTTCCCGGCGGACAGATCAAGATCTCGTACAACGCGGACGCCGGGTCGCACAAGGAGTGGGTGGACGCGGTCTGCAACTCCATCAACAACGCGCTCGGCAACGACCGGGCCTGCGTCGGAAACCCGGTCGGCACCTTCGCCGACTTCCGTAACCAGATCACCCAGTCCAAGCTGACGGGCCCTTTCCGGGCCGGCTGGCAGATGGACTATCCGCTGATCCAGAATTTCCTGCAGCCGCTCTACTACACCGGTGCCTCGTCCAACGACGGAAAATGGTCGAACAAGGAATTCGACGACCTCGTGGACAAGGCCAACGCGGAGACGGACAAGGCGAAGGCCGTCTCCACCTTCCAGCAGGCCGAGGAGGTGGTCCGGGACAACATGGCAGCCATTCCCCTCTGGTACCAGAACGGCAGCGCCGGCTATTCGGACCGGCTCTCCAATGTGGCGCTGAACCAGTTCAGCGTTCCGGTGTACGAAGAAATCAAGGTCGGCTGACCCCCGACGGAGCCACCCACGGAGCCCGCCATGGGACGCTATGTGATCCGGCGTCTGCTGCAGATGATCCCGGTCTTCATCGGCGCAACGCTGCTGATCTTCCTGATGGTGAACGTGATGGGCGATCCCATCGCGGGCCTGTGCGGGGAGCGGCAGTGCGACCCGGCGACGGCCGCCCAGCTCAAGAGCGAATTCGGCCTCGACAAGCCCGTGTGGCAGCAATACCTGACGTATATGGGGAACGTCTTCACCGGCGACTTCGGGACCGCGTTCAACGGTCAGCCGGTGACCGAGCTGATGGGGTCGGCGTTCCCCGTGACGATCCGGCTCACGATCGTCGCGATCGTCTTCGAGATCGTCATCGGCATCACGCTGGGCGTGCTCACGGGCCTCCGCCGCGGCCGCCCCGTCGACACCACCGTGCTGCTGGTGACGCTGGTCGTCATCTCGATCCCGACCTTCGTCACCGGTCTGCTGCTGCAACTGCTGCTCGGCGTCCAGTGGGGCGTCATCAAGCCGTCCGTGTCCTCCGACGCCCCCTTCGACGAACTCCTCGTGCCCGGCCTCGTCCTGGCGTCGGTGTCACTGGCGTACGTCACGCGGCTGACCCGCACCTCGATCGCCGAGAACCGCCGCGCCGACTACGTCCGCACCGCCATCGCCAAGGGCCTGCCCCGGCAGCGGGTGATCATCCGGCATCTGCTGCGCAACTCCCTGATCCCGGTGGTCACCTTCATCGGCACGGACATCGGCGCGCTGATGGGCGGCGCGATCGTCACGGAGCGGATCTTCAACATCCACGGCGTCGGCTACCAGCTCTACCAGGGCATTCTTCGGCAGAACACCCAGACCGTCGTCGGCTTCGTGACCGTCCTGGTGCTGGTCTTCCTGGTGGCCAATCTGCTCGTCGACCTCCTCTACGCCGTACTCGACCCGAGGATCCGCTATGCCTGAGACCGAGCAGCCCGAGGCCCTGCGGGGGTCCGGGGGCCGCTCCCCGGAGGACGGCCGCATCGCCGCGACCGGGGCGGGCGGTGCGATGGACCTCGCGGCGAGCGAGGCGACGACGCTCGAGAGGCCACCGGGCGCACCCGGCGGACCGGGCCTGCCCGGGGGCCCCTCGGGCAGGCCCCGCTCCCTCTGGTCCGACGCCTGGCACGACCTGCGCCGCAACCCCGTCTTCGTCCTCTCCGCCCTGTTCATCGTCTTCCTGGTCGTCATCGCGCTCTGGCCCTCGCTGATCGCCTCGGGCAACCCGCTCAGCTGCGACCTCGCCAAGGCCCAGCAGGGCTCCCAGCCGGGGCACCCCTTCGGCTTCGACGGCCAGGGCTGCGACGTCTACACGCGGACCGTGTACGGCGCCCGCACCTCCGTCACCGTCGGCGTCTGCGCCACCCTCGGCGTCGCCCTCCTCGGCTCGGTCCTCGGCGGCCTCGCCGGATTCTTCGGCGGCACGTGGGACGCGATCCTCTCCCGCGTCACGGACGTCTTCTTCGCCATCCCGGTCGTACTCGGCGGCCTGGTGCTGCTGTCCGTGGTGACCAGCTCCACCGTGTGGCCCGTCGTCGGGTTCATGGTGCTGCTCGGCTGGCCGCAGATCTCCCGTATCGCCCGAGGGGCGGTCATCACCGCCAAGCAGCACGACTACGTCCAGGCCGCGCGGGCCCTCGGCGCCTCCAGTACCCGCATCCTGCTGCGGCACATCACACCGAACGCGGTCGCGCCGGTCATCGTCGTGGCGACCATCGCGCTCGGTACGTTCATCGCGCTGGAGGCGACGCTCTCGTACCTCGGTGTCGGGCTGAAGCCGCCGAGCGTGAGCTGGGGCATCGACATCTCCGCGGCGTCCCCGTACATCCGCAACGCCCCGCACATGCTGCTCTGGCCGGCCGGTGCGCTGGCGATCACGGTGCTCGCGTTCATCATGCTCGGCGACGCGGTGCGCGACGCCCTCGACCCGAAGCTGAGGTGAGTCGCCGCCATGCTGCTCGAAGTGCGCGACCTGCACGTGGAGTTCAGGACCCGCGACGGTGTCGCGAAAGCCGTCAACGGGGTGGATCTCCATGTCGACGAGGGCGAGACGCTGGCCGTCCTCGGTGAGTCGGGATCCGGGAAGTCGGTCACCGCCCAGGCCGTCATGGGCATCCTCGACACCCCGCCCGCCCGGATCACCGGCGGCGAGGTCCTCTTCCAGGGCCGGGACCTGCTGAGACTCAAGGAGGACGAGCGGCGCAAGGTCCGCGGCGCCGGAATGGCGATGATCTTCCAGGACGCGCTGTCCTCGCTGAACCCCGTGCTGAGCGTCGGCGACCAGCTCGGCGAGATGTTCCGTGTCCATCGGGGCCTGTCGCGGAAGGACGCACGGGCGAAGGCCGTCGAGCTCATGGAGCGGGTACGGATCCCGGCCGCGAAGGAGCGCGTGGGGCAGTACCCGCACCAGTTCTCCGGCGGCATGCGCCAGCGCATCATGATCGCCATGGCGCTGGCCCTGGAACCCGCCCTGATCATCGCCGACGAGCCGACGACGGCCCTCGACGTCACGGTCCAGGCCCAGGTCATGGACCTGCTGGCCGACCTGCAGCGCGAGTACCACATGGGCCTCGTCCTGATCACGCACGACCTGGGAGTGGTCGCGGACGTCGCCGACCGGATCGCCGTCATGTACGCGGGCCGCATCGTCGAGACGGCCCCCGTCCACGACATCTACAAGGCCCCCGCCCACCCCTATACGAAGGGCCTGCTCGAGTCGATCCCCCGGCTCGACCGCAAGGGCCAGGAGCTCTACGCCATCAAGGGACTGCCGCCGAACCTGACCGCCATCCCGCCCGGCTGCGCCTTCCACCCGCGCTGCCCGCTGGCCCAGGACGTGTGCCGCACCGACGTACCCGACCTCTTCGAGGTGTCCGGGGAACGCCGGAGCGCGTGCTTCTACTGGAGGGAGACGCTCCATGGCTGAGCCCCGCGCGGAAGCCGTCGAGGTGGCCCCGCCCGCCGTCGGCGAACCCATCCTCCAGGTGCGCGGCCTCGTCAAACACTTCCCGCTCACCCGGGGCATCGTCCTCAAGAAGCAGATCGGCTCCGTCAAGGCCGTCGACGGCGTCGACTTCGACCTCGGGCACGGCGAGACCCTCGGCATCGTCGGCGAGTCCGGCTGCGGCAAGTCGACGCTCGCGAAGCTCCTCGTCCAGCTGGAGCGGCCGACGGCCGGGCGGATCACGTACCGCGGCGAGGACATCGGCGCGCTGTCCGGCCGCGCCCTGCGAGCCGTCCGCCGCAACATCCAGATGGTCTTCCAGGACCCCTACACGTCCCTCAACCCCCGGATGACCGTGGGCGACATCATCGGCGAGCCCTACGAGATCCACCCCGAGGCCGCCCCCAAGGGCTCACGCCGGCAGCGGGTCCAGGAGCTCCTCGACGTGGTGGGCCTCAACCCGGAGTTCGTCAACCGCTATCCGCACCAGTTCTCCGGCGGTCAGCGGCAGCGCATCGGCATCGCCCGCGGCCTCGCCCTGCGCCCCGAGATCATCGTCGCCGACGAGCCGGTCTCCGCGCTCGACGTGTCGGTCCAGGCCCAGGTCATCAACCTGATGGAGCGCCTGCAGGACGAGTTCGACCTGTCCTACGTCTTCATCGCCCACGACCTGTCCATCGTGCGGCACATCTCGGACCGGGTCGGCGTGATGTACCTGGGCCGGATCGTGGAGATCGGCACGGACGAGGAGATCTACGAGCACCCCACGCACCCCTACACGCAGGCGCTGCTCTCCGCGGTGCCGGTGCCGGACCCGGAGGCGCGCGAGCACCGCGAGCGGATCGTCCTCACCGGGGACGTGCCGTCACCGGCGAACATCCCCTCCGGCTGCCGCTTCCGCACCCGCTGCTGGAAGGCGCAGAAACGGTGCGAGACCGAAGTGCCGCTGCTCGCCGTGCCCGAGGAGTTCCGGGCGGCTTCGGGCCCTGCGGCCCATGACTCGGCTTGCCACTTCGCCGAGGAGAAACATGTCGTCCCCGCGCAGTAAGCGGCATAACACGATAAATGCCCATCAATTTCGTTAACACGCAGGCAACTTGTCTGTCGCAGCACCGATATACGGACGCGCCAAGGTGAACAGCGTACGGCCGTGCGGGTGCCGTAGACCGGCCGGGGCGCGCCATGTCGCCCCGGCCGGTTGCATGTACGGGGCCGGCCGGGGCTGACGGGGCCGGCGGTCAGCGCGCCGCGATCCCCAGTGACCGCTTGAGGAAGGCCACCTGGAGCAGCAGCAGATTCTCCGCCACCTGCTCCTGCGGCGTCATGTGCGTCACCCCGGACAACGGCAGCACCTCGTGCGGCCGGCCCGCGGCGAGCAGGGCGGAGGACAGACGCAGGGTGTGTGCCGCCACCACGTTGTCGTCGGCCAGCCCATGGATGATCATCAGCGGCCGGTGCGTACCGGCGGCATCGGACAGTCCGTCGTCGGTCACCAGCGAACTCGTCGCATACGTTTCCGGGGTGCGGCCGGGGTCGCCGAGATAGCGCTCCGTGTAGTGCGTGTCGTACAGCCGCCAGTCCGTGACCGGAGCGCCCGCGATGCCCGCATGGAACACGTCCGGGCGGCGCAGCACCGCGAGCGCCGCCAGATAGCCGCCGTACGACCAGCCGCGGATCGCCACCCGCGTCAGATCCAGCGGATACGACTCGGCGAGCCCCAGGAGCGCGTCGATCTGGTCGTCCAGCGTGATCGTGAAGTCGCCCCGGACCGCCTTCTCCCAGGCGGGGGAGCGGCCGGGCGTCCCCCGCCCGTCCGCGACCACTACCGCGAAGCCCTGGTCGGCGAACCACTGCGAGGTCAGATGCGCGTTGTGCGCGGCCACGACGCGCTGGCCGTGCGGCCCGCCGTACGGGTCGAGCAGCACGGGCAGCGGGCCGTCGCCCTCCTCATAGCCGGCCGGAAGCAGGACGGCGCACGGGATGCGGCGCGTGCCCCCTTGCGTGAGCGTCACGCGCGGGGCTAGAACCGGCCGTTCCGCGTACGACGCGACGGTCGCCACCGGCTTGCCGTCCCGAAGCACCTGGACACGTGAGCAGGGGGCCCCGAGGGTCGCCGAGACGAGGACCGTCACACCGCCCGAGCGCACGGCCGAGTGCACGCCGGGCTCCTGCGAGACGCGCTCCACCCCGAGCTCGTTGACCCGGTAGACATGCACTTCGCCGATCTCCGGATCGGCTGCGGCCTCCCCGGCCGACGCCGAGACCAGCGCGTCGTCGCCCGATACGTCGAGCACCGCGCGGACATGCAGCTGCGGCCCGGTCAGCGGACGGTCGCCCACCGCCAGCACGCGTGCCCCGCCCTCGTCCGCGATCCGCACCAGCTGCCCGCTCGGCGACCAGCACGGCACCCCGGCGAACAGCTCCAGCCAGCCCGTGTCCCCAGCGGCCCCGTCCGCGTGGACCATGCGGGTCGAGCCGTCGTCCGGATTCACCGCCAGATACACCTGGCTGAGCTGGTCGCGCGCCTGGACGAGCAGCAGCGGAGCCCCGGACTCCGACCAGTGCACGCGCGCGAGATACGGGTAGCGGGCGTGGTCCCACACGACCTCGGTGCGCGAGCCGTCCAGGCCCAGGACGAAGAGGCGCACCTCCGCGTTGTCCGTGCCGGCCGCCGGATACGCCACGCGCGCCGGCTCACGCTCGGGCTGTGCGGGGTCCGCGATCCACCAGCGCCGTACGGGGGCGTCGTCGACCCGCGCGACCAGCAGCCGGTCCGAGTCCGGCGACCACCAGAAGCCGCGCGAACGCGCCATCTCCTCCGCCGCGATGAACTCCGCGAGGCCGTAGGTCACCGTCCCGGACTCGGGCTCCGCGAGCGCCCGGTCGCCGTCGCCCTCGGCGCCGACCACGCGCAGGGCGCCCCGGACCGCATACGCGACGTGCCGTCCGTCCGGGGACGGGCGCGGGTCGATCACCGGCCCGGGGACGGGCAGTTCGCGGGCCGTGCCGGCGCGCAGCTCCGCCGCGAACAGCCGGCCGGAGAGCGCGAAAGCGGCCAACTCCACGGCCGTGTCGGTGGCATAGCCCACGATGCCCGCCGCGCCCTCGCGGCTGCGCTCCCGGCGCGCCCGCTCCTCGGCCGACAGGCGCTCCGTCGCGCCGCCCAGCAGCGCCGCGGGGTCGGCGGCGACGCGCTCCCCGCCGTCCGCGAGATCCAGGACCCAGAGGAGGTTCGCCCGGTCCGTGCCGGAGGGTGAGCGCAGAAACGCGACCCGGGACCCGTCGGGCGCCACCGTGAAGGCGCGGGGCGCACCGAGCGAGAAGCGCTGGGTACGGGCGTGCTGACGCGGAAATGAGACAGGCTCGGTGGTCATCCCCCGAGCCTAGGCCGACAGGGCGTGATCCATGCGCCCCCTCGTGCTGCCGTGCTCCGACCCATGACCTGGGATGCATAGTTATGATCCTTAGCGACCGGACGGGGGCCCCGGGTTTCTCCGTGCCGGTGATCGTGCTGACCGTATTGACATGACCGTTTCGACGGCCGCGGTGATCAAGACGCGGGACGAGTTCTGGGGAGGTGGACCGCCGTGGCACTCTCGATTTCGGCGGTGGTGCTGCTGGCGATCATCGTCTTCCTGATGATCAAGAAGGCGGGGCTGAAGGCAGGGCACGCTGTCGTGTGCATGCTCCTGGGCTTCTATCTGGCGAGCTCCTCGATAGCTCCCACGATCAGCGAGCTCACCACGAACGTCGCCGGGATGATCGGCTCCATCAAGTTCTGAACCGCCCGTCACCGGTTTGTCCTGCTCGGGGGCGCCTGCGGCGCCCTCGATCGTTCTGTCGGACCGTCCTCGTAGGCTTGGGTGCATGACGGACCTGCCCGCCCGACGCCTGCTCCTCGTGCACGCGCACCCCGACGACGAGTCGATCAACAACGGCGCCACCATGGCCAAGTACGCGGCCGAGGGCGCCCATGTCACGCTCGTGACCTGCACTCTCGGCGAGGAGGGCGAGGTCATCCCGCCGGAGCTGGCACATCTGGCGCCCGACCGCGACGATCGCCTCGGCGACCACCGGGTGGGGGAGCTCGCCGCCGCGATGGCCGAGCTGGGCGTCACCGACCACCGCTTCCTGGGCGGCGCCGGGCGGTACCGCGATTCCGGAATGCTGGGCGCCCCGCAGAACGAGCGGCCGCACTGCTTCTGGCAGGCCGGCCTCGACGAGGCAGCGGGCGCGCTGGCCGAGGTCATCCGCGAGGTCCGCCCGCAGGTCCTCATCACCTACGACCCCGACGGCGGGTACGGCCACCCCGACCACATCCAGGCCCACCGCGTCGCCATGCGCGCCGCGGGACTCGCCGCCGAGCCCGCCCACCGCCGGGACCTCGGCGAGCCGCACACCATCGCCAAGATCTACTGGAACCGGGCCCCGCGTTCCGTCGTGGAAGAGGGCTTCGCCCGCCTGAAGGACGCGCTTCCCGAGCTGCCGTTCCCGGCCGCCGCAAGTGTCGCCGACGTGCCGGGCGTGGTGGACGACGACGTGATCACCACCGTGATCGACGGCAGCCGCTTCGCCTCCGCCAAGGCGGCGGCGATGCGCGCCCACGCCACACAGGTCGAGGTCGCCGAGCCGTGGTTCGCCCTGTCGAACCAGCTCGCGCAGCCGCTGTTCGCAGTGGAGTACTACGAGTTGGTGCGGGGCGGGGACGCCTCCGGCGGATCGGCGGAGACGGATCTGTTCGCCGGGGTGGCTGTGACGGAAGAGGGTGCTGCTTGATGGGCGCGACGGGGAAGCAGGGCAAGCCGGGGAATCAGGGAAAGCCGGGAGAGGGCAGGGTCTCGGCCGGTCAGTCGGGCCGGTCCTCAGCGGGTAGGTCCGCGGCGGGCAGGCCGGGTTCGGCGGCAACCCGTTCAGGGGGTTCGGGTGGCGCGGGCGGGAGTTATCTCGCCCAGCCGCCGCGGCCGGGGCGTGCGGCCGCCTACGTGGGGCTGTTCGTGCTCGGCGCGCTGGTGGGTGCCGCCGGAGCGCTCGTCCAAGGGGGCTGGTTCCCGGGCGGGTTGCTGCTCGCACTGGCCGCCGCGGCGGGGGCGTTCCTCGGCGGGGCGCGCCTGACCGGCACCAGAGCGGGGGCCGTTGCGCCCGCCGCCGGGTGGCTGGTCGCCGTCATCCTGCTCACCGCGACCCGCCCCGAAGGGGACTTCATGTTCGCCGCGGGATCCGGTTCTTATCTGTTCCTGCTCGGCGGCATCGCCATCGCTGTGATCTGTGCCACTCTCGGGCAAACCAGGCAACCTGACGGCCCGCCTGCCCGACTTGCCAATTGACGTACCACTTCTCCGTACCAGGACGGGCCCTGGGCCGGGCGTCTTTCCTCGACGGTCGCGGGTTACCGGCCGACGACGGCCAGTATGGTGGTGCCGCCGCCGAGCCTCCCCCAAGCTCTCGGCTCCACCCCCAGCGCCTTAACGGCCTGGGAGGGGCCCCCAGAGCAGGGGGGACCCCCAGAGCAACATCGAGACGGGCGGCGGAGCCAACCGGGAGAACTTGCCTTGAGTCGTGAAACTGACACCTCGTCCTCCGGGCCCCAGGGGCGCGGCGGAGCCGCATATCCGTCCGGCACGCCGCCGTACGGGATTCCCGTCCAGGGCGCCGCTCCCGAGGACGGCGCCGACGCCGCCGCGCGGCCGGAGGAGCGCAAGACCGAGACGACGCTGACCACGCGGATCCGGATCAACATCCCCGGTTCGCGGCCCATTCCGCCCGTCGTGATGCGGACACCGGTCTCCGACGCGGACGCTTCGGCCGCGAACGGCCCGGCGGGCCGGGCCGACGGCACCGACGGTGCGGGGCGTCCGCTGAGCGACGCGGGGCCGTCCGGACCGGGCACCGCCGCGTCGGCTCGCGGGGCCGCTGCGGCCGGGGCGTCGGCACCGTCCGGCTCCGGTCCGTCCACCGGCGCCGCGCCTTCCGCGTCGGCGGAGGAGAAGACCAGCGACTGGTTCGCGCCGCGCAAGCCGTCCGCGGGCCGCGGTGGCGCCACGGCGGGCGGCGGTCCGGCGGCCGACACCTCGGCCAACTCCGGTACGACGATCGGCGGCTCGGGCCCGCAGGGCCCGGCATCCGGTACCGGCAAGGGACTTGGAGTCGGTGCGGGGCTTGGGGCCGGGGGCGGTCTCGGCGCCGGTGCGGGCGCCACGGGTGGTGCAGGGCGCGGCCCCGGGTCCGCGGGTGCGGGACGCGGTACGGGCCCGGAGGGCCCCGGACCGTTCGGCCCCAGGCCCTCGGCGCCCGGCGCTTCCGGTCCCGCGGGTCCGGGCGGTCCCGCTCGCCCCGCAGGTCCCGGCGCGCTCGGGCCCGACCCGCAGCGCACCGGCCTTCCGTACTTCTCCGACGGCGGCAACGGCCGCGGCCCCGCGGGACCGACCGGTGGCACCGCGACCGGCGAGGGCCCACTCCTCGTACCGCCGGGCGATCCGGCGCCGCCGACGAGCCCGCGCATGAGCGACGACACCGCGATACTGACCCCCCAGCGGCCCGCGCCCGTAGCGGGCGGAGGACCGGGAGGACCCGGTGCGGGAGCGCCGGGGATTCCGGGGGACCACGTCTCCGGGCACACCGTCACCAGCGGCATCCCCGTCGTGCCCCCGGCGTCGAACTCGCCGTTCGCGCCCGGCGGGCCCACCGACGGGCCGGTGCCGCACACCGCCCCGAGGCTGCCCGAGCCCTCCCGGTCGACCGTGCAGGCCCCCGCGCCCGCCAAGAAGACCAAGAAGAAGGGGCGCAGCAAGCTGGTGCTCCTGGTCGGCGGCGTCATCGTCGTGGCCGGTGTCGCTTACGGCGCCGGGCTGCTGATGAACCACTCCGACGTGCCGAAGGGCACCACCGTGCTCGGCGTCGACATCGGCGGCGGCACCCGAGACGAGGCCGTCCAGAAGCTCGACAGCGCCCTGGGCGACCGGACCACCAAGGCGCTCCAGCTGTCGGTCGACGGCAAGACCGTCGCGCTCAAGCCGGATCAGGCGGGTCTGCGGCTCGACAGCCAGGCCACGGTCAGCGCCGCCGCGGGCAGCGACTACAACCCCGTGTCGGTGATCGGCTCCCTGTTCGGCGGCGAGCGCGTCGTCGACCCGGTGATGCCCGTCGACGGGGAGAAGCTGCAGGCCGCGCTCGAGCGCGTCGCGGGCGAGTCCGGCACGGTCACCGAGGGCACGATCAAGTTCCAGTCGGGCAAGGCCGTCGCCGTCTACGGCAAGGCCGGCAAGGGCATAGACGCCACCAATGCGGTGACGGCGGTCGAGGAGGCGTACCGCACCCAGGTGGAGACCGGCCGGACCGCCGCGGTGCAGGTCCCCACGACCACGCGCAAGCCGACGATCACCAACGCCGAGGTCGACCGCATGATGAAGGCGTTCGCGACGCCTGCGATGTCCGGATTTGTGACGGTCCAAACGGACGCAGCGCACTTGGTGCGCTTCAGCCCGGAGCGTTCGATCTACAAGTTCCTGAGCGTGCGGGCGGTCGACGGCAAGCTGGTCGAGCACTACGACCTGAAGGTGCTCAAGAGCCTGTACGGCAGTGCCTTCGACGGTGTCACGATCACCAAGGGCGACGGCAGCAAGAAGCCGGTCAGCCCGCAGGACGTGGCCTCAGCGCTCGGTCAGGCGCTCCGTGGGAAGACCGCCGCGGAGCGGGTCGTGACGATCTCGACGAACCCCCAGTAAGGGGCCCTTGGGCCGCGGCGGTCCTCGTCCGGTGCGCCGACGTCAGTTGAGCATCGCGCGAGCCGCCCGGGCTTGGCCGCGGATGCGGTCGGCCGCCGGCTCGTCGACCGCGGCCACCACGTCCGCGTACGCGTCGAGCTCCTCTGCGCCCGTCAGGAAGTCGCCCCGGCGGACGAGGAGCTGGGCGTGTTCATGGCGCAGTCGGGCCGGGTGTGACGGCAGCAGCAGGGACAGCTCGACCGCCCACAGGGTCACGTCCGAGCGCTCGGGGCGGGCGGTGGCCCAGGCGCGGATGTTGTTCAGGATGCGCAGGATCACCTCACGCGGATCGGCGGGAGTGAGCATCGACGGGTCGAGCGGCGCACCGGTGGCCCCCACCACCAGCAGCTCGGCGTCGGGCCCCGTCAGCACCCGTCCGCCGTCGAACGGATCCGCCAGCACCTGTTCCTCCGGAGGGCCGAAACCCACGACGAAGTGGCCCGGCAGCGCCACCCCGTACACCGGTGCGCCCGCCCGCCGGGCGACCTCCATCCAGACCACCGACAGCAGGATCGGCAGCCCACGGCGGCGGCGCAGGACCTCGTGCAGGAGCGAGGACTCCAGGCGCTGGTAGTCGCCGGGCGTGCCGTGGAAGCCGCAGCGGCCGCCCAGCAGCTCGGCGAGGGCGGTGGCCCAGGAGCGCGGGCCGCCCGGCCGGAAGGGCAGCTGCCCGGCCAGCCGGTCGAGTTCGATCTGCACCGCGTCCATGCCCGCCTCGTCGAGCGTCGGGTCGGCCTCCGCAGCCACCAGCAGACACAGCAGCGACAGGTCCGGCCGCTCGGCCCGCACCTCCTCGGCGAACCGCCGCCGTCCCTCGCTGACGTGCTCTACGTGCATATGTGCCTCGTGCCCTCTCAGGGCGCGTTCGATACGGGGCAGTTCCCGGCTCGGCGCGGCGCGCCCACAACGGCCGGCGGGCCGTCACCCCGCCGACGGCGCCCGATAGTGGTGGTACGCATGGTGCGTCGCGAACCCGAGGCCGTCGTACAGCGCCCGCGCACCCCCGTTGTCGTCCTCCACCTGCAGCCACGCCGCCGAGGCCCCCTCGGACAGAGCCTGGCGCGCAAGCGCCGCCATCACGGCGGTGGCCAGCCCCTGGCGGCGGTACGCCGGATCCACCTCGACCGCCATGAACCCCGTCCAACGGCCGTCCACGACACACCGGCCGATCGCTGCCGGGACGTCCCCGGCGGCACCGGGCACGTAGGCGAACCACACCGACGGGCCCCCGGCCAGTACCGCCCGCACATGGGGCCCGGGCACACTGGTCCGCTTGTAACGCAGGAGCCACCCCTCCCCGGCCTCGTCGAGCGAGCGCGCCAACCGCACCCGTGCAACCGCCTCGTCCGTGCCCGCGTCCGCGATCGGCGCCAGCGGCGCGATCCGCAGCAGCGCGGTCACCTCACGGACCCAGCCGCGCCGCTCCAGCTCCGCGCAGAGCACCTCCTGCGTGCCCTCCGCGCCGGTGGCCGTCTGGATGTACGCGGGCAGATCCCGCTTCCCGTACCAGTCCCGTACGTACGCGAGCGCCTCGTCGAGCGGCATACCCGGATCGCCGGACGGCAGGACGGAGTTCGCGCGCCGGGTGAACCCGCCGGCGGCCCGCAGCTCCCACTCGCCGAGCCGCTCGCACTCCACCGGAGGCCAGGCCCGCGCGGTGATCCGCGCCAGCTCCTCGTACGATGCGGCGGGGCCTCGGCGGCGTGCCGGGGCGGCGGGCACGACCTTGGCCGCGACCAGCGAGGATTCCGGAATCCGGACGCTCTCGCCGGTCCGCCGTGTGATCACGAGCACACCCTCGTCCCAGGATGTGAGAACGCCGACCGTGTCGGTGAACTTCTCACCCTCGGCCGCGTGTTTCTCCACGCGCCGTACCGAGACGCGTTTGCCCACGTCAGCGGCGGAAATACGGACCTCGAGCCGACCGCCCGCCATGAATTCCACAGCTGTGTCCACCCCTCCTGTTCGGATCATGCCCCGGAACGGAGATACTAGATGCGGGCATCGACGACGCCGCGCTCCCGCGCGCCAGGCGGCGGAGCCTGAAGCGGCCCGCCAGCGCCCTATCGAGGAGGAACGACAGCGTGACCTACGTCATCGCGCAGCCTTGTGTCGACGTGAAGGACAAGGCGTGCATCGAGGAGTGCCCGGTCGACTGCATCTACGAGGGCTCCCGGTCCTTGTACATCCACCCGGACGAATGCGTCGACTGTGGTGCCTGTGAGCCGGTCTGCCCGGTCGAGGCGATCTTCTACGAGGACGACACTCCGGAAGAGTGGAAGGACTACTACAAGGCGAACGTCGAGTTCTTCGACGAGCTCGGCTCCCCCGGCGGCGCCAGCAAGCTCGGCCTGATCGAGCGCGACCACCCCTTCATCGCCGCGCTTCCGCCGCAGAACCAGTAAGCGGCCCGCTGGGAGCATCCCAGCCGTCGCTGGAGGAACGTCGTCTCGGTCCCGTACGGTCGCCCGCCGTGCGGGACCGAGGCGTTTGCCCGTATGCGCAGCGCACACACGTATCCGCGGTGCGCATACGGAACGCCGGTACGGAACGTACGAGAAAGTGAGCCCGATCCCCGTGTCCGCAGTCTCCGACAGGCTTCCCACCTTCCCCTGGGACAAGCTCGAGCCGTACAAGGCGACGGCCGCCGCGCACCCCGGCGGCATCGTCGACCTGTCCGTCGGTACCCCGGTCGACCCGGTCCCGGAGCTCGTCCAGAAAGCCCTGATCGCGGCCGCCGACTCCCCGGGCTATCCCACGGTGTGGGGCACGCCCGAGCTGCGCGACGCCCTCACCGGATGGTGCGAGCGGCGGCTGGGCGCGCAGGGCATCACGCACCGCCACGTCCTGCCGGTCGTCGGCTCGAAGGAGCTCGTGGCCTGGCTGCCGACCCAGCTCGGTCTGGGCCCCGGCGACAAGGTCGCCTATCCCCGGCTCGCCTACCCGACGTACGAGGTCGGTGCCCGCCTGGCCCGCGCGGATCACGTCGCCTACGACGACCCAACCGAGCTGGACCCCGCCGGCCTGAAGCTGCTCTGGCTCAACTCGCCCTCGAATCCGACCGGCCGGGTACTGGCCAAGGACGAGCTGATCCGCATCGTCGCCTGGGCGCGCGAGCACGGCATCCTGATCTTCAGCGACGAGTGCTACCTCGAGCTGGGCTGGGAGGCCGACCCGCTGTCGGTTCTGCATCCGGACGTCTGTGGCGGCTCGTACGAGGGGATCGTCTCCGTCCACTCGCTCTCCAAGCGGTCGAACCTGGCGGGTTACCGGGCCGCGTTCCTGGCCGGCGACCCGGACGTGCTCGGCGATCTGCTGCAGATCCGCAAGCACGGCGGGATGATGACGTCCGCGCCGACCCAGGCCGCCGTGGTCGCTGCGCTCGGCGACGAGCGCCACGTCCACGAGCAGCGCGAGCGGTACGCCGCGCGCCGTGCCGCTCTGCGTGACGCCCTGCTGGGGCACGGCTTCCGCATCGAGCACAGCGAGGCCAGCCTCTACCTGTGGGCCACCCGCGACGAGTCCTGCTGGGACACCGTCGCCCACCTCGCCGACCTCGGCATCCTCGTCGCACCGGGCGACTTCTACGGCCCGGCGGGCGACCACTTCGTGCGGGTCGCCTTCACGGCGACGGACGAGCGGGTGGCGGAGGCGGTACGGCGCCTGGGGTGACCGTCGTGGGCCCGTGGGGGTACGCGAAGGGGTCCAGGAAGCTTCATGCTTCCTGGACCCCTTGTCGTGACAGCCGGGACGCTCAGCCGAGCGGCAGCGCGGCCCCCGGCAGCTCCGGAGTCGGGAGGTCCGCCTTCGGCAGGTCCGCCTTCGGCAGCCCCTGCGCGGAACCCACGGCGTGCCCGACCGCCCCCTGCGCGTGCCCCACGACGGGCGCAACGCCCGACTCGACGGCAGGCGCGGCGGAGTCGACGGCGCCGGTGTCGAGCGCGGTCAGCCCGCCCAGGCTGGGCGCGGCGGCGGGCAGGTCGGCGGCGGAGGCGGAGCCCGCCGCAGCGATCACGGGCGCCGCTCCCGCCGCGACGAGCAGAGCGGCACGGGCGATCCGACGGGAGAGAGGGAGGGACATGGTGCTCCTTCAAGAACGAGAGAGATACGTCGAGGAGTCCGGGCCCTTCAGCGGCCGATCCGCTTGATCGCCCCCGGCGCTCGGACGCAGTGACTACCGCTCGAAGACCGGGAAGGTTGCGGTGGCCGAACGTAAAGAATTGGTAATGCGTCGCATTATCGGCTCCGGATAAAAGCGGGCAAATCCATGCCAATTCGATGCCGCCCGAAGCTGCTGCCGATTCCTTACTCCACGGTGTTCTCAAGGGCGTTGGCGGTCCGTGCGACCGCAGGCCAAAGGATGCGCGGGACGCGGCCCCGGGCGCCCCTCACGGGTGAGAGCCCGAACTACTGGCCGCACACGATGAGGACCTCGCCGACGGTCTTCCCGCCGCCGGCGGCGCGCTGACCGGCGCCGTCCGAGGTGTCACCGGCTGCGCTGTCGGCGGTGGCCGCCGTCTGCCACCCGTCCGCCGAATCCGCGGCGGTCCACACCCGGCCCGCGTAGGAGACCCGGTCGATGCCCAGCGCGGTCGCGTTGGCCACGGCCCAGTGCGCCAGTTCCCAGCCGCGCTGCCGGGCGCTGCCCCCGGCCGACGCGGTCTCGGCGACCGGCACGACCACCGTGCCGCTCCCGCGTGGCGAAGGCGATGCGGACACCGACGACGAGGTCTTCTCCGACACCGTCGCGGCGCTGTCCTGCAGCACGCCCGCACCGAAGTCCCGTACGAGGGCCGTGCGCACCCGCGACGGGTCGCCGGCCTGAGTGGCGGTGCGCGTCGTGCAGGTCAGCGATGCCGCCGCGCGGCCGGTCAGCGCGGCGGCAAGGAGTGCGGCGTCCGGCTCGTGCTTCGCGTACGCCTGCGGATAGCCGCTGTGCTGCACGCGCTGCGCGGCGACCGTCAGCGGAAGCCGCGAGTATCCCGGGATCTTGGCCAGATGCTCGTAGAACCGTGCCGCCGCGTACGCCGGGTCCAGGATCTGCTTCGGCGTTCCCCAGCCCTGCGAGGGCCGCTGCTGGAACAGGCCGAGCGAATCCCGGTCGCCGTGGCGGATGTTGTGCAGCCCCGACTCCTGGATCGCGGTGGCCAGCGCGATCGTCACCGCCCGCTCCGGCATGCCGCGCGAGGTGCCGACCGCCGAGATCGTCGCGGCGTTCACCGCCTGCTCGGGAGTGAGCTCGTACGACGCCCAGTCGCCGTCGCCCGCCACGACCTCGCAGCGCGGGGCGGCCCGGCCTCCGTAGAGGTACTGCACGGCCAGGTAGGCCGTGAGCACGAGCAGTGTCGCGACGGCCACCCCGGTACGGAGGAGACGGCCGCGCCGGACGGGGATGGGTGGCTGTGACACGCGTACAAGGTACTGGAGAGTCACAAGGGGGCCGCCAGGCCGGTCCGCCGGGGCGGGTTAGGGTCGCAGCATGGACCGCACCCCGCTCGATCTGTCGCTGGACGCCGCGCAGCTCACCGCTCAGCTCGTCGACTTCCCGTCCGAGAGCGGCCAGGAGAAGCCGCTCGCCGACGCCGTGGAGGCCGCGCTGCGCGCCCTTCCGCACCTCACCGTCGACCGCCACGGCAACAACGTCGTGGCGCGTACGCATCTGGGGCGCCCGGAGCGCGTGATCCTGGCCGGGCACATCGACACCGTGCCGATCGCGGACAACGTGCCGTCCCGGCTCGACGAGGACGGCGTGCTGTGGGGCTGCGGCACCTGCGACATGAAGTCGGGCGTGGCGGTGCAGCTGCGCATCGCGGCCACCGTGCCCGAGCCCAACCGCGATCTGACGTTCGTCTTCTACGACAACGAGGAGGTCGCAGCCCATCTCAACGGTCTGGGGCATGTGGCCGAAGCCCACCCCGACTGGCTGAAGGGTGACTTCGCGGTCCTCCTCGAGCCCTCCGACGGCCAGGTCGAGGGCGGCTGCCAGGGCACGCTGCGGGTGCTGCTGAGGACCAAGGGCGAGCGGGCGCACTCGGCGCGCAGCTGGATGGGGTCGAACGCCATCCACGCGGCCGCGCCGATCCTCGCCCGCCTGGCCGCGTACGAGCCGCGCTACCCCGTGATCGACGGCCTCGAGTACCGCGAGGGCCTCAACGCCGTCCGTATCGAGGGCGGCGTGGCCGGAAACGTCATTCCTGACGAATGCGTCGTGGCCGTCAACTTCCGCTACGCGCCGGACCGCAGCGAGGAGGAGGCCCTGGCGCATGTGCGCGAGGTCTTCGCGGACTGCGGTGTCGAGGAGTTCGTCGTCGACGACCACAGCGGTGCCGCGCTGCCCGGCCTCTCGCACCCGGCCGCCGCGGCCTTCATCGAGGCCGTCGGCGGGACCCCGCAGCCCAAGTACGGCTGGACCGACGTCTCCCGCTTCAGCGCCCTCGGCGTCCCCGCCGTCAACTACGGGCCGGGCAACCCGCACTTGGCGCACAAGCGCGACGAGCGGGTCGAGATCGCGAAGATCCTCGCGGGCGAGGAGCGGCTGCGCGCCTGGCTGACGGCCTGAGCCGCCCTGGCCCCTCGCCGGGCGATGCTCCGCAGTCCGCCGGACACGCCGTGTTACAGCGTTCGTAACGCCCGTAGATCTACGCTGATACGGCAACACGTCAGCGGAAGGGGAGGCACATGGGGAGTCCGGAAGCGCAGGGTCCGCCACCGGAGGAGCAGCGCCTCGGGCCGGTGGTGCGGCGGCGCCAGCAGGTCAAGCCCGGCACCACCGATCAGCGGCTGCTGGACACCGTCGGCGACTCCGACTGGGTGCACACCGACCCCTGGCGGGTCATGCGCATACAGTCGGAGTTCGTGGAAGGCTTCGGCGCCCTCGCCGAGCTTCCCAGTGCGATCAGCGTCTTCGGCTCTGCGCGCACACGACCGGGTGATCCCGAGTACGACGCCGGTGTACGCCTCGGCAAGGGGCTGGCCGAGGCGGGTTTCGCGGTGATCACGGGCGGTGGGCCCGGCGCGATGGAGGCCGCCAACAAGGGGGCGCGGGAGGCGGGCGGCATCTCGGTCGGCCTCGGTATCGAGCTCCCCTACGAGGAGGGCCTCAACCCGCACGTCGACATCGGCGTCAACTTCCGCTACTTCTTCGTCCGCAAGACGATGTTCGTGAAGTACGCGCAGGGTTTCGTGGTGCTGCCCGGCGGTTTCGGCACCCTCGACGAACTCTTCGAGGCGCTGACCCTCGTCCAGACCCGCAAGGTCACCCGCTTCCCGATCGTGCTGTACGGCGCCCACTACTGGGGCGGCCTCGTCGACTGGCTGCACAACACGGTGACCACCCAGGGCAAGGCGTCCCAGAAGGATCTGCTGCTGTTCCACGTCACGGACGACGTGGAGGAGGCCGTGGCCCTGGTGACGAAGGAAGCGGGCCGCTGAGGCCTGCGGCGCGCTGACCGCTGGTGGTCGGCTGGTGCGCCTTCTGCCGGTGGGTGGGTCGGGGCGCCTGCGGGCGGTGGGAGCGCGCCGCTCCCGTTGTGGGCAGGCGTTCCGCAGGGGCGATGGGGGTACCTCCCATGCCGTTCAGGCAATGGGGGAGGGTGGGCACAACCCACGCTGTACGGTGCCCCTCGCGTACGGCCTCAGCGCAGCTTCCAGTGGCCCGCCGGAGGCCTACGCCAGCCCCCTGCGGGCCACCGCCGGAGGCCGGTGGCCCGCGATGGACGTCACCATGTCCAGCACCTGCCTCGTCTCCGCCACCTCGTGCACCCGATAAACCTGGGCGCCCAGCCACGCCGAGACCGCGGTCGTCGCCAGGGTGCCCAGGACCCGTTCCTTGACGGGCTGGTCCAGGGTCTCGCCGACGAAGTCCTTGTTGGACAGCGAGACGAGCACGGGCCAGCCCGTCTCGACCATCTCGCCGAGCCGGCGCGTGGCCTCAAGACTGTGCCGGGTGTTCTTGCCGAAGTCGTGCCCCGGATCGATCAGCACCGACTCGCGCGGCACCCCGAGCGCCACGGCCCGCTGGGCCAGCCCCAGGGTGACCTGCAGGATGTCGGCCATCACGTCGTCGTACTCGGTCCGGTGGGGGCGCGTCCGCGGCTCCGCCCCGCCCGCGTGCGTGCACACCAGGCCCACGCCGTGCCGCGCCGCGACCTCGGCGAGCCTCGGGTCGACTCCGCCCCACGCGTCGTTCAGCAGATCCGCGCCCGCCTCGCAGACCGCCTCGCCGACCTCATGCCGCCAGGTGTCGACGCTGATGATCACGTCGGGGAAGCGCCTGCGCACCTCGGCCACGAAACCGACCGTGCGGCGCGCTTCCTCCTCGGCCGAGACCTCGTCGCCGGGACCGGCCTTGACCCCGCCGATGTCGATGATGGCGGCCCCCTCCGACACCGCCTGCTCGACCCGGGCCAGCGCGGGTTCGTCACGGAACGTGGCGCCCTGGTCGTAGAAGGAGTCCGGGGTCCGGTTCACGATCGCCATGATCACCGGCTCGTGCGCCTCGAATTCGCGCCTGCCCAGCCTGAGCATCCCCTGTGACCCTCCTGATCGCGTTTCCCTGTTCGGCCGCCTGCGACCTTAACTGTCAGCGTCGCATGGCACGATCGGACCCTGACGGTTTCGAGGCCCCGGCTTCGTGCCGGAGGTGTCCGCGCGGGCATTCCGTGCGGTCTGCTCGTACGGATTTTCCGTACGAGCAGGAAAGAGCAGCTTTTCAGAGTCGGTATCCGAGCGTGGGGGACCGGAGAGATGGTCATGTTCTTGTTCTTGGTCGTCGCGCTCGTCGTGGTGGTCGCCGCGGTGACGCTGGCCGTCGTGGGCGGCGGCGAGAGTGCCGTGCTGCCGGAGGCGCCGCCCGAGCGGCTCGTGGACCCGCTGCCCCCGAACCGCCCGGTGGCGCGGACCGACGTGGAGTCGCTGCGCTTCCCGGTGACCGTCCGCGGCTACCGCATGGCGGACGTGGACGACGCGCTCGGCCGCCTCGGCGCCGAGCTGGCCGAGCGGGACGCACGGATCGAGGAGCTCGAGACGGCGCTGGCCGGCGCCCGCGCCCGGTCCGCCGGCGGCTTCGGCGCGCCTGGCGCCCCGGGCCCGTCCCAGGCGTACGGACCCGGGACCGGGCTGTACGGCGCCCAGCACCCCGAGGACGCGCCCGGCCGTCAGGCTCCGGAGGAGGACAGGTGAGCGGCACCGCCCTGGCAGGTCCCGACGGAGCCCTGCGCTGCCCCTGGGCCCTGTCCACGGAAGACTATGTGGCGTACCACGACGAGGAGTGGGGGCGCCCGGTCCACGGCGACGACGCGCTGTACGAGCGGCTGTCCCTGGAGGCGTTCCAGTCGGGGCTGTCGTGGATCACGATCCTGCGCCGCAGAGAGGGTTTCCGCGCCGCCTTCGCGGACTTCAAGATCGCATCGGTGGCGGCCTTCACGGACGCCGAACGCGAGCGTCTGCTCGCCGACCCCGGCATCATCCGCAATCGCGCCAAGATCGACGCGACGCTCGCCAACGCACGCGTGCTCGCCGACTGGTCGCCGGGCGAGCTGGACACCCTGATCTGGTCGTACGCACCGGATCCGGCATCCCGCCCGGTCCCGCGCTCCGTCGAGGACGTCCCCGCGGTCACGGACGAGTCGACGGCGCTGTCCAAGGCCCTCAAGAAGCGCGGGCTGCGCTTCGTCGGCCCGACGACGGCGTACGCCCTGATGCAGGCCTGCGGCCTGGTCGACGACCACCTCGCGGACTGCGTCGCGCGCCGCCCGTGACCGGTCCCCGGGCCCGCCCAGGGGCCGGGGACCGGGGCAGGACGGCCCCTAACGGCCGAGATACGTCGGCTTCGCCTTCTCCACGAACGCCTGCACCGCGATCGTGTGGTCCTCGGAGCTGCCCGCCCTGGTCTGGAGCTCGTCCTCCTTCTCCAGCGCCTCGTCGAGCGAGTGGGACGCCCCGTACGCGAGCGACTCCTTGAGCGCCGCATACGCCACACTGGGGCCCTCGGCCAGCGCCCTGGCCACCTGCTGGGCCACGGCGGCCACGTCCGCCGCCGGTACGAGGCGGCTCGCGATGCCCAGCTCGTATGCCTCCTGCGCCTTGATGGTGCGCGGGAAGAGCAGCAGGTCGGCGGCGCGGCCCGGGCCCACGACCCGCGGCAGCGTCCAGGAGACGCCCGAGTCGGCGGTCAGGGCGACCCCGGCGAAGGAGGTGTTGAAGCTGGCCGTGTCCGCGACGACGCGGTAGTCGGCGCAGAGCGCGAAGCCGAAGCCGGCGCCGGCCGCGACGCCGTTGACGCCCGCCACCACGGGCTTCGGCATGCCGGTGAGCGCCCGGACGATGGGGTTGTAGTGCTCCCGGACGGTGCGCATGGTGACGCTGGTCCCCGTCTCGCGGTCCGTCGCCAGCAGGCCGATGTGCTCCTTGAGGTCCTGGCCGACGCAGAACGCCCGGTCGCCTGCGGCCGTGAGCAGCACGGCACGGACCGCCTGGTCCCGGGCGGCCGACTCGGCCGCGTCCCGCAGGGCGACCTTGGTCTCGGTGTTCAGCGCGTTCATCGCCTCGGGGCGGTTCAGCGTGATCGTCGCGAGTCCGTCGCGCACCTCGTAGAGCACGGTGTCGGCCATGGCGGGTCCCCTCCTGGGTAGCGGCTCAGGTGTTGCCTCGACGTCTCAGGACAGCATGTCGGAGATCATCTGGCGTGGGCATGTGACCTGTATCAAAGAATTCCGGTCCGGCCGAACGGGCGATTCGGAGCAGTATCAGAACGACATCGCCGAATTGAGTGGTTTTGCGAAAGTGCGTTGCCCAAGCGATGCCGACCGATGTTGGTCATCGGGTCATGAGATGCGGGATAATGGCCTGGAAGCAATGTGTTCGAGGCCGGTGACGCGTGCCCTTCGTGGGCCGACGGCTGACGATGAGCGGTTTCAGGAAGGGGAACGAGCATGGCGGCCATGAAGCCGCGGACGGGTGATGGCCCGCTCGAGGTGACCAAGGAGGGGCGGGGCATCGTCATGCGCGTTCCGCTCGAAGGCGGCGGACGGCTTGTCGTCGAGCTGACCCCGGACGAGGCCGACGCGCTCGGCGACGCCCTCAAGAAGGTCGTCGGCTGACGCGGAGCGCCCACACCTTTTTGCAGCTGCCCCGGCATCGTACGTGCTGCCGGGGCAGAGCTGTGTCAGGGGGCCTTTCCTGCTTCTTGCCGAGCGCTTTCCTGATTTCCCGACCCTGCGGGGCAGCCCTATTTCTTGACCGCGCAGAGCAGCCCGTCGCCCACGGGCAGCAGCGAAGGCACCAGGTCCTGACTCTCCCGTACCGTGCGGAGCAGCTCACGCTGGCGCAGCACCTCGGCCGGCTGCGGGCCCGGGCCGATCGTCCGGCCGTCCGAGAAGACGCCCTCGAAACAGACGAGACCGCCGGGACGCAGAAGCCGCAACGATTCAGCGAGATAGTCGAGGCACTCCATACGGTCGCCGTCGCAGAAGACGAGGTCATAACCGCTGTCCGCGAGCCGCGGGAGTACGTCGAGAGCGCGGCCGGGGATGAACCGGGCCCGGTTGCCCGCGAAACCGGCCGCCCGGAATGCCTGGCGCGCGAACTGCTGGCGCTCCGGCTCGGGGTCCACCGTGGTCAGCACCCCGTCCGAGCGCATCCCGTGCAAGAGATGAATTCCGGACACCCCGGTCCCGGTGCCGATTTCGGCCACGGCCTTCGCGCCCACGGTCGCGGCGAGCATCCGCAGTGCGGCGCCGGTGCTGGGCGACACGGGACGCAGGCCTGCGTCCCGGGCGCGGTCGCGGGCCCAGAGCAGTGCCTCGTCCTCGGCGACATAGGCGTCGGCGAACGCCCAGCTCGTCTGCCGGTAGCCGGTAATGGCCCTCTCCTGTTCCCCGTAGTTGCCTGGCCGTGACTGTAGCCGCTGGCCCTGGGAACCCGGAGATGGGACCGGGCGTTTAGAGGGGTGGGAAGGGGACGGGGGGCTATCGGATGGATCAGGACGGCAAGCAAGTCCAGACGCAAGACCAGAAGCGCACATCAAATTCACGGAAAAGTGCTTATACGGAGCTAACGGGCGAGGTGGCTATGGTAGGGGCTCCACTGGACACCACCAGAGCCGACAGGGGAGGTGCGGCTGCGCCTGTGGATCGGAGAGGAGCGCTGCGGCGCTTTCTCAGGTCGGCGGGTGAGCCGAAATCCGTGACCGACACCGCTGATCGATTCCGCACCCAGGCCTTCAAGGGCATGGGAGGCGCGTCCACCGCCGAATCCGTATCGACCGCGACCTTCGCCACCGACGCGGATTCCCAGGCGTGGACTCCGCCCACGTGGGAGGAGATCGTCAGCACCCACAGCGGGCGGGTCTACCGGCTGGCGTACCGCCTGACCGGCAACCAGCACGATGCCGAGGACCTCACGCAGGAGGTCTTCGTCCGCGTCTTCCGCTCCCTGTCGACGTACACGCCGGGCACCTTCGAGGGCTGGCTGCACCGCATCACGACGAACCTGTTCCTGGACATGGTGCGCCGCAAGCAGCGCATCCGTTTCGACGCCCTCGGCGATGACGCGGCGGAGCGGCTGGCCAGCCGCGAGCCCACCCCGCAGCAGGCGTTCCACGACACCCACTTCGACGCCGACGTCCAGCAGGCCCTCGACACCCTGGCGCCCGAGTTCCGCGCCGCCGTCGTGCTGTGCGACATCGAAGGACTGTCGTACGAGGAGATCGCCGCGACCCTCGGCGTGAAGCTCGGCACCGTCCGCAGCCGGATCCACCGTGGCCGCTCGCAGCTTCGCAAGGCCCTCCAGCACCGGTCGCCGGAGGCCCGTGCGGACCGTCGCACCCTCGTGACCGCGGTACCCGCGCTGGGAGGAGGGGGCGCGACCGCGTGAGTGGATCACGTCCTACACCCGCAGAGCAGCATCTGGGAGACCGGCTCGCCGCCCTCGTCGACGGTGAGCTCAGCCATGACTCGCGCGAGCGTGTCCTTGCGCATCTCGCCACCTGTGCCAAGTGCAAGGCCGAGGCAGACGCGCAGAGGCGGCTGAAGAACGTCTTCGCGGAAGCCGCCCCTCCGCCGCCCTCGGAAACCTTCCTCGCGCGCCTTCAGGGGCTGCCCGGAGGTGATGCCGAAGGCGACCCCTTCGGTGGGGGAGGCCTCGGGGGGAACGGAGTCTTCGGCATAAGGCAGGGCGCGTCCTTCGAGTACGTCCCGACGGCCGCCCACGCCGGACTGCTCCCCGGTGAGGAGCGCGGCTTCCGCATCCATGACGTCGGCCGTCACGACGGCCGCTCCGCGTCGCGCGGAAGGCGGTTCGCCTTCGCCGCTGCCGGTGCGGTGTCGCTCGCCGCGATCGCGCTGGGCGGGGTGTCCACGGGGGTGCCGGCGGGTACCACCGACGCGCGTGGCGGCTCCGGCGCCGGCTCCAACGTGACCCCGTTCCGTACGCAGACCGCGGGGGCCCTCAACACCCCCGATTCCCTGCGCCGCCGCAGCAGCGGTCCGCTGCTGGCGCAGGGGCAGCGACCGGGAGGCGCTCTCTCGGATCCGGTGGACTCCACGGAGGCGGGTGCCCCGCTGCTGTCCGCGCTGCCCTCACCGGCATTCGGTGGGCTCGGTTCGGGGCTCGGTGCGGGTCTCGGCACGGGGCAGACGCTGCACCCGCTCATGGCGCCCGTCGTCGCCGGCGCCGCCGCCATGTCCCCGCTCATACGCCCGGTGCCGCTCGCCCCGGTGACGACCGACGCACCCGCGGAGCTCATGGGCCCCGCGGGCCCGGTGTGGGAGATCACCGCGACGCCGATGCCCGGAGCCTCCTCGTCCGCCAGGACCACGGCACCTCTCCGCTGACGCCTGCTCTGCGCCAGGGTGACCAGCCCGTGCCGGGCTGAACCTTGCTCTGCGCCGTGGCCTGTGAACCTGGTTGAATCGCCGGGTGGGCCGCGCCCGTAGGGTCGACGACGGGCGTGGAGTGGACGATTCGGTCCGCGGTGATCATCGCGGGGCTGCCCGCGGGGCGCGCCCCGCGGGCCGGGTGTGGGGAGAGCATGGACGAGGGCAAGCCCACGAAGCAGGGGCCGGGCGGCGAGCACGTTTCCGAGCACGTTTCGGAGGGGCCTGTCGGGGGGCACGAGCCGCAGACACCGGCCGGGGACGCCCCCTGGGGTCCGGGCGGCCGGGACGCGCCTGTGGCGGGCGGTATGCCGCAGACGATGACCCCGCCCGAGGCAGGCCCGCAGCCCCCGCCTCACCCGCAGCATGACCTCGCCCAGGGCCCCGTGCCACCCCAGCGGGGACTGCCGCAAGACGCCGCACCCCAGCAAGCGCCGCCGGCGTACGGCGGGCCCCTGCTCGCGCCGCAGCCCCCCATGCCCCAGCCCCCGGCCGGTTCCGGTGCGCACTGGCAGCAGTACGACCCCTGGCGGGCGGCGCCGCTGCAGCAGAACGGGGCCGTGCAGGTGTCCCCGGAGCGGCGGCGGAAGCGAGCCAGGAGGGTGCTGGTCGTCGGAGCGGCGCTCATCGCTCTCGTCTCCGGTGGTGTGGGCGGCGCGATCGGCGCCTATCTGGAGCGCAACGGCGGGGTGAGCGAGGTCGAACTCCCGCAGGCCGCGGCGGAGTCCACGGACCGTGCCCCGGGCAGCGTCGCCGGGATCGCGGCCAGCGCGCTGCCGAGCGTCGTGACGCTGCATGTGAGCGGCGACGACGGGCAGGGCACCGGCACCGGGTTCGTCCTCGACGACCGCGGTCACATCCTCACCAACAACCACGTCGTGGAGCCCGCGGGCACCGGCGGCGAGATATCGGTGACGTTCAGCGGAGGCCAGACCGCCGACGCGGAGGTCGTGGGACGCGACAGCGGCTACGACCTCGCCGTCGTCAAGGTCTCCGGCGTGAGCGGCCTCCGACCGCTGCCGCTCGGGAACTCCGACAACGTCCGGGTCGGCGATCCGGTCGTGGCCATCGGTGCCCCCTTCGACCTGGCCAACACCGTGACGTCCGGGATCATCAGCGCCAAGGAGCGGCCCATCACGGCGGGCGGCGAGAAGGGCGACGGGAGCGACGTCTCGTACGTCGACGCGCTGCAGACCGACGCACCCATCAACCCCGGCAACTCGGGTGGTCCTCTGGTCGACTCCAAGGCCCGCGTCATCGGTATCAACAGCGCCATCCGGTCCGCCGACAGCGGATCGGACCTGGACGGCGGCCAGGCCGGCTCCATCGGGCTGGGCTTCGCCATCCCCGTCAACCAGGCCAAGCGCGTGGCCGAGGAGCTCATCAACACGGGGAAGGCCACGCACCCCGTGATCGGCGTCACCCTCGACATGGATTACACGGGTGACGGCGCCCGCGTCGCCACGAAAAGCAACGACGGCGCATCGCCGGTCAACCAGGGCGGTCCCGGCGACAAGGCGGGGATCACGGCGGGCGACGTCATCACCGCGGTCGACGGCCGGCGCGTCCACTCGGGCGAGGAGCTCATCGTCAAGATCCGGGCCCATCGCCCCGGTGACCGCCTGGAGCTGATGCTGAAGCGGGGCGGAGACGAGGAGAAGCTCACACTGGTCCTCGGCTCGTCGGAGGGCGACTGAGGACTGCCAGGAGGCCCGGACTGTCCGGACTCCCCGGGGCTCCCCGCTCCGGCTCCCCGGACGGCCGACGGCCCTCCGGGGGCTGTTCCAAGGCTCCTTCGGGGGTTACCGGACAGCCGTCGGCCGACACCGACCGACCGGGCGGTACCCAAGAGCCGGGTGTGAATTCACCGCGAATGGCGGTGCGCCTGAATCCGGGAGCCCGGGACGGTACCCGATCGACAGGATCGGCGGGTACCGTGGAGCCGGTCCGGACCACGCACGACCTGCCGCGGGCCGAGGACATCGCAAGGAGCGCTAGGTGTTCAATGACATAGGACCACTCGAGCTGGTGACGCTCGTCGTCCTTGCCGTGCTCGTCTTCGGCCCGGACAAGCTCCCCAAAATGATTCAGGACGTCTCGCGGACCATTCGCAAGATCCGCGAGTTCTCGGAGAGCGCCAAGCAGGACATCCGGCAGGAACTGGGCCCGGAGTTCAAGGACTTCGAGTTCGAGGACCTCAACCCGAGGACGTTCATCCGCAAGCAGCTGGACAACGACGACCTGGGGCTGAAGGAGATCCGCAACGGCTTCGACCTGAAGAAGGAGATGGCCGAGGTCACCGACGCCGTGCACGGCCGCGACAGCGACTCGTCCGCCGCGTCGTCCGGTTCCTCGGGCTCCTCGTCGGGGGCTTCCGGCGGCAGCGTCGACATGACCAAGAAGCGCCAGGCCATCGAGCCGGACGAGCGCCCGCCGTTCGACGCCGACGCGACCTGAGCCGAGCGCGCGGCGACGTCGTGACACCGTCGGCCCGGTAGGCCATTCGGCCTATATACCGGACGACCGGTACGACTCACGTATTTCCCGCATACCGGACTCCGGGAACCGGTGTGGCTATCCTGCCTTGTTGTTGTACGGACCGGATGTGAGGTCGCCCGTGGGGGGCGGGCCGCCCCGGTCCGACGAGAGCGAGGAGGCGTCCGGCCAGATGGAGACGACAAGTCGGGTAGATGCGCAGCCGTCGGCCGATGGGGGCACCTCCGATGCCCTTGAGGCCCTGCAGGAGGGTGAACAACAGGCCCCCGCCGTATCCGTCGCCCGGGAGACGCTCGAAGGCTTCCTGCTGGCGCCCTTTCCCTGGTACGGCCTCGACGAGGCCTTCACGGGGCCGCGCCGGCTGATGAGTGTCGGTACCGCCGCCGACGGCACTGTGGAACACGGTTCGATCGCGCACGGCGACGAGCCCACGGTGCGCGGCGATGCCCAGGAGGAGAAGGAGCGCTTCGCGGTCGTGGTGACCGTCGCGGCGAACCCCGTGCGGCGCAGCGCCGACGGGACAGGGCTGCTCGAAGCCACCTCGGTGTCCTCCGTGGCCTGGCTTGCGGGGGTCGGTCTGCTGTCGGTCACCTGGCCCGCCCAGATGGACTACACGCTGCGTGACGACTGGCTGGAGCAGCAGACGGAGACCGCGTGGGCGCTTGCGGACGATCTTGAGGGGGCCGAGTGGTCGACGCTGTCCCTGCCGGTCGACGGGGTGCCGACGCCCTTCCGTTACCGCGAGTCCGAGTTCGGCTGGGTGCTGGCCGGGTCCACGCCCGAAGGGGTTCATGTGGGGGCGTACGGGCGGGGGATGAGCGCGTACGGAGTGGGCTTCTCGGTGATCCAGGACATCGCGTCGTACGCCTAGCCGCCGGGCTGAGCGAAAAGGGGCGCCGTCTCGTGACGGCGCCCCTTCCGTGTGACCTGCGTATGAGCCAGGCGGCTAGAACTTGTTCTTCGGCGTGATGCCCAGGGACAGGCCCGCCAGGCCCCGCTGGCGGCCGCCCAGCTTGCCGGCGATGGTGCGCAGGGCCGTGCCGGCCGGGGAGTCGGGGTCCGTCAGGACGACCGGCTTGCCCTCGTCGCCGCCCTCGCGCAGGCGTACGTCGATCGGGATGGAGCCGAGGACCGGGACGTTCGTGCCGGTGGTCTTCGTCAGGCCGTCGGCGACCAGCTGGCCGCCGCCCGTGCCGAACACGTCGACCATCTCGTCGCAGTGCGGGCACGGCAGGCCCGACATGTTCTCGACGACGCCCACGATCTTCTGGTGGGTCTGCACGGCGATGGAGCCGGCCCGCTCGGCGACCTCGGCCGCGGCCTGCTGGGGCGTGGTGACGACGAGGATCTCGGCGTTGGGGACGAGCTGCGCGACCGAGATCGCGATGTCACCCGTGCCCGGCGGCAGGTCGAGGAGCAGGACGTCCAGGTCGCCCCAGAAGACGTCCGCGAGGAACTGCTGCAGCGCGCGGTGCAGCATCGGGCCGCGCCATACGACGGGCGCGTTGCCCGGCGTGAACATGCCGATCGAGATGACCTTCACGCCGTTCGCGGACGGCGGCATGATCATGTTCTCGACCTGGGTCGGACGCCCGTCCACGCCCAGCATCCGGGGCACCGAGTGGCCGTAGATGTCCGCGTCCACGACGCCGACCTTCAGCCCGTCCGCCGCCATCGCCGCAGCCAGGTTCACCGTCACCGAGGACTTGCCGACGCCGCCCTTGCCGGACGCCACCGCGTACACGCGCGTCAGCGAGCCCGGCTTGGCGAAGGGCACCTCGCGCTCGGCCTGGCCGCCGCGCAGTGCGGTGGCGAGCTCGCGGCGCTGCTCGTCGCTCATCACGTCCAGCGACACATCGACGCGTGTGACGCCCTCGACCTTCGCGACCGCGTCCGTCACGCTCCTGGTGAGGGTCTCGCGCATCGGGCAGCCGGAGACGGTGAGATAGATCGTGACCGCGACGGCACCGTCCGACCCGATCTCCACCGATTTGACCATCCCCAGTTCGGTGATGGGTCGTCCGATCTCGGGGTCGTTCACCGTCGCCAGTGCTGTGCGCACCGCGTCTTCCGTAGCCATAAGGACGATGGTACGGCGCCGGGCGGGGGGCCCGGAAAGGCCCTCAGCGGTCGCTTGGGTCACGTCGCGGGGGCCGAGTGGGCCACATCCCGGGAGACGAGTGGGACACGTCTCAGCGGTCGTGTGGCTCATGTCTCAGCGGTCGCTCAGATCACTTCCGCGGCCGCCGTCCGGGCGGATGACGACGTGCTGCTCCTCGAGGTCCCGGATCATGTCCTGGATCTCGGAGCGGATCCAGTCGCGCGTCGCCACCTCGCCAAGGCCCATACGCAGCGCGGCGATCTCCCGCGTGAGGTACTCCGTGTCCGAGATGGAGCGCTCGTTCTGCTTGCGGTCCTGTTCGTACTGGACGCGGTCGCGGTCGGCCTGGCGGTTCTGGGCGAGCAGGATGAGCGGGGCGGCGTAGGAGGCCTGCAGCGAGAGCATCAGCGTCAGGAAGATGAACGGGTACTCGTCCCAGCGCAGCCCCGGCGGGCCGAACACGTTCCAGACGACCCACACGACGATGGTGACCGTCATCCAGAGGATGAACCGCCAGGTGCCGAGGAAGCGGGCGATCCGCTCCGACATCCGCCCGAAGGCCTCCGGGTCGTACTCGGGCAGCATCCGGCGGCGCTGGGGCAGCGGCTGGTCCAGGCGGAACCTGGGCTGCCGGGGCGCCTCGGTACGGCTCTCGCGATCGCGTTCAGGCGCCACCGGCCGCCTCCCCGGCCATGTGGAACTCCGACTCCCGCCAGTCCTCGGGCAGCATGTGGTCGAGGACGTCGTCCACCGTGACCGCGCCAAGGAGTGATCCGCTCTCGTCCACGACGGGTGCCGCCACCATGTCGTACGTCGCGAAGAACCCCGCCACCGCGGGCAGCGCGGTCTCCGGGGTGAGTGCCTGCAGATCCTCGTCGAGCAGCGAGCCGACCAGCGTGAACGGCGGGTCGCGCAGGAGCCGCTGGAAGTGCACGGTGCCCAGGAACTTGCCGGTCGGGGTCTCGTCCGGCGGGCGGCACACATACACCTGGGCGGCGAGCGCGGGGGACAGGTCCGGGTTGCGCACGCGCGCGAGGGCGTCCGCGACCGTCGCGTCGGGCCGCAGCACGATCGGCTCGGTCGTCATCAGTCCGCCCGCCGTGCGCTCCTCGTACGCCATCAGCCGGCGCATGTCGGCGGCGTCGTCCGGCTGCATCAGGCTCAGCAGCCGCTCCTGGTCGTCCTCCGGCAGCTCGGAGAGCAGATCGGCCGCGTCGTCCGGGTCCATCGCCTCCAGGACGTCCGCTGCCCGCTCCTCTTGCAGCTTGCCGAGGATCTCGATCTGGTCGTCCTCGGGCAGCTCCTCGAGCACGTCGGCGAGCCGGTCGTCGTCGAGGGCCGCGGCTACCTCGGCGCGGCGCTTGGCGGAGAGGTGGTGCAGCACGTTCGCCAGGTCGGCGGGGCGCAGCTGTTCGAAGGTGGCCAGTAGGCTCTCGGCACCCTGCCCCGTCTCCTCGAGCGAGAAGCCCGTGACGGCCGACCACTCGACGGTGAGCGTCTCGCCCTTGTGCCGCCGGAAGGTGCCTCCTGCCTTCCCGCCACTCGACCAGGGAAGCCCTCCGCGCTTCCCTGGCTGCTTCCGTACGAACACACGGTCGATCTCCCAGTCGCGCCGGGCCGGCAGCGAGTGGATCGACACGTCGAGGACGGTCACCTCCTCGTCCGTCTCGACGAGGCGCACCCGGCGGTCGAGCATCTCGCCGAGGACGAGCCGCTCGGTCGGCCGCTGCTCGAAGCGCCGCACGTTCATGACGCCGGTGCTGATGACCTGGCCCGACTCGATACCGGTCACCCGGGTCATGGGGAGGAAGATCCGGCGGCGGCTGGAGAGTTCGACGACGAGCCCGAGGAGCCGCGGCGGCCGGCGACCGACCCGGAGCATGGCGACGAGATCGCGCACCCGCCCCACCTGATCGCCGTTCGGGTCGAAGACGGCGACACCGGCGAGGTGCGAGACGAAGATCCGGGGGGCGCTCGCTGCCATGGCACGCGCCTCCTGTTCGCGCCGTTTGTCCCGTTGTTACGGGCTTCAGGCTAGCCCGTCCAGGTCGCATCCGCCCTGGCAGGAGGTCCGGACGGACTGGCTCCGCTACAGCACGGAGGCACGGGTACGCTGCCGTACGCCGTTGAGGACAACCGCATGAGAGGCAGCCCCACCTGTGTCTGCATTTCCCCAGGGCCGGACCCGCAGGGTCGCACTGGTAAGCACGATGTGCGCCGGGCTGGTCGCCGTGGGGGGTGTGCTGACGGGCTGCAGCGAGGATCCCGACGCGGGGACGAACGGGGTCGGGAAGCTGCCCCCGGCGCAGATCCAGAGCAGGACGCTGAAGGCCGCCGAGGGCGCGGAGTCGGTCCGGCTGTCCGGCAAGGTCGTGGTGAGCGGTCGCACGTACGAGCTCGACATGCGCCTCACGGACGACGGTGGAAGCGGTTCGGTCACGACGAAGGGCAGCACGTTCGGGCTGCTGCGGGTCGGCAAACACCTCTATCTGAAGGCCGACGCGGACTTCTGGGGCCAGGACGACAAGGCGGGCGGCGGCCAGTCGGGCGGAGCGGCGGCCGACAAACTCGACGGCAAGTACGTGAAGGTGCCGCAGGGCGACCCCTCGTACAAGCAGCTCAGCGGCTTCACGGACAAGGGTGTGCTGCTCGACGGGCTGCTGACGCTGCACGGCACGCTGGACAAGGGGGACCACTCCAGCGCGGACGGGGTCCGCACCATCGAGGTCACCGGGGACAAGGGTGCGGGGGGCGCGCTCGCGGTGTCCCTGGAGGGCACGCCCTATCCCCTGCGCCTCGAGCGCGCCGGGAACGCCGGCACGCTTCAACTCTCCGAGTGGGGCAAGGACTTCAAGCTCGCGGAGCCCACGGAGAAGCGGACGGTGGACTACGGGAAGCAGCTGCCTACGTCGTAGGTGCCGGCCCCACTCGACAAGTCAGGAGCGGCGGCGCCCGCGGCGCAGCAGCAGGCGTGGCAGGGCCGCCGGGATCGGCCGCCGCGTCGTCGCCGCGCTCGCCAGGGGTGCGGCGGCCAGCGAGCCGTCCGGCAGCTCCGCCGTCGTCCCCAGCGGCTCGAGCCGCAGCACGCGGCACTCGCGCGCCCACCGCTCCGGCATGGCCTCGCCGTCCGGCGCGTTCAGCCGCTTGCCCTTGAGTTCGCTGACGGCGGCGTCCCACTCGGGCGAGCCCGCGGGGAGCTCCGCGATCCTCGCGGCCCACTCGACGATGCGGCCGCCCTTGTCCTTGCTGCGTACGGTGACGGTCGCGGTGCCCCCGTCGGCGAGCCCAGGGAGCGGCTGCTCACCGGGCCCGTCGCCGACCACATGGGCGGCGCCCTCGTGCCACGCGTGCCACAGCGCCCGGGCCGGGCCGCTGCCCTGCACCCAGATGAGCCCGGACTTCTTGGTGGCCTCCTCGACGAGGGCCTGGTCGAGCAGGGGATCCGTCATGGGACCAGCGTAGTGACGGCCCGGCGGCGGGCGACAACCGCGTCGCCCGACCCCGCCAGCGGGCCGCCCCGCCCCGGCCCCGTCAGAGCCACCCGTTCCGCTTCAGCGTGCGGTGGATGGTCAGACAGATGCCCACGGTCACCCCGAGCACCAGCGGGTACCCGAACTTCCAGTGCAGCTCCGGCATGTACTGGAAGTTCATCCCGTACACACCGCACACCATCGTCGGCACGGCGATGATCGCCGCCCAGGACGTGATCTTGCGCATGTCCTCGTTCTGCGCGACGGACGCCTGGGCGAGGTTGGCCTGCAGGATCGAGTTGAGCAGCTCGTCGAAGCCGACGACCTGCTCCTGCACGCGCGCGAGGTGGTCGGCCACGTCCCGGAAGTACTTCTGGATGTCCGGGTCGATCAGCCGCATCGGGCGCTCGCTGAGCAGCTGCATGGGCCGGGCGAGCGGCGCCACCGCCCGCTTGAACTCCAGCACCTCGCGCTTGAGCTGGTAGATCCGCCCGGCGTCGACACCGCGCGAGACGCCGCCCTTGCGGCCCGGCGTGAAGACCTCGGTCTCGACCTCGTCGATGTCGTCCTGCATGGCGTCGGCGACCGCGAGATAGCCGTCGACGACATGGTCGGCGACGGCGTGCAGCACGGCCGACGGCCCCTTGGCGAGCAGCTCGGGCTCCTCCTGCAGCCGGTGCCGCAGTGCCCGCAGCGACCCCTGGCCGCCGTGCCGCACGGTGATGAAGAAGTCCCGGCCGGTGAAGCACATCACCTCGCCGGTCTCCACGACCTCACTGGTCGCGGTGAGTTCGGCGTGCTCGACGTAGTGCACGGTCTTGAAGACGGCGAACAGCGTCTCGTCGTAGCGCTCGAGCTTGGGCCGCTGGTGGGCGTGGACGGCGTCCTCGACGGCCAGCGGGTGCAGTCCGAACTCGGCGGCGATGCCCGCGAATTCGGCTTCCGTGGGCTCGTGCAGCCCGATCCAGGCGAAACCGCCGTCACGGCGGACGTGGAGCATCGCCTGGTGCGGCGTCAGGGTCTCGTAGGAGGTGACGCGGTGGCCGTCGCGGTAGACGGCGCAGTCCACGACGGCGGAGGGCGTCGCGGGGTCACGGGTCGTGTCGTACGCGCTGTAGCTGCCGCCGTCCTTGCGCAGTGAGGGACGGACGGCGGCACGCAGGTCGCGGATCATCGACATGGGCAGGCTCCTTCGCAACAGAGCCGCCGGCGACGGGTGGAACTACCCGGAATGAGGACGTCCTGGATTCGACGTTTGGCTCGTCCACAAAGCGGGGAGCACCGCATCGTCGCGGTGGCAGCTTCGCCGCTGACTCAGATCAGCAGTACTGAGACCAGCGGTACTGATACAGATCAGACAGATCAGGCGGAAACGAAGTGCTCTTCCGTCGAGCGCCGGAAATGCGCGCGCAGGGTGGGACAGCTTGCGAAAGCTGTGCGACTCAGCGGTCGGAAGAGCGGGTGGTACTGCACGGTCGACTTCGGTCCATTGCAGCCCCACCTCCTCCGGCCGGTCCCCCGTAGGGGATGTCCCATGCGGTCGGGGCGCGGGAGCGACTCCAGCTGACTGCTGCGAGGGCCCCGTCTGCAGTGCTGCCCGACCGGCGGCTCAGCTTATCAGCGAACTGAAGTGTCAAGTCGCCAGTTTGCCCGTCACTGACCAGTTCTATGCTCGCGGCATGGCTGATGTTCTTGCTCTGGTCGAGGCTCGTTTGCGCATGGCGCTGGGAGAACCGGACGCGCGTGCTGCGGTGACGTTCCTCGGAACGGACCGGATCGAGGTCCTCCGGTTCACCGAGGGGGACATCGTGAGATACGCCACGCTGGGGATGTCGGCGGCCCCGATGGCCGATCCCACCTCCCCGTTGGCGGACCCGGTCAAGGGACCGCGGGCGGAGCTTCTGCTCTCCGTGCGCGCGGGCCTCGCCGACACCGACAAGGTGCTGCGCCCGCTCGCCGTACTGGCCGCGTCGCCCCAGGTCGAGGGGGTGGTCGTGGCTCCGGGCGCCTCGCTCGACGTGGGCGAACCGCTGTGGCCGGGCGCGTCTTTCACCTCCGTGCTGGTCGCGGAGCCCGGCGGCCTCGTCGAGGATCTGGACCTGGACGCGCCCCTTGACCCCGTACGTTTTCTGCCGCTGCTGCCGATGACGCCGAACGAGGCCGCCTGGAAGCGGGTGCACGGCGCGGGGGCGCTCCAGGAGCGGTGGCTCGGCAGCGGGACGGACCTGCGTGACCCGCTGCGCAGGCCGGTCGCGCTCGACTGAACCCGGCGGGATCCAACGGAACTCGATGAAATTCGTCCGACTCATTCGATTGTTCGGATTCATCCGAAAGTGGACTGGAGTCGGACGGGGCCGGGGGTGAGCCCGACGAGATCCGGACCCATGGTCGATGTGATCGATGTGATCGATGCGGGCTGCATCTACATTGTGCCGCCGGTTGCACACTCCGGACGGGTGATCGTCCTTGACGCGGCGACAACCGGGGAGGACCGTTGAGCCCTATGAGGGGCGAACCCAGTTGCCCGAAGTGTGGTGGCCGGGTCAGGGCTCCCGGACTCTTTGCCGACTCCTGGCAGTGTGATGTGCACGGGCCCGTGCACCCGCTGCAGCCCGTGATCCCGCCCAGCGTCGAGGCCCTCAGCGTCGTCGTGCACCGTGCCCAGGTGCCGGTGTGGATGCCGTGGCCGCTGCCGGTCGGCTGGCTCTTCACCGGGGTGGGCTCGGCAGGGGACGACCGCACCGGCGGGCGCGGGACCGTGGTGGCGTGCTCCGGGCCGGGACCGCTGGGCGGTATGGGCGAGTTGCTGCTGATCGCCGAGGAGCTCGGCGTCGGGCTCGGCGCGCGGTACGCGGGCATCGAGGGCCCGGACCCCGGCCCGTACCTGGACGTCGAGAAACCGCCCCAGGCCAAGGTCCTCGCAGCCGGCCGCCCGACCCCGCTCTGGCTCGTGGGCGGTACGCCCGACGACCGTGCCGTCTTCGCGGGCGAGGCCCGTGGTCTGTGGCTGTGGGCGGTCGTGTGGCCGGAGCAGTCGGGCCTCTTGATGTACGACGAGCTGGTGCTGACGGATCTGCGCGACGCGGGAGCGGAAATGGACCTGCTGCCGTGTGGAGCGCTGACGCCGCGGATCCTGTCGCCGTAGGCCCTCTCGGTGGTGGCCAGGGCCGTGGGCAGACGTTACCGGCGTGCTGCGGGCCGTCGCGTCCGCCGCGCCCTCGTGCACGGCGCGGGCGGCGTCATGGGGTCGGGGCGGGCCGCGACAGGGGCGGTGTTCGATTCCCGCTATCCTTGAGCGTCCCCTTCAAATCGGTCCCGTCAGAGCTTGGAGCATGCGTCGTGCGCATCGATCTGCACACCCACTCCAGCGCCTCGGACGGCACGGACACCCCGGCCGAGCTCGTCCGCAACGCGGCGGCCGCCGGACTGGACGTCGTCGCGCTGACCGATCACGACACCACCCGCGGCCACGCCGAGGCGATCGCCGCCGTTCCGGCCGGGCTGACGCTGATCACCGGTGCCGAGCTCTCCTGCCGCTACGACGGCATCAGCCTGCACATGCTGGCGTACCTGTTCGACGCCGATGAGCCGGAGCTGCTGCGCGAGCGCGAGCTGGTGCGCGACGATCGCGTGCCGCGGGCGAAGGGCATGATCGTCAAGCTTCAGGAGCTGGGGGTCCCGGTCACCTGGGAGCAGGTCGCGCGCATCGCGGGCGACGGCTCCGTGGGGCGCCCGCACATCGCGGAGGCGCTCGTCGAGCTCGGCGTCGTCCCCAGCGTCTCGGACGCGTTCACGACGGAGTGGATCGCCGACGGCGGACGCGCGCACGTCGAGAAGCACGAACTCGACCCCTTCGACGCCATTCGGCTGATCAAGGCCGCGGGCGGGGTCGCCGTCTTCGCGCACCCGCTCGCCGTCAAGCGCGGCGAGGTCGTCCCCGAGGCCGCGATCGCGGAGCTCTCCGCCGCCGGACTCGACGGCATCGAGGTCGACCACATGGACCACGACCAGGCGACCCGCGGGCGCCTGCGGGGGCTCGCCGCCGACCTGGGGCTGCTGACCACGGGGTCCAGCGACTACCACGGCAGCCGCAAGACCTGCGTGCTCGGCGAGTTCACCACCGACCCCGAGATCTTCGGGGAGATCACGCGCCGGGCCACCGGGGCGTTCCCCGTGCCGGGCACCGGCGGGCGCCCGTAGCCCCGGTGCGTACCGCGTAAGCGTTGCCCGTCCGCGTAAGGCGTCGCTCGTCCGCGTAGGTGCGCACCGCACTTCGCGCCCGCGGCCCGTTCCGCGCAAGCGTGCACCGCACCGCACCTCGTCATCCCGCGTCTGCGCACTGCGCAATTCCCCGCGTGCAATCCCCGCGGCCCGCGCAGTGCGCCTGAAGCTCTCCGGTACGGCGGCGAGAGTCCGCTGCCGTCCGCTTCCGTCCCCTCTGCCTGTCGTTCGACGACCCGACACCCTGCAAGGCCTTCCGTGCTCGATCTCGCTGTCTTCGGCTCCCTCTTCCTCACCCTTTTCGTGATCATGGATCCCCCCGGGGTCACCCCGATCTTCCTCGCGCTGACCGCGGGCCGTCCCGCCAAAGCGCAGCGGAAGATGGCCTTCCAGGCTGTGTGCGTGGCCTTCGGGGTGATCGCGGTCTTCGGCGTACTGGGTCACCAGATCCTGGACTACCTCCATGTCTCCGTGCCCGCGCTGATGATCGCGGGCGGTCTGCTGCTCCTGCTGATCGCGCTCGACCTGCTCACCGGCAAGACCGACGAGCCGAAGCAGACCAAGGACGTCAACGTCGCGCTCGTACCGCTCGGCATGCCGCTGCTGGCCGGGCCCGGTGCGATCGTCTCGGTGATCCTGGCCGTGCAGAAGGCCGACAGTTTCGCGACGCAGCTGTCTGTGTGGGCGGCGATCGTGGCGATCCACCTCGTGCTGTGGGTGGTCATGCGCTACTCGCTGCTGATCATCCGCGTGATCAAGGACGGCGGCGTGGTGCTGGTGACGCGGCTCGCGGGCATGATGCTCTCCGCCATCGCCGTGCAGCAGATCATCAACGGCGTGACGCAGGTGATCCAGGGCGCCTGATCCCGCGTGCGCGGGCTACCCGGGTCCGGCCGCCCGAGCCGCCCGAGCCGGTCGGCCGCCACGCACACACAACAGAGCCCCCGCACCGCTTGGTACGGGGGCTCTGAAGTGCTGTGCAGCGTCGTCGTCGACGCGTTACGAGATGTCACGGTCGCGACCCGTCAAAATGCGTCGCGAGCCGGTACCGGCGTTATGAGGCCGAGGCTTCGGCCGGTCGGATGTACAGGCGCTGCCCGGTGGCGGCGGCCTGCTGAACGATCCGGTTGACGGAGGCGGCGTCCACGACGGTGCTGTCCACGGCGGTCCCGTCGACGTCGTCGAGGCGCATGATTTCGAAGCGCAACAAGGCTTCTCCCTTCGTCTGGTGATCCTCCTGGAGGAGAACTGCTGTGATCCGGGACACCATTTTTGCCCCGGGCTGCGGCCGGGCAGTTGCCTGCCCGTTAAGAGTGGATTGCGCGGCTACAGTGCACCGCGCTCCGAATGGTCACAACACCTTGCATGAGGCCAACATTCCCTACGCTAAGGAAATTTTTCGCGAGCCTAATTACGCCCCGGTAGATGGACCGCTTGTGCTCTCTCCGTAACCGTGCGGACAATGAGGCACATATGAACGACGAACCCGTGGGACGCGACGGACCTGCGGCGCTGAGCGACCGCATCGACCGCACCAACGAGCTGCTCGAGCGCATGCTCGCCGAGGTGGCGAAGACCCCCTCGACCCACGCGATCTTCGTCGACGCCGGGTACCTCTACGCGGCCGCGGGCCGCCTCGCCGCCGGCACTGAGGACCGCAGGGCCTTCGACCTCGACGCCGAAGGGCTCATCGAGGCACTGATCGACAAGGCCCGCTTGATCTTCGCGGACAGCAGGCTCCTGCGCGTGTACTGGTACGACGGCGCGCGCCGCCGTATCCACACCGCCGAACAGCAATCCATCGCCGAGCTGCCCGACGTCAAGGTACGGCTCGGCAACCTCAACGCCAACAACCAGCAGAAGGGCGTCGACTCCCTGATCAGAAGCGACCTGGAGTCACTGGCACGCCATCGGGCGATCAGCGACGCGGCTCTCATAGGCGGCGACGAGGATCTGGTCCCCGCGGTGGAGGCGGCGCAGGGATACGGCGCGCGCGTCCACCTCTGGGGCGTCGAGGCGCCGGAGGGCCGCAATCAGGCCGAGCCGCTGCTCTGGGAGGTCGACAGCCAGCGCACCTTCGACCTCGAGTTCTTCAAGCCGTACGTCACACGGCGCACCGTCCCCTCGTACGAGACGCCGACGGTGCCGCGCCCCACCCGCGACGGCGTGCGCTTCGTGGGTGCCCAGATCGCGGCGAAGTGGCTCGCGGAGCGGGGGCGGGAGAGTCTGGCCGAGCTGCTGCCCGGGCATCCGTATCTGCCCGGTTCGGTCGACCAGGACCTGCTGGTCGAGGCCGAGGGACTGCTGCAGTACTCGCTGCGCGGGCAGTCGGACCTGCGGCGGTCGCTGCGGGACGGTTTCTGGGATCACTTGCAGGCGCAGTACTGAGCTTCTGGCGGCGCGAGGTGCGGCAGCGCCGGCTCAGCAGGCGTCCCAGAACGCGGCGACGGCTGCCGCCGTCTCCTGCGGGCGGTCCGTGTTGGGGGAGTGCTCGGCCCCGCGTACGACGGTGCGGTGGGCGGCGAGACGTATGGCCATGTCGTCCAGGAGCGGCACCGGCCAGGTGTCGTCGCGCTCGCCGGAGAGCACGTGTTTGGGCAGGGGTGCGGCGCCGAGCTCGGCGACGCGGTCGGGTTCGGTGCACAGCTGGCGGCCGGTGGCGACGAGCTGGGCGGGGCTGTTGCGCAGCCAGCGGTGCCGCAGGTCCTCTGTGCCATCGGGCCCTGGGCCGGGGTCCGGGCCGTCGCCCGTGAGGCCGTCCCATTCCGTGTCCTCGGGCGTCTCGACGGCCTGCATGGCCTCCCACACCTCCGCCATGTCCATCAGGGCCAGCGCCTCCTGCAGCAGTTTCACGCGCTGCTGCTGGGAGGGGGAGATCCGGGCGGGGCCCGAGGACATGAGGGTGAGCGAGGCGAAGGGCGTGTGGTCCAGGAGTACGGCCGCGCGGGCGATCTGGCCGCCGAGCGAGTGGCCGAGGAGGTGCACGCGTGTGCCGAGCGCGGCGGCCTGGGCGAGGACGTCACGCGCCAACTCGGCTTGCGCGTACGGTGATTCGTCGTCGAGCGGGCCGTCCGACTCGTACTGTCCGCGCCCGTCGACCGCGACAGTGCGGTAGCCGGCGGCGGCGAGCGGGGGGTGGAGGGCGATGAAGTCCTCCTTGCTCCCGGTGAAACCGGGCAGGAGGAGGGCGGTTCCCTTGTACGGCCGACCCGCTTCAGGCGGCGCGTCGATCACGGCGAAGTCGCCCCGCTCGGTGGCGAGACGACAGGCCCGGGCGCCGGGCGGCGGGGCGAAGGTCGGCGGCCTGCTCATGCGACGAGGCTAGCGGGTCGTCCGACCCGTTCAGCCCGTCCGGCGTTTGAGGGTGAGCGATATTCAGCCCGTCCGGCGTTTGAGGACGAGCCCGAAGGACGATCCGGGGTCCGGGGGCGGAGCTCCCGGTTCCGGGAAGGGGCGGGGTGGGGGAGAAAGAGGCCTCTCACGCACGCCCCCCACACCCACGCGCGATGGCCCGGCCCCGGGAAACGGGACCGGGCCATCAGACACGGTGGGTCAGGCCTCAGCGGCCGGCTCAGGCCTCCGCGACCTCCGCCGCCTTACGGGTACGACGCCGACGCGGCGCGGCCTCCGCAGCCTCCGCCGTCTCCGCGCCCGCATCGACGGCGACGGCCTTGGGCGCCGCCTTCGCCCGGGTACGACGCGGCTTGGCTTCGGCCTCGGCCGGCGTCACCTCGGAGGCGGACGCGGCCTCGCTGGCCGCGGCAGTCTTGCGGGTGCGGCGCTTCGGCTTGGCCTCGGTCGCCTCGGTGTCCGTGGCGCCTTCGGCCGTGGCCACCGCTGCTTCGGCGGTCTTGCGGGTGCGGCGCTTGGGCTTGGCCTCTGCCTCGGCGGGGGCTGCCGTCGCGTCGGCCGTGGCCACCGCTGCCTCTGCCACCTTGCGGGTGCGGCGGCGCGGCTTCGGCTCGGGCTCGGTCGCTTCGGTGTCCGCGGTGCCTTCGGCCGTGGCCACCGCTGCTTCGGCGGTCTTGCGGGTGCGGCGCTTGGGCTTGGCCTCTGCCTCGGCGGGGGCTGCCGTCGCGTCGGCCGTGGCCACCGCTGCCTCCGCCGTCTTGCGGGTGCGGCGGCGCGGCTTCGGCTCGGGCTCGTGCGTCGTCTGGGCGGGGATCCCGGCCTCGACAGTCGCAACCGTCTCCGTCGCCGACGCCGGGGCGGCCTCGGTCGCCGGTGCGGTGCCCGCGGTCTTGCGGGTGCGGCGGCGCCGCGGCGTCTCGGTGCTCTCCGGCGCCGGAGCGACAGCAGCCGCCGAGGCGTCCGACACGGTGGACGCGGCCGGAGCAGCCTCGTCCGCAGCCGGTGCCGTCTGCTCGGGCAGCGGCGTGACCGGGGCATCGGCCACGTCAGCACCGACGGCGGCAGCCGGCGCCTCGGCCTTCGCACCACTGCGGGTACGGCGACGACGGCGCGGCGTACGCGCCTCAGCCGACTCGGTCGCCGAAGCGGGGTCGGACGCAGACAGGGACGTTTCGGCGGCCTCCCCGGCCGTGGCGTCGGCCGTGGTGGCGGCGGCCGCGTCGACCGGCGCTCCATTGCGCGTACGGCGGCGGCGCCGCGGCGTACGAGCCGGGCGCTCCCGCTCCCGCTCGGCCTCCGCGGACTGCCCGCGGCCGCCGCGACCACCGCGGCCGCGCGGCCCGCGGCCACCCGTCTCGCCGAGGTCCTCGATCTCCTCGGCCGCCAGCCCGGCACGGGTGCGCTCGGAGCGGGGGAGGACGCCCTTCGTACCCGCGGGGATGCTCAGCTCCTCGAAGAGGTGCGGCGACGTCGAGTACGTCTCGGGCGGGTCGCTGAAGGGCAGGTCGAGCGCCTTGTTGATCAGCTGCCAGCGCGGGATGTCGTCCCAGTCGACCAGCGTGATCGCCGTACCGGAAGCGCCCGCGCGGCCCGTGCGGCCGATGCGGTGCAGGTACGTTTTCTCGTCTTCGGGCGACTGGTAGTTGATGACGTGGGTGACGCCCTCGACGTCGATGCCCCGGGCGGCGACGTCGGTGCAGACGAGCACGTCCACCTTGCCGTTGCGGAAGGCCCGCAGAGCCTGCTCGCGGGCGCCCTGGCCGAGGTCGCCGTGCACGGCGCCGGAGGCGAACCCGCGGCGCTGCAGCTGCTCGGCGATGTCGGCGGCCGTCCGCTTCGTACGGCAGAAGATCATCGCCAGGCCGCGGCCTTCGGCCTGCAGTATGCGCGCGACCATCTCCGGCTTGTCCATGGAGTGCGCGCGGTACACGTGCTGCGAGATGTTGGCGACCGTCGCGCCCTCGTCGTCCGGCGCGGTGGCGCGGATGTGCGTGGGCTGCGACATGTAGCGGCGGGCGAGGCCGATGACGGCGCCCGGCATGGTCGCGGAGAAGAGCATCGTCTGGCGGCGGGCCGGCAGCATGTTGATGATCTTCTCGACGTCGGGCAGGAAGCCGAGGTCCAGCATCTCGTCGGCCTCGTCGAGGACGAGGGACTTGATGTGGCCCAGGTCGAGCTTCTTCTGGCCTGCCAGGTCGAGGAGCCGCCCCGGGGTGCCGACGACGACGTCGACGCCCTTCTTCAGGGCCTCGACCTGCGGCTCGTAGGCCCGGCCGCCGTAGATCGCGAGGACGCGGACGTTGCGGACCTTGCCCGCGGTGAGCAGGTCGTTCGTCACCTGCGTGCACAGCTCGCGGGTGGGGACGACGACGAGTGCCTGGGGGGTGTCGGTCAGCTGCTCGGGCTTCGCCCGGCCGGCCTCGACGTCCGCCGGAACGGTGACGCGCTCGAGGAGGGGGAGACCGAAGCCCAGCGTCTTGCCCGTGCCGGTCTTGGCCTGGCCGATGACGTCGGTGCCGGAGAGCGCGACGGGGAGCGTCATCTCCTGGATGGGGAAGGGGTGGACGATGCCGACGGCCTCGAGGGCCTCGGCGGTCTCGGGGAGGATCCCGAGCTCTCGGAAAGTCGTACGCTGCGTAGTCAGGGTGTTGCCTCTTCTGTGTATGCGGTGCGAGGCGAACGCTGGGGGTCGTGACCGTGCCGTCTTGACGCCGGCCGCCTTGTTGTCGCGGGGCGGACGGCGCGGGACCACTGCCGACGCTCTAGCGCTCGAACCGCTGAGGGCCCCTCCATGGGAAGCCGTACGCACTGCGGCGTACGGCTTGGAGGGCTGTCGGGTCGGAGCCGATCGGGCCACCGACCGGGCATCCTCATTCGTGCGGCCCGTCGGTTTACCGTCAAGAGCGGCGATGAACTCGACGAGCGCATTACCACCATACCCCGGAACGGCGCACACTCGATGGCCGAATTCGTCACGTAGTCGTCATCACAGTGATTGACCAGGGACTTCCGAGCGACGGCAGGCGGACTATTGTGCGCTGCATGACCACGCCTGACAACGCCTCCGCCAAAGCCGCCGACGCACCCGCTGAGCCGACCGGAATCGCCGCCCAGGACTGGGCGACGGCCTCCGCCGGCCCCCAGTACCGCGCCGCGGTCGTCGACCTGCTCGGCGCCCTGGCGTACGGGGAGCTCGCGGCGTTCGAGCGGCTCGCCGAGGACGCGAAACTGGCGCCGACGCTCGCCGACAAGGCGGAGCTGGCGAAGATGGCCTCGGCCGAGTTCCACCACTTCGAGCAGCTCAGGGACCGGCTCTCGTCCATCGGCGAGGAGCCGACCGGGGCGATGGAGCCGTTCGTGGCCGCGTACGAGGGCTTCCACAAGCAGACGGCGCCGTCGGACTGGCTGGAGGGCCTGGTCAAGGCCTACGTCGGCGACTCGATCGCGAGCGACTTCTACCGCGAGGTGGCCGCGCGTCTGGACTCCGACACGCGCGCTCTGGTGCTGGGCGTACTCGACGACACCGGGCATGCGACCTTCGCGGTGGAGAAGGTGCGCGCCGCCATCGACGCGGACCCGCGCGTGGGCGGGCGGCTGGCGCTGTGGGCGCGGCGGCTGATGGGTGAGGCCCTCTCGCAGTCCCAGAGGGTGGTCGCGGAGCGCGACGCGCTGTCGACGATGCTGGTGGGTGGCGTCGCGGACGGGTTCGACCTCGCGGAGGTCGGGCGGATGTTCTCGCGGATCACCGAGGCGCACACGAAGCGGATGGCTGCGCTGGGGCTGGCGGCGTAGCGCGACAGGACAGCCTGCGCGCGACAGAGACGGCCTGCGGGCAGTCGTTGCGCCCTGGGGGCGCCTTCGGGCGCCGGACGGGGCGGAGCGGCTGCCCGCAGTCGTCAGATGCGGTCCTTGGACTTCTGTGTGGTCTCCCGGCCCAGGGGCCGGCGCCGCGGCGCCGGAACCTAGGCGGTGGCTGATCGGCGCAGCCCCGCCGGGCGGATCAGCAGGGAGAGCAGAGCGATCGCGACGGCCAGCGCGCCGAGGAGTGTGAGCGGCGTGTGGCCGGCGCCCAGGGCGCTGTGCGTGACGAATGCACCGAACAGCCCGCCCACGACGCCCGTCGGCAGGACGAGGGTACGGGCGGGGAGGCGGTGCGGCAGGAGCCGTGCGGCCACCCAGGCGACTGCAAGACCGATGACTGCGGAGCCGAGCGTTTCCAGCACCATCTGTGGTTCCCTCCCGCGCAGCCATGTCGTGTCGGTCGTAGCCCGTCCTACCCGGGGCGTCCGGAACGCAATCCTCCGCTGAGAGGAACATGTGGCGCAACTGTGAATGCGTCGTCGCATATCCGTCACGCTCGCAGCGGGCCGCCGGGGCGCGGTGCGGCCGCGGTCCGGCGGGCCCCCACGTGCCGCACCCATGGCTGCACCCATGGGTGGGGCCGTGCTCCGTCCGCGGCGCATGCGACTCCGTCCGCGGCGCAGGCAACACAGAGGTGCGGCCCGGCAGTTGTCTGCCGGGCCGCACCCCTGACTGGTCGCGTTCGCGCCTGTTCGCGCCTAGAGGGCGCTGAAGCCCACCCTGCGGGCGGTCGGCTCGCCGATCTCCACGTACGCGAGACGGTCGGCCGGCACCAGGACCTTGCGGCCGTGGTCGTCCACGAGGCTCAGCAGCGGCGCCTTCCCGGACAGCGCCTCGGACACCGCCTTCTCGACCTCTTCGGCCGTCTGGGCGCTCTCCAGAACGATCTCGCGGGGCGCGTACTGCACGCCGATCTTGACCTCCACGGCTTTGTCCCTCCGACGGTCAGTGATGTGCGCGGCCGTCCGCGCCGTACCAGCACACACTAGCCCGGTGAGGGAAGGCTCAGCCGCCGAGCGTGCACGCCGGTAGCGAACAGCGGACAGGAATAACGGGACGGGAACAGCGAACAGGAGCGGTGCCGTCAGTGCTGCTCGAGGCCGTGCAGCGGGAAACCGGCGATCCCGCGCCACGCCAGCGAGGTCAGCAGCTGCACCGCCTGGTCGCGCGACACGCTGCGGTCGCTGTGCAGCCAGTAGCGCGCGACGACCTGCGCCAGGCCGCCCAGGCCGGACGCCAGCAGCATGGACTCGCCCCTGGACAGCCCGGTGTCCTCCGCGATGACCTCGCAGATGGCCTCCGCGCACTGCAGCGTGACCCTGTCCACGCGCTCGCGCACCGCCGACTCGTTCGTCAGGTCGGACTCGAAGACGAGCCGGAAGGCGCCGCCCTCGTCCTGGACGTAGGCGAAGTAGGCGTCCATCGTGGCCGCGACGCGCTGCTTGTTGTCGTTCGTCGACGCGAGCGCCGCGCGCACCGACTGCAGCAGGGACTCGCAGTGCTGGTCCAGCAGGGCCAGGTAGAGGTCGAGTTTGCCGGGGAAGTGCTGGTAGAGGACGGGCTTGCTGACGCCCGCGCGTTCGGCGATGTCGTCCATCGCGGCCGCGTGGTAGCCCTGTGCGACGAAGACCTCCTGGGCCGCGCCCAGCAGCTGGTTCCGTCGGGCACGGCGCGGCAGGCGCGTGCCTCGCGGGCGTGCCGCCTCTGTCTGCTCGATGGCTGTCACGCCGCCTCCCAAGATCGTCCAAGTGCGGTGTGCGCCGCGCCCGCCATCGTACTTTTCGGTAACCGTGGTGTGCGCGGTGCGCGTGCAGAATTTCACGGACCGGACAGGGTCGGAACGGAACATAAACGACCGGACAGGGGCAAGATCCCCTGAAGCTCTGCCGCAGCCGGTCTCTCGGCGGCAGCCGGTCAGTGGGGCCGGGCCGTGAGTACGGGGGCCGGTCCCCGGGTGCAGGTCATCGGTAGTCGTCCTCGTCGAGGGTGACCACTCGCGCCTGTTCGACCCGGTCCGCCTCGTTGGCCTGGTCCGGGTCCGAGTCCTGCAGTGAGTCGTCGCGGTTCGGCGCGAGGTCCGCGTGCTGCTCGGCGGCGTCCGCCTCCGGGGCCTCGACGTCGATCTCGGGTACGGGTTCCACGGCGTCCTCGAACGTCTCGGGGTCGGTGGGGTCGACGGTCATGTGTCCTCTTCCCGAGCGGTGCGAGCGCGCTCGTTGTCCGGTCCGAGTGCGGTCGGTCCGAGTGGCCTCGGTCGGTCCGAGTGGACTCGGTCGGTCCGAGTGGACTCGCTCGGTCCGAGTGTGTCCTCGTGCGGTCCGAATCTGTTCTCGTACGGTCCGGTTCCGGGCCTCCGCGGTCCGGGGAACCGTGGATGTGAACGTCCGAGTGCTCTCCCTATGAGCGTAGGAAACACCCGATCCCAGCGCTACGCGATCTGTGATGGCGAACACACAAACAGGTGCGTGATCGTCTCGTAACATTGCCGCATGTCTTCGACCGAGCTGCCGCCCGCCCTAGCCGCCACTGTCACGCCCAGGGTGGGCGCTGTCAGGGTCGGGGAGGGAGAGCAGCTCCGCTCGGTGGCGCTTTCGGGGCTCACACTGACCGTCCGCTCGCGGCCGCCGGCCCGCGGGGGGCTGCCGCCCGCGCTGTACGTCCACGGGCTGGGCGGTTCATCGCAGAACTGGTCGGACCTGATGGCGCTGCTCGACGACACCGTGGACGGCGAGGCGGTCGACCTGCCGGGCTTCGGGGACTCCCCGCCGCCGGACGACGGCGACTACTCGGTCACCGGGCACGCCCGCGCCGTCATCCGCTATCTCGACGCGCAGGAGCGCGGGCCCGTCCATCTCTTCGGGAACTCGCTGGGCGGCGCGGTCGCCACGCGTGTCGCCGCGGTCCGGCCCGACCTGGTCCGGACGCTGACACTCGTCTCGCCCGCGCTGCCCGAGCTGCGGGTGCAGCGGGGTGCGGTGCCGACGGCCCTGCTCGCGCTGCCCGGGGTCAGCACGCTCTTCACCCGCATGACGCGGGACTGGACGGCGGAGCAGCGGGTCCACGGCGTCATGCAGCTCTGTTACGGCGACCCGGGGCGGGTCACGCTGGAGGGTTTCCGGGCCGCCGTCGAGGAGATGGAGCGCAGGCTCCGGCTCCCCTACTTCTGGGATGCCATGGCGCGCTCGGCCCGCGGCATCGTCAACGCCTACACGCTGGGCGGCCAGCACGGGCTGTGGCGCCAGGCCGAGCGGGTGCTCGCCCCGACCCAGCTCATCTACGGCGGGCGCGACCAGCTGGTGGCGTACCGCATGGCGCAGCGCGCGGCGCGGGCTTTCCGCGACTCCCGGCTGCTGACCCTGCCGGACGCCGGTCACGTGGCGATGATGGAGTACCCGGAAGCGGTCGCGAAGGCCTTCCGGGAACTGCTCGCCGAAACGGACGGCCAGGCCTACGTGAACGCGGGGAGCTGAGACGGCGCGTGGGACGTCATAGCCGCCGGGGTCCGGTGGACAACCGCCGCGACCCGGCTTACACCGGCGGCAGCGCCGACATACGCGCGGACACCATACGGGCGGGCGTCGCCGCGCCGCCGGAGACGGGGCCGGGGACCCGCACCGCACCCTCGGCTCCCGGCCCGGCGCCCCGTCCCGCGTCAGGCGATCCGGGGAGCCAGGGGCAGGCACGGCCGGTTCCGCAGCGGACACAGGTACCGGGCCAGGCGCCGGCGCCCTGGCCGGAGGGGACTCCGGCGAACGGCGCACCACAGATATGGGACGGGACGCCTGCACACGGAGTCCCGAGAGCGCACCAGGCCGGCACCCCAGGGGGCGCCGCCCCGCGCGTGAACGACGGCACCCCTGGGCGCGATGTTCCGCGTATGTGGGACGGGACGCCGGCGCGTGGGGTGCCGAGGCTGCCTGATGGCACGCCCGCTCATGGGGTGCCTCGGTTTTCTGATGGCACGCCTGCTCGTGGTGTCCCGCGGGTGCCGGATGGCACCCCGGCCCGTGGGGTGCCCCGGGTGCCGGGTGGTACTCCGGCTCAGGGCGTTCCGCGGATGTGGGATGGGACTCCGGCCCACGGTGTTCCGCGGGTGCCGGACGGGACTCCGGCCCGTGGGGTGCCGAGGTTGCCCGACGGGACTCCGGCTCGCGGGGTGCCGCGGCTTCCCGACGGCACCCCCGCCCACGGTGTTCCGCGTATGTGGGACGGCACGCCGGCGCATGGTGTCCCGCAGATAGGCGATGGAGCCGCCCCCGGCGTGCCGCATGTGCGCGGCGGGCACCCCGAGAAGTCGGCGACCGTGCCGCGGACCGGTGGTGCGGGCGCCGGCCGGGTCGCGCCCGCGGGCCCGAGGATTCCCGGGCCGCGCAAGGAGTATCTCGACGCGTTCGACGACGTGGACGTGTTCGCCCCGCGCAACGCCCCCGTGGCCGGCCCGGCGGCGAGCCCGGCGGCGCCCGTCGGCCCTGACGCGCCCGTCACCGGCCGGCGCACGGTCGACGACACCGACGAGGCGCCGAAAGCAGCGCCTGACGGCCTCGTGGACCCCGACGGCTTCGACGGACCGAAGCGCGCCAAGGAGGTCAAGGGCGGCAAGGGCCGCGCCCTGACCGGTGTCGCGGCCGCCGCCGTCACCACCGTCCTCGCTGTGGTCGTCGCCGGACAGGTGACCGGCCACGACAGCGCCGGTACGCGGACGCAGGCCGCGAAGGCCGGACGGGCGACCGACAACGCCCAGGCCTCGCGCTCCGACGGCCGGGCCACGCCCTCCGAGACGGCTGCCGCGGCCCCGGCGACGTACGCCCAGCAGATGAGCAAGAAGTACCCACTCGACCCGCAACTGAAGGGCTCGGGCAAGTTCGAGGTCGTCCCGGGATTCGACAAGGCGCCCGGAAAGGGGCAGCTGTTCCGCTACCGCGTGGACGTCGAGCAGGGGCTCGGCCTGGACGGCCAACTCTTCGCGGAGGCCGTGCAGAAGACCCTGAACGACGACCGGAGCTGGGCCCACAACGGCGGCCGTACCTTCGAACGGGTCTCATCGGGCAAGGCCGACTTCGTCATCACGCTGGCGAGTCCCGGCACGACGGCGGTCTGGTGCGCCAAGTCCGGGCTGGACACGACCGAGGACAACGTGTCCTGCGACTCGGCCGCCACGGAACGCGTCATGATCAACGCCTACCGCTGGGCACAGGGCGCGAAGACCTACGGCGACCGCATCTACGCGTACCGGCAGATGCTCATCAACCACGAGGTCGGCCACCGCCTCGGCTTCAACCACGTGACCTGCAGCCGGAACGGCGCGCTCGCACCGGTCATGCAGCAGCAGACCAAGTTCCTGACGTACGGCGGAATCACCTGCAGGCCCAACCCCTGGCCGTATCCGAACAGTTGATCCGTCCGAGGAGCCGGCTGTCCGGGCTGCTCGCCGCGGCGCCGTCGCTCGACCGGGCGTCGTGGGGCAACGACGGGCGGTGCGGCGGGAATTGGCCATCGTGTGACGATGTGTAGCGAAGTGATCTCCTAGCGCGACGAAACGCCCCCTGTGGGGGAAAGTTACGTCCGTTCACCCCTTTTGGTGGCGCGATGGACAACCGTCCATCGCGCCACCGGCATGTCCGCATACGTTCGTCCTGCTGCCGGCCGCCCGGCCAATGGCGGCCGCCAGCGGGAGATCGGGGGTGTACTCGTGCGCATCGGACTACTTACGGAGGGTGGCTATCCGTATATGAGCGGTGACGCCAGGCTCTGGTGCGACCGGCTCGTGCGCGGGCTCGGGCAGCACGAATTCGACGTCTACGCGTTCAGCCGCAGCCGGCAGCAGGAGGACGAAGGCTGGGTCCCGCTGCCGCCGCAGGTCAACCGGGTGCGGACGGCTCCGCTGTGGTCCGCGGACGGCGGAGGCGTGGCGTACGGGAGGCGTGCGCGACGGCGGTTCGCCGAGCATTACGGGGAGTTGGTGGCGGCGCTGTGCGCCAGGGGGGGCGCACGCGGCGCGCACGGTCAGGCCGAGGCGTCGGCTGACGGGTCCCCCCGCGTGCCGGCGCCGCGCTCGCAGCCGGGATCCGCGGAGGGCTCCGGTGGCGCCGACACGTGCGCCAACACCAAGGAGGACCGTTTCTGCGGTGCGCTGTACGGGCTCGCCGAACTGGCCCGCGACGAGGGCGGACTGGCCGCCGCCCTGCGCTCCGAGCCGGCGGTGCAGGCACTCGAGCGCGCCTGCCGCGCCCCCGGCGCTCCACGTGCCGCACAACTCGCCCGGGTGCCCGACCTGCTCGCCGTCGCCGCCCACCTGGAACGGGCGCTGCGTCCCCTCTCGCTCGACTGGTACGAGGACGACGGGCTCGGCTCGGTCGACCTGTGCCACGCCACGTCCGGCGGCGCGGCCGCCCTGGCGGGACTGCTGGCCAAGGAGTTCTCCGGAGTGCCCCTGCTCGTCACCGAGTACGGCGTGCAGTTGCGGGCGCACTACCTGGCTGCCGCCCGGGAGTACCCCAGCGCACCGGTGCGCGCACTGCTCGCCGCGTTCCACGGACGGCTCGCGGCCGAGGTCTACCGGAAGGCGGCGCTCATCACGCCCGGCAACACGCACGCCCGGCGCTGGCAGGAGCGCTGCGGCGCCGACCGCGCCAAACTGCGCACCATCTACCCCGGCATGGAGGCGTCCAGCTTCGCGGAGGTCGGCGAGAGCACCGAGTGCGCCGATCCCGGCACCCTCGTCTGGGTCGGCCGCATCGAGCCCGGCAAGGACCTGGTCTCGCTGCTGCACGCGTTCGCGGAGATCCGCAAGGACGAGCCGAAGGCACGGCTGCGGATCGTCGGCGCGCCCGCCGACGGCGCGGAGGCCGCGACGTATCTCGCGCAGTGCCGCGCACTGGCCGCACAGCTGTTCCCGGACGAGGCGGAGGGCGTGCACGCGGTCGGCGACAACCCCGTGTCGTTCGAGGAGTTGGGCACGCCCGAGGTACCGGATCTCGCGGAGGCGTACGCGGCCGGGAGCGTGGTCGTGCTCTCGAGCGTCGTGGAGGGCTTCCCGATCGGCCTGGTCGAGGCGATGTTCTGCGGGCGCGCGACCGTGTCCACCGACGTCGGTGCCGTGGTGGAGGTCATCGGCGGCACCGGTCTCGTCGTACCGCCGCGCAATCCGCGCGCGCTCGCCGAGGCGTGCACCGCGCTGCTGCGTGATCCTGAGCGACGCGCGCGGCTGGGTGCGGCGGCGCGTGCGCGGGCCCTCGAACTGTTCACGGTCGAACAGAACATCGCGGCGTTCGGCTCCCTGTATCTGGAGATCGTTTCGCACTGTCCCGTACGCCGTGAGGCGGTCGACGACACCGGAGGACCATTGCCCTTCGGCGTACCGCCCGAGGCCCATGTGCCGGGCACCTGGACGCGAGGGTCCGAGACCGCGGGGCGGTCCGGTGACCGCCGGGCCGGGGGACCGGCGTCCGGACGGACGGCGCCGCGCTGGGTGACGCCGAGGAGGGCAGGGGCCGGGTCCACCGCCGGTGCCCGGGCCGCTTTCGTCCCGGGGGAGGGGGCGCTGTGAGCATGCAGAACACGGAGGAGGCGTGGGGCGCGGTCGACGCGGGTGACGCCTCGAGCGCCTCGGACTCGTCGATTGCGTCGGGCGACGAGGCGTCGGGCGCGTTGCCCGGGATGTTCCTGGACGCTTCTCTGCTGTCGCCTGAGCCGGGGCCGGAGTTGCAGCCGGGGCCGGAGCTGCAGCCCGGGGCGGGGCTGGAGTCGGCGGCCGCGTCGACGCCTGCGCCAGGGGCCGGCGGCGGGCCGGACTCATGGGGTGAATCGAACGCCTGGGCTCTGTTGGACCCGTGGGCCCGGCTGGGCTCCGGACTCGGGTCGGAGCCCGGTCTCCTGGCGCGCACAGGGACCGAAGACGAGAACGGGGGCCACACGGGCTCCGCGGAGAGGGGCGGTTCCGGGTTGTCGGCGGACGACGGTGCCATGTCTCTTGCAGAGTTTGATTCCGTGGCTTCGGCGGCGGGCCGTTCCGTGGCTGTGGCGGAGGGCGGCAGCGAGCCGGCCGGACGCGGTTCGGCCGAGGGGAAGGGTCCGGCGGCCGCGAGCAGCGCGGATGCTGCCCTGGAGCACGGCGGTCCTGCCACTGCCGTCGGCGATGGCGCTGTCGGCGACAGCGGTCGCCCGGCAGCCCGTACCGAGAGCCGCGGAACCGCGCGCGACGGGCGTCAGGACCGAAGAAGCGAGCGGCGGCCCGACAGCGCCCGGCGCCGGGCCGTCGACCCCGTCAAGGGGCTCATGCACCAGCACCGCGAGCTCTGCGAGCGGGCCGTCGACCCGCTGGAGATCGCCGCGGGGCTCGAGGCCCACGGCGTGACCGACCGGACGGCCGCACGATTCCGGCACAAGGACGTCTTCTCGCTGGCCGAGGAGATGTACGCGCGCGTGCCGCGTGCCGCCGAGCCCGACGAGAGGCCCGCGACGCGTGGCGCGCCCGAGCCCCGTGCCGCGTGGGCCGCGACGGCGCTGCTGCCCGGCGCCGTGTGCGGCATCGCGGTCGCCGGCATGCATGCCCTCGGCGGCCGCCTCGGTCCGGTTGCCGGCATCGGCATCGGCGGCGCCATCGCCGTCACGGCCGCGCTGTGCTTCGCGGTCCGCCGGGGACCACTGCACTCCCCAGGCCGTGCGGGAACCGCCACGCGCGCGTGGACAGGCTGGCTCATCGCCTACGCCGTGGGCGGGGACGGCCTGCTGGCAGCCGCCCTCGCGGGCGGGCCCGACGGACCATGGCCGCTCGCGACGGCGCCTGCCCTCGGCCTCGCGCTCGCCGTGGCGCCCGCCGCCTGGTGCGCGTACCTCTTCGCCGCCAAGGCCCGGAGCAAACTGGCCGTCAGCCGGGGCCTGGACGAGTTCGGCGCGGGCGTACGGCCCCTGCTGCTCGGCGTTTTCGCCCTGTTCCTGACCGCGCTCGGCGCGCTGCTCGGGCTGGCAGGGGCGGTTCTCGGCGAGGACGCCGCATACGCGGGAGCCGGTGCCCTCGGGGCGCTGCTGCTGCTCGGGCGCCTTCTCGCCGCGCACGGTGCCGACCGCGTACCCGCTGTCGTACTCGGTGCCGCGGCCGGCACGGAGATGCTGGCCCTGGCCTCGGCGTTCGCGGGACGCCTGCCCGGCTGCTCGGCCCTGGCCGTGCCCGTCGAGGCCGCCGTCGACACAGGGGGGCCCGGACTGGTCCCGGCCGTCGCCTGCGGCGCCGCGGCTCTGGTCCTGCTGGTCCACGCGGTCCGGGGACTGGCATGCGCCTCCGCCCACGCGACGACGCCCGAGGACGCGTCATGAGACGCCCGCGCGGGGCGGACCCCGCTTTGCGCAGCGTCTGGGGGCGCGCCGGCAGCGCTCGGGGTCGCGGCGTCTGCGGGGGCGGTGCCTGGGGCGGCTCGGCCCGCGTCGGCGGTGCCCGGGACGCCCCCGCCTACGCCCGGACCCTCTGCACCGACAGCGTCCTCGGCCGCAGCGTCGCCGTTCCGCGTGCGGCCTCTCGTGGGGCGGGGCCTCCGCCGCACCTGCGCCCTGGTCACGGCGTGGAGGCGCTGCCCCATGAGGAGCCGTCACACGGCGTCCGGCCCGGCCATCGCGCTCCGTCCGCCGCGGCCGGATCCGCCGCCATCGCGCCTCGCGGTGCCTCGGCGGCCGAGCGCGTGAGCGCCGACCGCGGCCGCGGCGCCCCTGTGCCCTCGGCTCCGCGCCGCATCCGCCCTCCCACCCCGCCGCCCTCTCACCGTCCTTCCGCCCACGGTGCCCACACCGCGGGCTGCACCCCTCGACCCACGGCAAGACCCCGAAGGAGAACACCAGATGACCACCACTCTCCCCGGAGAGTCCGTCTCAGGAGCCGCCCGATGAGGGTGTTGCTGATCGGAGCCAACGGATACCTCGGACGGTTCGTCGCCGACCGGCTGGTGGCCGACCCGGCCGTCCAGCTCACCACGCTCGGCCGCGGCGACGACGCAGACGTGCGGTTCGACCTCGCCAGCGGCAGCCCCGGCGCTCTCACCCGCTTCCTCGACGCCGTGCACCCCGGGGTCGTCATCAACTGCGCGGGCACCACCAGAGGCGGCGCCCGGGAACTGACCCGGCACAACACCGTCGCCGTCGCCACCGTCTGCGAGGCCATGCGCCGCAGCGGCTGCGCGGCACGGCTCGTGCAGATCGGCTGCGGCGCCGAGTACGGACCGAGCCAGCCCGGCTCGTCCACGGCCGAGGACGCCGTACCGCGCCCGGGCGGCCCGTACGGGGTCAGCAAGCTCGCCGCGACCGAGCTGGTCCTCGGGTCGGGGCTCGACGCGGTGGTGCTGCGCGTGTTCTCGCCCGCCGGACCCGGCACACCCGCCGGATCCCCGCTCGGCCGGCTCGCCGAGGCCATGCGGCGCGCCATGCAGGCCGGCGACGGCGAACTCAAGCTCGGCGGACTCGGCGTACAGCGCGACTTCGTCGACGTACGCGACGTGGCGCGCGCCGTGCACGCCGCCTCGCTGTCCGCCGCGCAGGGCGTCGTCAACATCGGCTCCGGGCGTGCCGTGCGACTGCGGGACGCCGCCGCCGTCCTCTCACGGGTGGCCGGTTACGGCGGCGCGCTGCACGAACTCGACACGCCGCCTGGGCCGGTGCGGACGGTCCTCGGGCACCCCCGTCCCGACTCCGACCATGCGACCCCGCCCGCCACCGTGTTCCCCTACCCGGACGGTTGCGGCAGCTGGCAGCAGGCCGACGTGCGCACCGCACGCGACCGGCTCGGCTGGCGGCCCCGGATCAACCTGGAGGAGTCCCTCGCCGACATCTGGATGGAGGCGGCATGCCGCATCTGACCAGCACCGCCACGGGCACCGCGAGCACCGATGTACGTGTCGGCTTCGGTGTCCCCGGCTACGCCCACCCCCTCGTCGCCCCGGTGGAATGGGCCGAACTCGCCCGCCCGGGCACCCCCCTGGACTGGGTCGTCCTGAATGTCGCGGGCGGGCCGGGCGTATTCCCGGACCCCCACTGCCTGGAGGCCGTGGGCCGCGTACGGAACGCCGCGCGGGCCCAGGCGCGCGACGCCGCACGGGGTGCGGGCCGCCCCGCGGGCGCCCGGCGTGTTCTCGGTCACCTTGACGCGCGGTACGGCGCCCGTACCTTCGGCGAGCTCGTCTCCGACGCGCACCGCTATCTCGACTGGTACCAGGTCGACGGTTTCTTCATCGACCACTGCCCGACCGAGCGCGCCGCGCTGCCCGAGATACGGCGGACGGCCGGCACCCTCCGCGGCCTGCTCGGCGACCCCCACATCGTGTTCGGCCACGGCACCCACCCGTGTCCGGGCTACGCCGAAGCAGCCGACCAGCTGGTGACCTTTGCCGGGCCGTGGAGCGACTACCGCTGGTCGCAGGTGGCCGAGTGGACCGCCGACCATCCGCCCGAACGCTTCTGCCACCTGGTGCACGGCGTGCCCCGCGGCCACCTCGACGAGGCGCTGCGGATCGCCCGCTGGCAGGGCGCCTCGACCATCTACTTCACCGACCGCACCGCCCGTGCGGGCTCCGCCGACCCCTGGGCGGGTATGCCCGGCTACTGGGACGAAATCGTCTCGCTGCTCGGACCACGTGTCTCGGAATGAAGATGGGCGTGGCAGTGTTACACGCAGAACAACCTTCCGTAATACCGACCAACGGAGTCCCCGTGTCGCTGCCACCCCTGGTCGAGCCAGCTGCTGAGCTCACCGTAGACGAGGTCCGCAGGTACTCCCGCCACCTGATCATCCCCGACGTCGGGATGGACGGGCAGAAGCGGCTGAAGAACGCCAAGGTGCTGTGTGTGGGCGCCGGCGGCCTCGGATCGCCGGCCCTGATGTACCTGGCCGCGGCCGGCGTCGGCACGCTCGGCATCGTGGAGTTCGACGAGGTCGACGAGTCGAACCTGCAGCGCCAGATCATCCACAGCCAGGCGGACATCGGCCGCTCCAAGGCGGAGTCCGCCCGTGACAGCGTCAAGGGCATCAACCCGTACGTGAACGTGATCCTTCACGAAGAGCGGCTCGAGGCCGAGAACGTGATGGACATCTTCAGCCAGTACGACCTGATCGTCGACGGCACGGACAACTTCGCGACCCGCTACCTGGTCAACGACGCGTGCGTGCTGCTGAACAAGCCGTACGTCTGGGGTTCGATCTACCGCTTCGACGGCCAGGCGTCCGTCTTCTGGTCCGAGCACGGCCCCTGCTACCGCTGCCTCTACCCGGAGCCCCCGCCGCCGGGCATGGTCCCCTCCTGCGCCGAGGGCGGCGTCCTGGGCGTGCTCTGCGCGTCCATCGGCTCCATCCAGGTCAACGAGGCCATCAAGCTCCTCGCGGGCATCGGCGAGCCCCTCGTCGGCCGCCTGATGATCTACGACGCCCTGGAGATGCAGTACCGCCAGGTCAAGGTCCGCAAGGACCCGAACTGCGCGGTCTGCGGTGAGAACCCGACCGTCACCGAGCTCATCGACTACGAGGCCTTCTGCGGCGTCGTGTCCGAGGAGGCCCAGGAGGCGGCCGCCGGTTCGACGATCACTCCCAAGCAGCTCAAGGAGTGGATCGACGACGGCGAGAACATCGACATCATCGATGTCCGCGAGCCGAACGAGTACGAGATCGTCTCGATCCCCGGCGCCCGTCTGATCCCGAAGAACGAGTTCCTGATGGGCAACGCCCTGCAGGACCTCCCGCAGGACAAGAAGATCGTCCTGCACTGCAAGACGGGTGTCCGCAGTGCGGAGGTCCTCGCCGTGCTCAAGGCCGCGGGCTTCGCGGACGCGGTGCACGTCGGCGGCGGCGTGATCGGCTGGGTCAACCAGATCGAGCCCGAGAAGCCGGTCTACTAGGCCGCGGGGGCCTGCCGGGCCTCGCACGCCTCGCTTTTCCGGATGGGGCCCTGCTCGCGACGTGCGAGCGGGGCCCCATCGGCGTACCAGGGCGCCCGGCCCCGTGTACCGAGGCGCGCCCGGCCTCGCGTATCGAGGCGCGCCCGGCCTCGCGTACCCGGGCCGTGCGCAGCCTGCGCACAGGCCTCGACGCAGGCCGTGGGAGAGGTCAGGAGCAGACCTTGCCGTCCTTCGGCACCGTGCCGTCCAGCAGGTAGTCGTTCACCGTCCCGTCGACGCAGTCGCTCCCGCTGCCGTACGCCCCGTGGCCCTGGCCCTTCCAGGTGAGCTCCACACCGACGCCCTTGCCCAGCTCGTCGGCCATCTTCCGGGCGCCCTCGTACGGCGTGGCCGGGTCGCCCGTGTTGCCGACGACCAGGATCGGCGCGGCGCCCGGGGCGCTCACCTCCGTGGTGTCGTGCAGCCCCTGCACCGGCCAGTCGTGGCACCAGCCCGCCGTGTCCCAGCCCAGGAACGGCCCGAAGACCGGGGATATCTTCCGGAACTGGGCCAGCCGCTGCTCGGCCTCCTCGGGCGTCGGGCGCTCCTTGTCGTCGAGGCAGGAGATCGCACGCTGGGAGTGACTCTGCGTGCCGTAGTGGCCCGACGAGTCGCGTTCGTCGTAGAGGTCGGCCAGTGCCAGCAGCTGCGAGCCGTCGCCCGCCTCGGCCGCCTGCAGGGCGCTGGTCAGCGCGGGCCAGGACGCTTGGCTGTACAGGGTCACGGTGATCCCTATGATCGCCAGGGACTGGTTGAGTTCACGGTCGCTCGATGTCGGCAGGGGCTTCGCGTCTATCCCCTTGAGAAGAGCCGCTATCTTCTCGGTGCCCTGCTTCGGGTCCTGGCCGGTGGACTTCAGATAGTTGTCGAGGGCCCGCTGGAAGCCACGGGTCTGGTTCTCGGAATGGCCCACCGCGCCGACGGTCGGGTCGACCACGGCGTCGAGCACCAGGCGGCCCGTGTTCTTGGGGAACAGGTGTGCGTAGACGCCGCCCAGCTCGGTGCCGTACGAGATGCCGAAGTAGTGCAGCTTGTCGTCGCCGAGGACCTGGCGCATGAGGTCCATGTCACGGGCGGCCTCGTCCGTGGAGACATGCGCCAGCAGCTTGCCCGCGTCGCGTTCGCAGCCCGCTCCGAAGTCGGCCGCGTCCTTGAAGTACCTCTGCTCCTCGGCCGCCGTGTCCGGGGTGAGGTCGACCGACTCGGCGGTCTGGAGGTCCTTGTCGCTGCGGCAGCGCACGCCCTCGCTGGCTGCGACCCCGCGCGGGTCGAAGCTCACCAGGTCGTACCGCTTGCGGAGCGTGTCGTACTCGTCGGCGAAGGACGGGAGCATCGAGACGCCGGAGCCGCCCGGACCGCCGAAGTTGAACAGCAGCGAGCCTATGCGCTTCCCCTCGTCTGTGGACCTGGCGCGGATGAGCGCGATGCCTATGGTCTCGCCGTCCGGTTTCGCGTAGTCCAGCGGCACCCGCAGGGTCGCGCACTGCCAGTCGCCGCCGGGGGCCGCGGCGTCCGCGGTGGCCTTGCACCGGCCCCAGTCGAGCTTCTGCGACGTGAGGGACGCGGGCAGGTCCGTGCCCGTGGAGCCGGCCGTCGGCGACGAGGCGGCCGCCGACGGCTTCGAGTCGTCCGTCGCGCCTCCATCGGCCGCGCCTCCGCTGCAGCCGGCCACCAGCAGTGTTGCGGCGGCCAGAGCTGCTGACCGTACAAAGCGCGGCATGGGCACTTCCTTCCCCCTCAAGAAACCCCACGGACGACTTCAGGCCCGACTTCAGGCCATAGTAGGCAGGCCCACCGACAACGGCAGGCGGGGCCGACAGCAGGCGTCACGTGGAGACCGCGCGTCACGTGCAGACCGTGCCCGCCTTCGGCACGGTGCCCTCCAGCAGATAGGTGTTCACCGCGCCCGTCACGCAGCTGCTGCCGCTGTCGTAGGCGCCGTGGCCCTGGCCCTTGTACGTCATTTCCACACCCACGCCCTTGCCCAGCGCCTGGGCCATCCTGCTCGCGCCCTCGTACGGCGTGGCCGGGTCGCCGGTGTTGCCGATGACCAGGATCGGTGCGGCTCCGGCGGCGCTCACGTCGGGGTGGTCGGCCGCTCCTGGAACGGCCCAGTTCGTGCAGCCGATCAAGCCCCACGCGAGATAGTCACCGAACATCGGCGACGCCTTGCGGAACGCCGGAAGGCTCGCGTCGACGTCCGCCACGGTGTAGCGCGGCTTGTCGTCGGAGCAGTTGATGGCGACGTTGGCCGGCACCAGATTGCTGTACTCGCCGTCCTCGTTGCGCCCGGTCAGCGAGTCGGACAGCAGCATCAGGATCTGGCCGTTGCCCTCGTACGCCTGCTGCAGTCCCTCGGTGAGGTACTCCCAGAAGTCTTTGGAGTACAGCGCCTGCACGATGCCGTTCGTGGCGGCGGTCTGGGTCAGGTCCCGCGGGAAGATGCCGGGGATCGGCTTGGCCTCCAGGTCCTTCAGCAGCTTCGCGATCCGGTCCTTGACGTCCTGCGCGGTGTCGCCGACCGGGCAGTCCTCGACCTTGGAGGTGCAGTCGTTCGCGTAGTTGTCGAGCGCGAGCTGGAACCCGCCGGCCTGGGCGAGGGAGCTCTGCTCGGAATTCAGGGTGGGGTCGACGACGGCGTCGAACACGGCGCGGCCGACCCGCTTCGGGAACAGGTGTGCGTAGACGCCGCCCAGTTCCGTGCCGTACGAGATGCCGAAGTAGTACAGCTTGTCGTCGCCCAGGACCTGGCGCATCAGGTCCATGTCGCGGGCCGCGTCCGTCGTGCGGACGTGGGGCAGGATTTTGCCGGAGTTCGTCTCGCAGGCGGCGTTGAACGACTTGGTGTTGTCGACGAGCGCCGTGCGCTCCGCGGCGTCGTCGGGTGTGCCGTCCGTCTCGAAGAACTTGTCGAGCTGCGCGTCGTTCTTGCACACCACGGGGTCGCTGCGGCCGACGCCGCGCGGGTCGAAGCTCACCAGGTCGTAGCGGGTACGCAGCTTGGTGTACTGGTCGCCGAAGGCGGGCAGCGTCGTCACACCCGAGCCCCCGGGGCCGCCGAAGTTGAAGATGAGGGAGCCGATCCGCTGGTCCTTGGGGCCGCTGGCCTTGGCGCGGATGAGCGCGATGCCGATCGTGGCGCCCTTGGGGTCGCTCCAGTCGAGGGGCGCCTTCATGGTGGCGCACTCCCATTCCTCGCCGCCCGGCAGCGGTGACGGGGACTGGCTGCTGCCCTCCAGCGGCGACGGGACCGGGCAGGCCTTCCACTTCAGTTTCTGGGCCGTCAGGTCCTCGTCCTTCGGGCTGTTGTCGCTGCAGCCCAGGACCGTGACGGACAGCAGGGCGGCGGTGGCGAGCAGGACAGCAGTACGCAGACGGGCTGGGTTCGGCATGCCTTCATCCTCCGGCGGCACCGGGCCTGCCGCGCGCGGGACGCGGGCCGTGCGGGTGAGAGCCGGGGAGCCCGTGAGCGGCGGGTGGTGGAGTCGGGGCGGTGGTCGGGAGGACGGGCGGCGGGCGGCCGTGCGGCAGGCGGCCGGGTCTACCGGACGGTGGAGCCTCAGAGCGCGCCCTTGCGCGTCAGATGGTTGAAGAACAGCCAGCCCGGAAGGACCGGCAGCCAGAGCGTCAGCAGCCGGTACAGCAGCACCGCCGGTGCGGCGACCTCCTTCGGCAGGCCCACGGCGATCAGACCCACCGTCAGCGTCGCCTCGACCGCGCCCACGCCGCCGGGCGTCGGCGCCGCCGAGCCCAGCGCGTTGCCGGCGAGGAAGACGACGGCCACGCTGGCCAGGCTCAGGGACGTCGACGCGTCGCCGAAGGCCCGGATCGACGCGTCCAGACACATCACGAAGCACGCGGTCAGCAGCAGGACGCCGCCGATTCCGGTGATCAGCTTCTGCGGCCGCTGCAGTACGTCGAGCATGCGCGGAACGACACCCGCGAACAGCGACCGCACGCGCGTGGCCACGAACTTCCGCAGGAACGGGATCGACGTCACGACCAGCACCAGCACGGCCACCGTCAGCAGACCCGCGATGACGGTGCGGGACGGCGACAGCGACGGCGTCTTCTCCGTACCTGTCAGATAGCCGAAGGCGCCGAGGAGCAGGATGTGCGCTCCTAGGCTCACCAGCTGGGAGGCGCCGACGCTCGCCACCGCGAGCCCCGGCCGCACACCGGCGCGCTGCAGGAAGCGCGTGTTGAGGGCCACACCGCCCACGGCGGCGGGCGCCACGATCTTCACGAACGACCCGGCGACCTGCGCGCTCACGGCCCGCAGGAACGGCACCCGCTCCGGCACGAACCCGAGCAGGCTCATCGCCGCCGCGAAGTAGCTGAGCGCCGAGAACAGCACGGCCGCGGCCACCCAGCCCCACTCGGCCTCGGCGAAGAGCGTGCCGAACTCGATGTGGGTGAGCTGCGACAGCAGGAAGTACGCACCGATCGCCCCGGCCATGAAGCTGAGCAGCGTGCGCGGCCTGATCCGCTCGAGCCGGGCCGGCTCGACCGGCGCCTGCGGCCTGATGAGCAGCACCTGGTGGCGGATCTGGGTGAGCAGATCCTCCTCGCGGGCCTCCTCCAGGGCTTCGTCGATCGCCCGTTTCTCGGCCCGCTTCGCCGCGCGGACGGCGTGTTTTTCGGCTCGTACGGCGTCTTTGCCGGACCGTTTGTCCACCACCGGCTGGTCCCCGGCGGCCTCCGTCTCCTCCGTACCGGCCGCCTTGCCCGCCTCTGCCGCTGCCAGAACCGCCTCGCGTTCGCGCTGCGAGCGTTCGCGGCCCAGCCTGCGCAGCGTCGCGCGCGTCGTGCGCGTCAGCGCGATCGGCTGCAACATCGGCAGACAGTCGGCCACCGCGTCCGGACCCAGCACGGCGACCGCGGAGGCGACCGACCGTTCCGCGCTCACCCGCAGACCGAGAGTGGTCAGCAACTGCGCGATGTCCATGCGCAGCACCAGATCACCGGCCGCGATCTCGCCGCCGCGCAGATCGGTGAGGATCACCTTGCCGGAAGGGTCCACCAGGATCGCGTCGCCCGCGAGCCGCCGGTGGGCGATGCGGCGCGACTGCAGCGCCTTCACCTGGCGCCAGGTGTCGTGCAGCAGCGCGTCGGTGATCTCCTCGTCCGGCACCGCGTCGAGCGTGCGACCGCCCAGGTGCTCGTAGACGAGGATCACGGCGTCCGGGCCGAGCTCGGACGTCGCGATCAGCCGGGGGGCGTTGGCGCCGGCCGCGATCGCCGCGTACGCGAGGAGCGCCTCCTGCTCCAGTGCCTGGCGCAGCGACTGCAGGCTCCTGCGCGTCGTGATGCCGCGCAGCGTCAGCCTTCGCCAGACACGGTAGAAGAAGCCCTGCGCCTGCTGCTCACGGTCGACCACCGTGACGTCGAGGGGCGGGCCGTCCTCCAGCGTGACGAAGTAGCGGCGGCCGCGGTCGCCGTTCTCCGAAGCGGCGTCCGGGACCCTGGCCGCGCTCACCGGATGGAAGCCGACGTGCCGTAGACCGGCGAGCAGCGTCTGGCCGGTCGGCCGGACGTTCGGGGAACCGACGGCGTACAGCGTGCCGTACGCCACGGTCCAGCCGATCAGCACCGTCAGGAGGATCGAGAACGCCGTCGTATAGCCCGTGACGAGCATCGAGAAGGCGTCGAGCACCACCACCACCCACAGCACCGCCCGCCAGCGCGGTCTGCGGGACATGCCGACGGCCGTCATGTACGCGATGACCGGGGCGAGATAGCCGTGGACCGGGTCGGTGAGCGCGTGTATGTCGCCCGGCGAGGGCTGGGTGAGGGCGTCCTGGATCGAGTTCGGGGCGGCCTTCGCGACCCACAGGTCGGTGGCGAGCGTCACACCGTGTGCGAGGACCGCCGCGAGGACGCCGTCCGCGATGCGCAGCCCGTCCCGCTTGATCAACCGCTCGATCGCGAAGGCGACCGGCACGAGGAGGATCGCGATGCTGGACGCCAGACCCGCGATCTTGATCAGCAGGTCGGGTGCCTGGCCCGTGCCCTTGTTGATGTCCTGCTCGAGCCCCGATGTGGTGCCGTGCGCGAACCCGGCGATCGCCAGCACTACGACGATCGCCAGCACGCCGACGAGCAGCCGCATCAGGTCGGAGGGACGGTGCACGCGCGCGGGGAGCAGCGGTTCGTCGCCTTCGACCTCTTCGGTGTGGGGGTCCGTGGGCTGTTCCGGGCCGGTGCCCTGCCCGCCGGCCTGGACTGTGCCCTGCCCGTCGGCCTGGCCTTCGTCTTGCCCGCCGACCTGGGCTTTGTCGTCCTGGTCGGAGACCCGGCCGTTGTCCTGATCAGTGTCCCGGCCGGTCTCCGGGCGCGAGGCAGCCGCAGAGGTGCCCGCCGTCTCGTCGGGGTACACGCCCTGCTGCTCCGTCGTCTCTTCCTGATCTCGTATCACCAGACACCGCCCGCACGATGGTGGCATGCCCCGCCGACAGACGTGGGCATCAGGGTGCATTGCGGGGGAGTAAAGCCCCGCCGAAGCGCCCCGGCCTGCCGCTCGGTGCTCGTGTGCGCACGTCCCGTCAGTACTCGGCCGTGGTGTCGGTGGTGTGCGGCAGGATGGGTCGGATGAGCGAGGAGAGCCCCCCGGCGGGGGAGCTGCCGGAGTACGCGGAGCGGGTGCTGGAGGTCGCGGAGCTGATCCCGGCGGGCCGCGTGATGACGTACGGCGACGTGGCCGAGTGGCTGGCGGAGGGCGGGCCGCGCCAGGTCGGCCGTGTGATGGCGCTCTACGGAGGCGCCGTGCCGTGGTGGCGCGTGGTGCGGGCCGACGGGGTCCTGCTCCCCGGCCATGAGCTCCGGGCGCTGGGGCACTACCGCGCGGAGGGCACCCCGCTGCGCGAGGCGGGCGCGTCGGCGGACGGACATCTGCCGCGTATCGATATGAGGCGGGCCAGATGGGATGGTGACGGAGGCAACTAGGGCGAAGAGGACGTCGCCGGCATCGCCGTCGCCAGGTCGCGGTGCTTCCCGGGGCGGGGAACCGGGGGCCACGTGCGGTTTCACACCAGAAAGCTTCCGGCATTCCGGGGCGGCGCGAAGTCCTGATGGCCCGTACGAGGGAAGAGGGGTGTCACCGGAGACCGCGGTACCGTCGAGGCCGGGCGCGCCGGGGCCTGCCCCCGCCCTCAGCCGAGTGCGCCCCGCACTCGTCCCGCTCAGCGCAGCCGCTGCTCCGCCCGCGCTGCGGCCCGACAACCAGCACACCCACCAGGACCGGCGAACCACGTGAGCTCCTCTTCTTCCACCCGGCACCTGTCGCACCCCCAGGTACGACAGGGGACCCGCGGTGCGTACCGACTGGTGCGTACCCCGCCGGTGCCGGTGGATCCCCCTCGTCTGGACGCACGACAGCGCTCGGTGGTTGACCATCCGGGTGGTCCGCTGCTCGTCCTGGCGGGGCCGGGCACGGGCAAGACCACCACGCTGGTGGAGGCCGTCGCCGCGAGGATCGCGAAGGGCACCGACCCGGAGCGCATTCTGGTCCTGACGTTCAGCCGCAAGGCGGCCGTGGAGCTGCGCGACCGCATGGCGCTGCGCATCGGCGCCGCAAGCGCCCCGCAGGCCACCACCTTTCATTCATTCTGCTACGCACTCGTGCGAGCCCATCAGGACGCCGAGATGTTCGTGGATCCGCTGCGGCTGCTCTCCGGACCGGAGCAGGACGTGACGGTGCGCGAGCTCCTGGCCGGCCAGGCCGCCCTCGCGCAGGAGGGCCTGGCCCATGTCCGGTGGCCGGACGAGCTGCGCGCGTGCCTGACGACGCGCGGCTTCGCCGACGAGGTGCGCGCCGTGCTGGCCCGCAGCCGCGAGCTCGGCCTGGGGCCGGACTCGCTGGCGGCCTTCGCCGCGCGCATCGGCCGCCCGGACTGGGGTGCCGCGGCCGCGTTCCTCGCCGAGTACCTCGACGTACTCGACATGCAGGGAGTGCTCGACTACGCGGAACTGGTCCACCGCGCGGTGCTGCTCGCCCAGCGGCCCGCGGTCGCGGACGAGCTGTCCGCGCGCTACGACGCCGTCTTCGTGGACGAGTACCAGGACACCGATCCCGCACAGGTACGGCTGCTGGTCGCGCTCGCCGGGAGCGGCGGAGGGGCTCGTGGGGGCGCACGCGCGCGTGGGGCGACGGTGAGCGGGGCCGAGGTGCGGGGCGGCGGCGTTCGAGGGGCCGGCGCGCGGGGTGGCGGCCGGACGCTCGTCGCGTTCGGCGACCCGGACCAGTCGATCTACACGTTCCGGGGTGCCGACGTGAACGGCATCCTGGACTTCCCCGAGACCTTCCGGCGCAGGGACGGCACACCGGCGCCCGTGGAGGTGCTGCGCACCTCCCGCCGCTCCGGTTCCGGACTGCTGGCGGCCACCCGGCTGCTGACCCAGCGCATGCCGCTGCCCCGCCTGCCCGCCGACCGGGTGCGCGCCCACCGCGAGCTGACCGCGGTGCGGGACGGCGGCCGCGTCGAGGTCTACACGTATCCGACGCCCGGCACGGAGCTGGACAACATCGCGGACGTCCTGCGCCGCGCCCACCTGGAGGACGGCGTTCCCTGGAGCGACATGGCCGTCCTGGTGCGCGCCGGGTCCCGCACCATCCCGTCGGTACGGCGCGCCCTGACCGCGGCAGGCGTCCCTCTCGACATCGACGGCGACGACCTCCCGCTCCGCCACGAACCGGCCGTCGCACCGCTGCTCGGCGCCCTCAGGGCGGTGGCGACGGCGGCGCTGGCGCCGGGGGAGCCCGGCACGTCCGGCACGTCTCGGGAGTCGCTCCCAGCCGACTCGCCGGAGCACCCAGTCACACGCCAGGAGCCTTCTGATGCATCCGACGGACCCGGGGAGCCGACGGCTTCGCACGCGCCCGAGGAGTCGTCTGCGACCGACGCAACCGACGTCCCCAGCGACCCCGGCGCCTCCTGGCTGGACACCGAGACCGCGCTCACCCTCCTCGCCTCGCCCCTGGCCGGCATGGACGCCGCCGATCTGCGGCGCCTGGGCCGCGCCCTGAGGGAGGAGGAGCGGGCCGGCGGCAACCCCGTGCCGCCACCCTCCGACGAGCTGCTCGCACGCGCTCTCGCCGAGCCCGAACGGCTCGCTGCGCACGACCCGTCCTACGCGCGCGGCGCTCAGCGACTCGGCGCCCTCCTGCGCGGGGCGCGTGAGCTCCTGGCGGGCGGAGGTACCGCCGAAGAGGCCCTGTGGGAGCTGTGGGACGGCACGCCGTGGCCCCAGCGGCTCGCGCGGGCCGCACGCCGCGGCGGTGCCGCCGGGCGCAACGCGGACCGCGATCTCGACGCGGTGTGCGCGCTGTTCGCCACCGCCGCCCGCGCCGAGGAGCGCACCGGCGGCCGCGGCGCCCTGAACTTCCTCGAGGAGATCGAGGCACAGGACATCGCCGCGGACACGCTCACCCGCAGGGCCGTACGGCCCGATGCCGTACGCCTGATGACCGCGCACCGCTCGAAGGGCCTGCAGTGGCGGCTGGTCGTCGTCGCGGGCGTGCAGGAGGGCCTGTGGCCGGACCTGCGCCGCCGCGGCTCGCTCCTGGAGGCCGACCGCATCGGACGCGACGGCCTGGCCGAGCCGCTCACTCCCGGCGCGCTCCTGGCCGAGGAGCGCAGGCTGTTCTACGTGGCCGCCACGCGCGCGCGTGAGCGACTCGTCGTGACCGCCGTGAAGGCACCCGCGGACGACGGCGACCAGCCCTCCCGCTTCCTCACCGAGCTCGGCGTCGAACCCAAGGACGTCACCGGCCGCCCCCGTCGCCCGCTGTCCGTCGCGGCCCTGGTCGCCGAGCTGCGCGCCACCACCGTCGACCCGCGGGTCTCCGATGCGCTGCGCGAGGCCGCGGCCCGGCGGCTGGCCCGGCTCGCGGCACTCACCGACGCCGACGGCCGGCCTCTCGTACCGTCGGCGCACCCGTACCGCTGGTGGGGCATGTACGAACCCACGGAGAGCAAGGTGCCGCTGCGGGACCGCGACAAGCCGGTCGTGCTGTCCGGAAGCGCCCTCGACCAGCTCGCCAACACCTGCGCGCTGCAGTGGTTCCTCGGCCGCGAGGTGAAGGCCGACGCGCCCGCGACCGCCGCCCAGGGCTTCGGCAACGTCGTGCACGTCCTGGCCGACGAGGTGGCCTCCGGGCGCACCCCGGCCGACCTCGCCGTGCTCATGGAGCGGCTCGACTCGGTGTGGGACGCGCTCGCCTTCGACGCCCCCTGGAAGTCCGCGCAGGAGAAGGAGCACGCGCGCGTGGCGCTCGAACGCTTCCTCCAATGGCATGTGACGGACCGAGGAGGCCGGGACCCGGTTGCGAGCGAACACGACTTCGACGTGACCCTCGAGGCGGGCCCCTACGAAGTGCGCATCCGGGGCTCCATGGACCGCGTCGAACAGGACGCGGACGGCCGCGCCTACGTCGTCGACTTCAAGACCGGCAGACAACCTGTGAGCGGCGCCGACGTGGCCCGCCACCCGCAGCTCGCGGTCTACCAGCTGGCCGTCCGCGAAGGCGCGGTCGACGACGTCTTCGACGGGGCCCGCCCCGAACCGGGCGGCGCCGAACTCGTCCAGCTGCGCCAGGGCGCCCCCAGGAAGGACGGTGGCGAGGGCTTCCCGAAGGTCCAGTCCCAGGAGCCGCTCGCCGGCGACTGGGTCGGCGATCTGCTGGCGACCGCCGCCGGCAAGGTCCTCGACGAACGTTTCACCCCCACCACCGGCCAGCACTGCACGCACTGCGCGTTCCGCGCCTCGTGCAGCGCCCGCCCCGAGGGACGGCAGGTGGTCGAGTGACGTCCGGCCAGGTCGTGAGTTGTCCTGAGTGACCTAGCACACCACCCGCGCTGACCTGCGCTTCTTTCGGCCGCGGCAGCCGACGCGGCCCGGACTGTCAGTCGGCGCGGCTAGCCTCTCTGAGGTGCCGGCCCGTATCACTGACCCCGAGGAGCTCAAGGAGCTCCTCGGCATTCCGTTCACCCCGGAGCAGACGGCGTGCATCACCGCACCGCCCGCTCCGCAGGTGATCGTTGCTGGAGCCGGGTCCGGCAAGACGACCGTGATGGCGGCACGCGTGGTGTGGCTCGTCGGCACCGGCCAGGTCGCCCCCGAGCAGGTCCTCGGCCTGACCTTCACCAACAAGGCCGCGGGAGAGCTCGCCGAACGCGTACGGAAAGCACTGGTCAAGGCCGGTGTCACCGATCCCGACGTGATCGACCCCGACAACCCGCCGGGCGAGCCCGTCATCTCCACGTACCACGCCTTCGCGGGCCGCCTGCTGACCGACCACGGGCTGCGCATCGGCCTGGAGCCGACGGCCCGGCTGCTGGCCGACGCCACCCGCTTCCAGCTCGCCGCGCGCGTGCTGCGCGAGGCCCCGGGCCCGTACCCGGCGCTGACCCGCCCCTTTTCGGAGCTGGTCAGCGACCTGCTGGCCCTCGACGCCGAGCTCGCCGAGCATCTCGTACGGCCCGAGGAGCTGCGGGCGTACGACGCCGATCTGCTGACCGCCCTGCAGCGCGCCAAGCTCACCAACGCCGACCTGCGGAAAGTGCCCGAGGCGGCCGGGGCCCGCCGCGAGCTCGCCGAGCTCGTCGCGCGCTACAGGGCGGCCAAGCGCGACCGCGACCTGCTCGACTTCGGCGACCAGATCGCCCTCTCCGCAACCCTGGCCCGCACCCGGCCCGAGGTCGGCGCGATCTTGCGCGACGAGTTCCGGGTCGTGCTGCTCGACGAGTACCAGGACACGTCGGTCGCCCAGCGGATCCTGCTGGCCGGACTCTTCGGCGGCGGCACCGGTCATCCCGTGACCGCGGTCGGCGACCCCTGCCAGGCGATCTACGGCTGGCGCGGCGCATCCGTCGCCAACCTCGACGACTTCCCCGAGCACTTCCCGGGCGCCGACGGCGGGCCTGCGACGCGGTTCTCGCTGAGCGAGAACCGCCGCAGCGGCGGCCGCCTCCTCGACCTCGCCAACGGCCTCGCCGAGCCCTTGCGCGCGATGCACGCGGGCGTGGAGGCCCTGAGGCCCGCGCCCGGTGCCGAACGCGACGGCGTCGTGCGCTGCGCCCTGCTGCGCACTCACGCCGAGGAGATCGACTGGCTCGCGGACTCCGTCGCCCACCTCGTACGCACCGGCAAGGCACCCGGTGAGATCGCCGTGCTGTGCCGCACAGCGGCCGACTTCGCCGAGATCCAGGGAGCCCTCGTCGCCCGCGACATCCCCGTCGAGGTCGTGGGTCTGTCCGGACTGCTGCACCTGCCCGAGGTCGCCGATCTGGTCGCCGTCTGCGAAGTCCTGCAGGACCCGGGCGCCAACGCATCGCTGGTGCGGCTCCTCACCGGCCCGCGCTGGCGCATCGGCCCCCGCGACCTCGCCCTGCTGGGCCGCCGCGCCCGCCTGCTCGTCGCGCACGCACGCGTGGGGGACGAGGACGACCCCGACCGACGGCTCGCGGAAGCCGTGGAGGGAGTCGACCCGGCCGAGGTCATATCGCTCGCCGACGCCCTCGACACGTTCCTCGAGACCCCGTTCGAGGCGGGCGGCGCGGCAGCGGACGACGACGGGCTGCCGTTCTCGGCGGAGGCACGCGTGCGTTTCGCGCGCCTCGCCACCGAACTGCGTGACCTGCGCCGCTCCCTGTCCGACCCGCTGATGGACGTACTGCACCGCGTCCTGGCCGTCACCGGCCTGGAGGTCGAGCTCTCCGCCTCGCCCCATGCGCTGGCTGCCCGCCGCCGGGAGACGCTGTCGAACTTCCTCGACATCGCCGCGTCCTTCGCGGCCAACGAAGGAGAGGCGAGCCTGCTCGCCTTCCTCGGCTTCCTGCGCACCGCCGCCCAGTACGAGAAGGGCCTCGACAACGCCCTTCCCGGCGGCGAGAACACGGTCAAGGTGCTGACCGCCCACAAGTCCAAGGGCCTGGAATGGGACGTCGTCGCCGTCCCCGGCCTGGTCACCGGCACCTTCCCCAGCACCCAGGGCCGCGAGAAGTGGACCGCCCAGGGCAAGGTCCTGCCGCACGCGCTGCGCGGCGACGCGGCCACGCTGCCCGACATCGAGGCGTGGGACGCGAAGGGCATGAAGGCCTTCCACGAGGCGATGAAGGACCACCAGCGCACCGAGGAACTCCGCCTCGGCTACGTCACCTTCACCCGCCCCCGCTCCCTCCTGCTCGCCTCCGGGCACTGGTGGGGCCCGTCCCAGAAGAGGCCACGCGGACCGTCGGACTTCCTGCAGGCCCTGCACGACCACTGCACGGCAGGACACGGCGAGATCGAGGCATGGGCCGACGCGCCGGACGAGGACGAGGAGAACCCCGCCCTGCGGCAGACGTCCGCCGACCACGCCTGGCCGCTCCCGTTGGACGAGGCGGCGACGGCTCGCCGCCGTGCCGCCGCCTCGACGGTGCTCGCGCATCTGGAGGGGCCGGCTGATCCCACGCGCACCACGGACGCCGCCCGCGTGCACGCCGAGGCGCACACCTCGGCGTACGGCGCCACTCATGCGTACGACGAGGACCTTTCCGAGGACTTTCCCGAGGCCCCCACCGAGGAGGCCCCAACCGACGAGGACACAGCCGACTGGGACTCCTGGACGTCCCAGCGTCCCACCGTCCCCAGCCGGCCAATCGACGCCCACGCGCGTGTGCCGCACCAGGCGCCCCCGCCGGACAGCCGCCCGCACCCCGCCGCCGCAGACAGCGACGGCGCCGTCCTCACGCCGGCAGTCCTCACCCCGGAGGAAGCCCGCACGATCGCCTCCTGGGACCGCGACCTGGACGCCCTCACGGGTGAACTCCTGCGCGCCCGCGAAGCCGTCAGCGACGTCCCGGTGCCGTCCTCGCTCACCGCGTCCCAGCTGCTGCGCCTCGCCGCAGACCCGGACGGCTTCGCACAGGAACTGGCGCGGCCCATGCCTCGCCCGCCCCAGCGCGGCGCGCGCCGCGGCACCCGCTTCCACGCCTGGCTGGAGACCCGCTTCGACGCGCTGCAGCTGCCGATGCTCGACCCGGAGGAGCTGCCCGGCAGCGATGCCGATATCGCCGACGAGCGCGACCTGGAAGCGCTCAAGAAGGCCTTCGAGCGCACCCCGTACGCCCACCGCACTCCGTACCGCGTCGAGGTGCCCGTCCAGCTGGTGATCGCGGGCCGGGTCGTCCGCGGCCGTATCGACGCCGTGTACAAGGACGGCGACGGCGACGACGCCACGTACGAGATCATCGACTGGAAGACCGGCCGCACGCGCACGACCGCAGGGGGCGACCCCGTCGCCGACCCGCTCCAGCTCGCCGTGTACCGACTGGCCTGGGCCGAGCAGTTCGGCGTCCCGGTCGAGTCCGTACGGGCCGCCTTCGTCCACGTGCGCAGCGGGGAGACCGTCCGTCCCCGCCGTCTTCCCGGCCGCGCCGAGCTGGAACGCCTCCTGCTCGCGCAGCCGGAGCCGGGGGATTCGGCGCAAGGGGTCGCTCCTGAGGGTCCAGGGATCCCTCCTGAGGGCTCCGGGACGCCTCCCGAGGGCCCCGGGGACGAGGCGCCCGAGGATCCGCCGGACCGGGTTGCCCATGTGGGCCGATAAGGTCGTATGCATGAGCAAGCCCGTTGACAGTGTCGTCAGCGCCGTCCGCGCGTACGTCCAGCACCACCGCGATGCCTTCCTCGGCGACCTCGCCGAGTGGCTGCGCATCCCTTCCGTGTCGGCCCAGCCCGACCACGCCGGCGACGTACGGCGCAGCGCCGACTGGCTTGCCGCGAAGTTCAGGGAGACCGGCTTCCCGGTCGCCGAGATCTGGGAGACCGCGGGCGCACCGGCCGTCTTCGCAGAATGGCCGTCGGACGACGCCGGGGCTCCCACCGTGCTGGTCTACGGCCACCACGACGTGCAGCCCGCCGCCCGCGAGGACGGCTGGGACACCGACCCCTTCGAACCCGTCATCCGCGGAAACCGCCTCCACGCGCGCGGGGCGGCCGACGACAAGGGACAGGTGTTCTTCCACACACTCGGCGTACGCGCCCACCTCGCCGCCACCGGCCGGGCCACCCCCGCCGTCAACCTCAAGCTCCTCATCGAGGGCGAGGAGGAGTCCGGCTCCCCGCACTTCCGTGCGCTCGTCGAACAGCACGCCGCCCGCCTCGGCGCCGACGCGGTGATCGTGTCCGACACCGGTATGTGGTCCGAGACCACACCGACCGTCTGCACCGGCATGCGCGGACTCGCCGACTGCGAGATCCAGCTCCGCGGCCCGGACCAGGACATCCACTCCGGATCGTTCGGCGGCGCCGTACCGAACCCCGCCACCGCCGCCGCACGCCTCGTGGCGGCCCTCCACGACGAGCACGCGCGCGTGGCGATCCCCGGCTTCTACGACGGCATCAAGGAACTCACCCCGCGCGAACGCGAACTCTTCGCCGAACTTCCCTTCGACGAAGAGCAGTGGCTGCGCACTGCCAAGTCGTACGCCACCCACGGCGAGGCCGGACACACCACCCTGGAGCGCATCTGGGCCCGCCCCACCGCCGAGGTCAACGGCATCGGCGGCGGCTACCAGGGCCCCGGCGGCAAGACGATCATCCCGTCCTCCGCGATGCTGAAGCTCTCCTTCCGGCTGGTCGCGGGGCAGGACCCGGACCACATCGAGAAGGCCGTACGCGCCTGGGTCGCCGAGCAGCTCCCCGCCGGCATCCGCCACGAGATCACCTTCGGCGGCGCCACGCGCCCGTGCCTCACGCCCCTGGACCACCCGGCCCTCCAGTCCCTCGCCCGCGCCATGGGCCGCGCGTTCGAACAGCAGATCCTCTTCACCCGTGAGGGCGGCTCAGGACCGGCGGCCGACCTGCAGGACGTGCTCGGCGCCCCCGTCCTCTTCCTCGGCATCTCGGTGCCGTCGGACGGCTGGCACGCGCCGAACGAGAAAGTCGAGCTCGACCTCCTCCTCAAAGGCGTCGAGACCAGCGCATACCTGTGGGCCGACCTCGCGGAGAACTGGCGCGATGCGGGCTGACGTCAAGGCGGACGGCAGGGCCGACGGCCACGCGCGCGTGCGGCGGCCCAACGCCGCTCTCACCGGCCGAAGATGCAGGGCCCGGCACACCGGCTGCACGGGCAGGCCCTCGTACCCCCTGGCGCAGGCCCAACCGCCCACGCCAGGCACACTGGGGGGACACTTCCGCACGTCCACCGCCCGCCGCACCCCGGCCCGCCGGACCTCCTGCTCAACCGCCGCGCAGCACCACCCAATCCATCGGGGGAGTTGGAAGCACCTGTGACATCCTGGACCGACCGCACCGTCCACCGCCCGCTCGCCCTCACCGCACCGAGCGGCATCGACCGTGCCGCCCACCACCGTCTCGACGAGGCATGGCTGGCCGCGGCATGGAGCCACCCGACGACCCGCGTCTTCGTCGTCTCCGGCGGCCAGGTGCTCATCGACGAGACCCCTGAGGGCACCACGGAACTCGTCACCACTCCGGCCTTCGAGGCCCCCCTCACCGAAGCCCACCGCTACTTCCTCGGCACCGACGACGACGGCGTCAGCTACTTCGCCCTGCAGAAGGACTCGCTGCCCGGCCGCATGGACCAGTCCGCACGTCCCGCGGGCCTCCGCGAGGCGGGCCTCCTGCTGTCCCCCCGCGACACCGGTCTCATGGTGCACGCCGTGGCCCTGGAGAACTGGCAGCGCCTCCACCGCTTCTGCTCCCGCTGCGGCGAACGCACCGTCATCGCCGCCGCCGGCCACATCCGCCGCTGCCCCGCCTGCGGCGCCGAGCACTACCCGCGCACCGACCCCGCCGTGATCATGCTCGTGACCGACGACGAGGACCGCGCCCTGCTCGGCCGCCAGGTCCACTGGCCGGAGGGCCGCTTCTCGACCCTCGCCGGCTTCGTCGAGCCCGGCGAGTCGATAGAGCAGTCGGTACGCCGCGAGGTACTCGAAGAGGCAGGCGTCACAGTCGGCGAGGTCGAGTACGTCGCGAGCCAGCCCTGGCCCTTCCCCTCCAGCCTCATGCTGGGCTTCATGGCCCGTGCCACCTCGTCCGAGATCAACGTCGACGGCGAGGAGATCCACGAGGCGCGCTGGTTCTCGCGCGAAGAACTGCGGGCCGCCTTCGAGTCCGGGGAGGTCCTGCCCCCCTACGGGATCTCGATAGCGGCCCGCCTGATCGAGCTCTGGTACGGCAAGCCGCTGCCGACGCGGCCCGGCACCGTCTAGCCGGGCCGAGCCGACCCCGGGAGGCCGGCCGGGTCTCAGACGCCGAGCGCCTGCTTCACCTGCGCGAGGCTCGGGTTCGTCATGACCACCGGCTCGCCACCGGAGACCGGAACGATCGAGACGGTGGGAACCGTCTGGTTCCCACCGTTCGCCTTCTCGACGAACGCCGCGGACTGCGGGTCCTGCTCGATGTTGATCTCCGCGTACGCGATGCCCTCACGGTCCAGCTGGCTCTTCAGCCGACGGCAGTAGCCGCACCACGTCGTGCTGTACATCGTCACAGAACCCTGCATGTCGCTCGCGCTCCCTTGTCTGTCGTACGGATGCTTGGTCGCAGTGACAGAACGTACGTGACCGGGGCAACCATTCCCGCCACCTGCCGATGTGCTTCATGTCGCGCACAACGTGACGTGAAGCCCAGGCATTAGGTGACGTGAAGCCCACGCATTAGTACGACTGCGACCGCCCGCCTGTGGACAACCGGCTCACGGGTCTCCGGCGACCTGGCAGCATGGCGGGGTGACACCAGCAACGCACTCCACCCTCTTCCCGCAGGTTCCGGACAGCGCCGACGCCGTGCTCGACGGGCTCGACCCCGAGCAGCGCGAGGTCGCCACCGCCCTGCACGGACCGGTGTGCGTACTCGCCGGAGCAGGCACCGGCAAGACTCGGGCGATCACCCACCGCATCGCCTACGGCGTCCGCGCCGGGATACTGCAGCCGTCCAGCGTCCTCGCCGTCACCTTCACCAACCGCGCCGCGGGCGAGATGCGCGGCCGTCTCCGCCAGCTCGGCGCCGCCGGCGTGCAGGCGCGCACCTTCCACTCCGCCGCCCTGCGTCAGCTCCAGTACTTCTGGCCGAAAGCCGTCGGTGGACCACTGCCGCGACTCGTCGAACGCAAGATCCAGCTCATGGCCGACGCGGCAGCCGCCTGCCGCATCCGTCTCGACCGGGGCGAGCTCCGCGACGTCACCGCCGAGATCGAATGGTCCAAGGTCACCCAGACCGTCCCCGCGGACTACCTGGCGGCCGCCGCCAAGGCCGGCCGGGACGTCCCCCGCGACCCCGCCGAGATCTCCCAGCTCTACGCCACCTACGAGGACCTCAAGCGCGAGCGCTCCGTCATCGACTTCGAGGACGTACTGCTGCTGACCGTCGCCATCCTCCAGGACCGCCACGACATCGCCGACCACGTCCGCAGCCAGTACCAGCACTTCGTCGTCGACGAGTACCAGGACGTCAGCCCCCTCCAGCAGCGCCTCCTGGAACTCTGGCTCGGCGGCCGCGACAGCCTGTGCGTCGTCGGCGACGCAAGCCAGACCATCTACTCCTTCACCGGCGCGACCCCCGACCATCTGTTGAACTTCCGGACGCGCCACCCCGGCGCCACGGTCGTCAAACTGGTCCGCGACTACCGCTCCTCACCCCAGATCGTCCACCTCGCCAACGGACTGCTCTCCCACGCCCGAGGCCGCGCCGCCGAACACCGCCTCGAACTGGTCTCCCAGCGGAAGTCCGGCCCCGAACCCGTCTACACCGAGTACGTGGACGAGCCCGCCGAAGCCGAAGGCGCCGCCCACCGCATCCGCGACCTCATCGCCTCCGGCGTCCCCGCCAGCGAGATCGCCGTCCTGTTCCGCACGAACAGCCAGTCCGAGACATACGAGCAGGCGCTCGCGGACGCAGGCGTGCCCTACCAGCTGCGCGGCGCCGAACGGTTCTTCGAACGCACCGAAGTGCGTGAAGCAGGCGCCGCTCTGCGCGGCGCCGCACGTTTCGGCGCCAACGACTCGCTCCTCGACGACGCCGTCGACCTGCCGTCGCAGGTGCGTGCCGTCCTCTCCACCAAGGGCTGGACCACACAGCCCCCAGCCGGCTCCGGAGCCGTCCGCGAACGCTGGGAATCGCTCGCAGCCCTCGTCCGCCTCGCCGAGGACTTCGCCCGGGCCCAGCCGGCCGCCACCCTCGGCGACCTCGTCGCCGAACTCGACGAGCGCGCGGCCGCCCAGCACGCCCCCACCGTCGAAGGCGTCACCCTCGCCTCCCTGCACGCCGCGAAGGGCCTCGAATGGGACGCCGTGTTCCTCGTGGGCGTAGCGGAAGGCATGATGCCGATCACCTACGCCAAGACGGACGAGCAGATAGAGGAGGAGCGGCGCCTCCTCTACGTGGGCGTCACCCGGGCCCGGCAGCATGTGTTCCTCTCCTGGGCGCTGTCCCGCTCGCCCGGCGGCCGCCCGACCCGGCGTCCGAGCCGCTTCCTCGACGGCCTGCGACCGGGCTCCGGCACCACAGCGGCCCGCGGCGCCGGTACGCCGGTCGGCGCGGGTGGCATCGAGCACGGTTCCAGGAGCATCGGCACCACGGCCGTACGACCCCGGCGCGGGCCCCGGACGCCCGCGCGCTGCCGTGTCTGCGGCCGCACCCTCACCGACGCCGGCGAAATGAAGCTGATGCGCTGTGAGGACTGCCCTTCGGACATGGACGAGGGCCTCTACGAACGACTCCGCGACTGGCGCGCCGACGAGGCCCGCCATTTGGGCCAGCCAGCGTTCTGCATCTTCACTGACAAGACACTCATGGCGATCGCCGAGGCCGCGCCCGACGAGGAGGCCGAACTGGCTCGCATCCCGGGGGTCGGAGTGCGCAAACTCAACCGGTTCGGAGCCGATGTGCTGGCCATCTGCGCAGGTGAGCCCCGGGGCAGCCACGTTGGAGAAGGCTGACCGAAACTCGTCGGAAAAATAGTTTGCGCATGCCCCAGCAATCCCCATAGGTTCTTAAGCACGGAGACGGCGGCTTCTCGAAGCCCCGGTTCCGTGCTGTACTTGAAAGCCGTTGGACCGGTTCCTGACCGGTCCCCAGAGACGCCGAGAGGAGGCGATTCCAGTGATCAGCATCAACACGAGCTCCATCAGCACCGCCAAACTGACCGATCGCTCGGTCGTCGCCTCCTGCCTGCTCGGTCTCTCCAACCTGGGCACCGGTCTGTCCGGCATTCCCGCCGTGCGTCCGGCGTCCTCCGTGTCTCCCTCGGGTCTTGAGATCCGGGAGCGCAATGAGCGACCGACCCAGGCACCGGAAGCAGTAGCAGCAGTGGCACAGGCCTCGGCCTATGCCTTTGCGGCGGCCGGTGCCGGATCCCGCAAGACGACGCAGCACCACCACACGATGTGGGCCTTCCGTGGGCTCGAACCCTGGAGTGATCCAGCCTGATACGCCATCAGGCCGGCGCCTTCAGGGCCGCGGAACCCCATCCGGGATCCGCGGCCCTTCTGTTTTCCCCAACGGGGATGACGGAGCGAAGGGGCCTCGGGACAAGAAAGACCCGGTACAACCAGCCGCCACCCGGCCAACAGGCCGGAACGACCAGACGAGGAAGACGAACCGTGCAACTCGAAGCGCACGCCCCGTCCGTACCGCCTTCCGAAACGATCCCCCCGCCCGGCCTCACGGAGGACTCCACCTTGACCCCGCTCACTGCGCTCACCGCGCTCGACGACGCCATCGAGAACCTCGGCGTACCCGTCCCCTGCCGTTCCTACGACCCGGAGGTCTTCTTCGCCGAGTCGCCGGCCGATGTCGAGTACGCCAAGTCCCTCTGCCGCACCTGCCCGCTGATCGAGGCCTGCCTCGCCGGGGCCAAGGAGCGGCATGAGCCGTGGGGCGTCTGGGGCGGCGAGCTCTTCGTCCAGGGCGTCGTGGTTGCCCGCAAGCGGCCGCGTGGCCGCCCGCGCAAGAACCCGGTCGTCGCATGAACGCCACCGGAACGATCGACCGCCCTCACACGCACGACCCCCAGAAGCAGGCCCCGATGACGACGTCCACCAGCGAGCCCGTCGGCTCCGCGACTCCAGACTTCACCACCACCGGCGCGACCGACTCGCGTCAGAACAGGACCCGAGAGATGCAACTCATCCCAGAAGCCCTGGCTCGTGCGCATATGCACGAGCGGCTGCGCGAGGCCGACGCGGAACGCCCGGCCGCGCGCCTGGCCGCCGCCCGGCGGATGCAGCGCCGCGCCGAGCGCGCGTCGCTCCGCGCACGCCGCGCCCTGGCCCTGGCCGTGATGCAGTAACGGCCGCAGCCCGGCACCACACGCCTAAGTGCTCCCCGCGAGGGCCGGTCCGTTCGGACCGGCCCTCGCGGTGCGTTGCCGGCGAACCCTCTGAATCGGCGTTATCGTCACGACGTGACGTGTCTTCCCGGGGACAGTGACATCGGCGCCTCCACCGCGGCGTCCCACCCGCCCGCGCGGATCCAGGGCTCCGCCGGACTGCCGGACGACGAGGGAATCATGTGCGCTCGCTGCGGAGCGCGGGCCGAGGCCGCACAACCCACCTGGACCTGTTCCGTGGAAAACGGCACCCGCCGCTACTTCTGCGACACATGCGCGCGCACCCATCTGAGGGCGATCGAGGGGCGGCTGGATTCTGCCTGGTGGTGAACCCGGCAGCGCCTCCTCGTGCGCGTCATGGTCACGCCTCGGCGACCGGCTCCTCCTCGGTGAGATCGGCGAAGTCGTCCAGGGTGTCCAAGTCGTCCGGCACGGGTTCCTCCTCGACGAAGCCCGGCAGCCAGGCCTCGAGCTCGTCCCGCATCCGGACCCGGGCACCCAGCTGGCACAGCACACCGATCGTGCTCAGCGTCACCCGGTGGATCAGCAGATACGACGGCGGCAGGTTCAGATGCTTACCCAACTGGTAGGCGGGCGAGCGAGGATCCGCGATGCGCGCCGCCTGGCCGCGCATCCAGCTGCGTGTGAACTCGAACTCCTCTGCCTGAGCCGGCTCGATGATCGGCAGCAGATAGTCGAGCACCGCCTCCGGGTCGAGCTCTACCTCCTCCTTGACGAAGCCTTCCTCGCAGAGCCTCTCGTAGACCGCCTCGGCCCGGCCGCCGAGTGCCATGCGCAGCGAGTCCCCGATCGTGGACGGAAGACCCCCGGGCAGCCGGTCCACCGTGCCGAAGTCCAGTACGCCGAGCCGCCAGCCGTCGTTGCCGTCGGGCAGCAGCCGGAAGTTGCCCGGGTGCGGGTCCGCGTGCAGCAGGCCGGTACGCGCCGGGCCTGAGAAGAGGAAGCGGGTCAGCAGCTGCCCTGCCCGGTCGCGCTGCTCGGGGAGGCCGCCGGCGATCACTTCCGACAGCGGTATCCCGTCGATCCACTCGGTGACCAGTACCTGTTCGCACTGGTGCACCACCGCGGGCACCAGTACATCCGGGTCGTCCGCGAACTCTTCGGCATGGACCTGCTGGGCCTGTGCCTCCAGGCCGTAGTCGAGCTCCTCGGACACGCGGTCGCGCAGTTCCGCGATGAGGGGCTTGATGTCCACGCCCGGAATCAGCGGCCCCAGCAGCCGTGCGAACCGGCCGAGTTGCGTCAGGTCCGACAGCAGCGCCTCTCCGGCCCCCGGGTACTGCACCTTGACAGCGACCTCGCGCCCGTCGTGCCACACGGCCCGGTGCACCTGGCCGATCGACGCGGCTGCGGCGGGCTTGTCCTCGAATTCCAGGAACTGCTCGCGCCACTCATCCCCGAGCCGCTCCTCCAGTACGGAGTGCACGGTGCGGGTCGGCATGGGCGGGGCAGCCTCCTGCAGTTTCGTCAGCGCGGCGCGGTAGGGCCCGGCGATCTCCTCCGGCAGGGCGGACTCGAAGACGGACAGGGCCTGCCCGAACTTCATGGCGCCGCCCTTCAGCTCGCCCAGGACCTTGAACAGTTGTTCGGCGGTGCGCTGTTGCAGCTCGCGCCCCACGAGCTCCGCCGACTTGCCGCCGATCCGCTTGCCGAGGCCCCACGTGGCGCGCCCGGCGAACCCGAGCGGCAGCGCGGCCAGCTTGGCGGTACGGGTGACCGCCTTCCGGGGAAGATCAGACATGCGCCCCTCCAAGTCCCAGACGGCCGTACCCTGTGCGGCGGTCACCCGGCCATTGTGTCGTGCCGTCCCCCGTCATCCGAGGTCTGTTCACTCTTACCTTGTCCGGCGGTCCCGCACGGGCATGCCGGGTGCGGCCACACGGGTCGTGCGTGCCAATCGAGTCCTGGCAAGGACGCCTCCCAGCGGGCTCCTGTGCTCGCCGGCGAGCCTCCGTCCAGAAAGGCCAGGGCGTGTGCCGCCGCCAGTCCCGCGACGGCCGTCGCCAGAGCGGCGTCGCAGGCGGTGACATGACGCTGATGCCCCGAGCGCCACTGCGCCAGCAGACGTGGCCAGGTGGGATCCCGCTCCGTGCGTCCCCGTGACAGGCAGCCCGCACAGGCCGTCATGCCGGGCAGGACCAGGGGGCCGACCATACCGGTGCCTTCCACCACGCCTGCGTAGAGATGAGGTGTCCCCGAGGAGATGAGCGGTTCCGCGGCGGCGGGGTCGGGGGCATGGGCGGAAAGGCCGTCCCGCGGGGCGAGGATCACGAGGGACAACCCCGGCTCTGTTGCCGTGGTCTGCCCAGACCGGTCGCGGCGGGGTACGCGGTCGGGGGCGGCCTGTCGTACGGCCTGGCGTGCGGCTTCCGTCCTGCGGTCGCCGACCGATTCGGCCGGCAGGCCGCCCGGCGCGACGTCCCACGGCTCGACGCATCCGATGTCCTGCACATCGATGTGGCCCACACCGGCAGCCGCGAGGACCGAGGCGATGACGGCACCCACGCGGCCGGCGCCCTGGATCTGCACGCGCATGGCGCGACGCGCGGCCAACGTCCTTATGGCGCCGCCCGGTTCGGGCGTGACGACCGAGAGCGATGCCAGGTCGGCCTGCAGACGCTGAAGTGGGCCCTCCCGTTTGCGCAAGGCCTCCACGGCGGGGCCGCCGCCGGTCGCATCGTCCAGGAGCCCTGCTGCCGACAGACGCTCGATGAGCCTGTCCACATGCCCGTCGGGCAGCCCTGTGCGCCGGCCCTCGTCGCGCAGCAGCTCCACTCCGCGGGTCCCGTCGAGCAAGGTCAGGAAACTGCCGGTGGCCGTGTCGACCGGGCCGAGGAGGACCGCGTGCGCGGGTGTCACACCGAACTGCATGGTGTTGCGGTCGCGCCAGCCGCGCCGCAGGGCGGGTTTCAGGATCGGATGCATGACTTCCCCCGTTGCCAACTGGATTTCCGGTCTGAGCCGGTTGCTGTCCGTGGCCAGCATGCAGCGGCTGGGCGGAGGGATGCGCCGAGTTGTCCACAGGCGCGAGGATTAGTCGTATTAATCAAGTGTTCGAGGAGTGGATCGGTGGCGAACCATCCGGGAGGCAGGACTTCCCGCACGCTCAGCGGGTAACGTCGGGGCGTGTCCGCCGACCCCTTGCACCGCGCCGGAACCCCGCAGCGCAGTACGACCAGCCCGCCGTCAGGCGGCTCGAGGGCGAGCGCAGTCGAGGTCCGCCGGAGCGCTCGCCGACGCAGAACGGTTTCCGCGTACCGTGAGGGCGACCGCACCGTCGTACTGATCCCCGCCCGCATGTCCGAGGCGGAGGAGCAGCGCTGGGTAAGGGTCATGCTCGAAAAGCTCGCGGCCCAGGAGAGCAAGCGGGTGCTGGGGGATGCCGAGCTGACAGAGCGTGCCCAGCGGCTGTCCGACCAGTTCTTCGACGGCCGGGCCCGGCCCGCCTCGGTCCGCTGGGTGACCAATCAGAACACCCGCTGGGGCTCCTGCACCCCGGCGGAGGGCAGCATCCGTCTCTCCCACCGGCTGCAGGGCATGCCCGAGTATGTCGTCGATTACGTCCTCCTCCACGAATTGGCCCACCTTCTGGTCCCCGGACACGGGCCCGGGTTCTGGCAGCTGCTCGAGGCGTATCCGCGAACCGAGCGGGCTCGCGGGTACCTCGAAGGCGTGGTCGCGGCCGACCGGCTGCCCCACGTCCCAGCCGCACGCGGCGAATGAACTTCGCCGACTGAGCGCCACGCGCGCGTGGCGTGACGCGGACACACTGCTGGGACGGGCCCGGAGCGGATCCCGCCGTGCCCCAAGCGCTGATTCTGTACCGGGTCTGTACCGGCTTCGGCCGTTGTCGGTTTTTGCGGCTAGCCTGGCGCGACGCAAATCACTTTCGGGATGGGGGACGGTCGTTACGCATGGCCAGGGAATTCCAACGCGGCCACAAGGCCAGGATCAGTGACCTCACGGCGGGGACCGATCTGTACGTAGGTGTGCAGATTTCCGCCCCCGGGCTGACGTTCGACATCAGCTGCTTCGGTCTCGATGCCAACGAGCAGCTCTCGGACGACCGCTATTTCGTCTTCTTCAACCAGCCGAAGACACCCGAGGAGTCGATTCAGCTGCTCGGCGCGCAGGCCGGCGACACCGAGTCCTTCCGCGTCACCCTCGACCGCATACCGGCGAACATCCACAAGCTCTCCTTCACCGCGACCATCGACGGCGCCGGGCAGATGTCGCAGATCGCGCCCGGTCACATCCGCATCGTCGCGGGCGGCGAGGAGGTCGCGCGCTACGCCTTCAGCGGCGCCGAGTTCTCCACCGAACGCGCGGTGATGCTGGGCGACTTCTACCTGAAGGACGTGTGGCGGTTCGCCGCGGTCGGGCAGGGCTTCGACGGGGGACTCGAGGCGCTGCTGAAGAACTTCGGCGGCGAGGTCGCAGAGGAGGAGCCCGCGGCGCAGCAGCCCCAGACGGGCGGCGCTCCTGGCTTCGCTCCGCCCGCTCAGGCCGCCCCGGCGCCCGCGTTCGCGCCGCCCGCGTTCGGCGCTCCGGCCGCTCCCGCGCCTGCCCCAGCCCCCGCACCCGCCCCCGCACCACAGGGTTTCGCGCCACCTCACGCACCCACGCCGCCCCCGGCCCCCTCGGTGCACGCCGCGCCGACCATCGCCGCGCCGCTGGCCCCGCCCGCCGCCGGCACCGTGCCGCCGCCGGCGGCCCCTTCGCCGTACGGACAGCCTGTGGGACAGCCGGGCCCGCCCCCCGGGTACCCCCAGGCGCCGGCCCCGCCCCCCGGCTACGGCCAGCCGCCCCACGCGCCGGCCCCGCCGCCCGGCTACGGCCAGCCGCCGGGCAGCCCGTTCCCCGGCCAGCAGGGCGCCCCGTCTCCGTACGGAGCACCACAGGGAGCCCCTCAGGGGGCAGCGCCGGTCGCCGCCGGTGTGGCCGCCGGACTCGGGGCCTACCGTGAGAAGCCCACCGGGCAGCGCTGGACGCAGCAGAACAAGAAGTTGATCCGCGTCGACCTCGGCATGGGCGACGCGCCCGTGCTCGCCCGGCAGGGCAGCATGGTGCTCTACCAGGGCAAGGTCGACTTCAGTTACAAGGGCGCGGGCTTCGCGGGCCGCATCGTGGGCAACGCCACCGGCCAGGAGATGCAGCTGATGCGCTGCACGGGCCGCGGCCAGGTCTTCCTCGCAGAGAACGAGACGCACCTGCACCCCATCGAGCTCCAGGGCGACGCGATCTGCGTGTCCGCCGAGAACGTTCTCGCCTTCGACGAGGCGCTCCAGTACGAGGTGCGCAGGATCGAGGGCCACGGCATCCCCGGCGGGGCGCTGTTCGTCATGCAGTTCCAGGGCACCGGCACCGTCGTCGTGAAGACCCACGGCACCCCCGTCGTACTGCCCGTCACGCCGACGACGTTCGCCGACTGCAACGCCGTCGTCGCCTGGTCGGCGGCCGCGCAGGCCATCGTCTCCAGCCAGGTCCGGATGCGCGCCAACGCCTACGCGGGCGCCACCGGCGAGAGCGTGAACCTCCAGTTCCGCGGCGCCCCGGGCAATTTCATCGTCGTCCAGCCGTACGAGGTCTGAGGGAGCCCGTCATGAACCAGCAGCTCGCGGGCTACGCCCCCGCACCCGTCGCCGCCCGCATGGAGAACCACGGCAAGAACATCCTCAAGGTCGCCATGCAGTCCGGAAACGACCTCCTCGCGCGCGTGGGCTCGATGATCGCCTACGAGGGCTTCGTCCAGTACGAGCCGAACCCGCCCGCCGTACGGCAGATCGCGCGGGACTGGATCACCGGCGAGGGCGCCCCCCTGATGAAGTGCTCCGGGGACGGCCTGCTCTACCTCGCCGACTACGGAGCGGACGTCGTCGTCATCAACCTCGGCGGCGACGCGATCTCGGTGAACGGCACCAACCTCCTGGCCTTCGACGCGAGCCTCCAGTGGGGCGTCGAACGCGTCAAGGGCCTCGCCAAGTTCGCCGGCCAGGGCCTGTGGAACGTCAGGATCTCCGGCAACGGATACGTCGCGCTGACCTCGCGCGGCACGCCCATCGTCGTCGACTGCGGCCGCGGCGAGGACGAGACGTACGTCGACCCGGACGCGCTCGTCGCCTGGTCCCCGAACCTCAAGGTGAAGGGCAAGCGCAGCTTCAGGGCGGGCGCGCTCGTCGGGCGCGGCAGCGGCGAGGCCTACCAGATGGGCTTCTCGGGAGAGGGCATCGTCGTCGTACAGCCCAGTGAGGACAGCACCGACCGCCTCCGGATCCGGGGCTGAGGGGGAGCGAGACACCATGCAGAGCCCGCTTTTCGCGCACACCGAGCAGCAGACCCAGGAGCGCTACACCGTCCAGAACCCGCAGATGCTGCGGGTCGCTCTGGAGGGCCACGACGACGTCCTGGCCCGCAAGGGCGCCATGGTCGCCTACCAGGGCCTCATCGAGTTCGACGCCGAGTACCAGAGCGGGCAGCAGCAGCGTGCCCGCGCGAACACCGGCGAGGGCCTCGACCTGATGCGCTGTCACGGTCAGGGCACCGTCTATCTCGCGAACATGGCGCAGCACATCCACGTGGTGGACGTCGAGCAGGACGGTCTGACCGTGGACAGCAGCTACGTCCTCGCGCTCGACTCGTCGCTCACCCACCAGGTCATCGCCGTGGACAGCCAGTACGGCATCTCCGGCTCCGGCAAGTACCAGCTCAACATCACCGGCCGCGGCAAGGTCGCCCTGATGACCTCGGGTCGGCCGCTGATGCTGCAGGTCACGCCCGACCGCTACGTCAACGCGGACGCGGACGCCGTCGTCGCGTGGTCCACCGGCCTGCGCATCCAGATGCAGGCGCAGACGCATTCATCGGGAGTGTGGCGGCGACGCGGCAACACCGGCGAGGGCTGGGAGCTGAGCTTCATGGGCCAGGGCTTCGCGCTGGTGCAGCCCAGCGAGCTGCTGCCCCCGCAGAACGCCGTCATCGGCCAGGGCCTGCGCGCCCAGTACGGGATGGGCCAGCAGGGGGCGCGCGGCCAGAACCAGGGCAACGTCTGGAACTGAGCGTGCGAGGACGCGACCTGCGCAACCTGTAAGGGGCGGCTGCCAAGGGCGGCCGCCCCTTACACGTCGGTGCCGTCGGCCGGCGCCCGCTCCTTCAGACCGGAAGGCGCTCCAGCGTGGCCTTCACCAAACGCACCACGGACTCGTCGGCGACGTCTGCCACCTCGTCGTATCCGAACCAGCGCAGGTCCAGCGACTCGTCGCTGATCGCCTCGACGGCCCCGGCCGGGGCGAGGGCTGCGTACTGCACGTCCAGGTGCCAGGCACACGGTGTCAGATGCCGGTCAAGGCGCACCGGGCCCCCGTCGAACAGGGCCAGTCCCGAGATGCCCGATTCCTCGGTCGCCTCACGGAGCGCCGCGTCCGCGAGCGTCGCATCGCCGGGCTCGCAGTGCCCACCCATCTGCAGCCACTTGTGGATCTTGCCGTGGAGGGTGAGCAGCACCCGCTCGTGCTGCGGGTCGATCACCAGGGCGCTCGCCGTGATGTGCCCGGCCGAGCAGGCCTTCCACATCCCGTCCGGATACGTCTGCAGATGATCGAGATACGCCTGGCGCAGCTCTGCCTGGCCCTCGGGGAGCTTGTGGGCCTCATAGCCCTCGAGCACAAGGACGGCGTCGTCGTGAAGGCTCACTTGTCGTCGTCGCCCTCACCGTCGCTGCCGGATGCGGGCTCGTCCTTCGTGACGCCTTCGGACGTGTCCTTCTTGAGGTCCGGCTTGCCGGATCCGCCGCTCGCCGCCTCGCCGAGCAGCTTGTCCAGCTCGGAGAAGTCCAGATGCTCGCGGTGCACGAAGCCGTCCGGGTCGTCCAGGTCGGAGGCGGTCGGCAGCATGTCGGGGTGGGCCCACAGGCCGTCCCGGCCGTCGACCCCACGGGCGTCCGTCAGCGAGGCCCACAGGCGGGAAGCGTCGCGCAGCCGGCGCGGACGCAGCTCGAGCCCGATCAGCGTCGCGAAGGTCTGCTCGGCGGGGCCGCCCGTCGCACGACGCCTGCGCAGCGTCTCACGCAGCGCGTTCGCCGACGACAGACGCGGCTTGGCCGCCTCGTGCACCACGGCGTCCACCCAGCCCTCGACGAGCGCCAGCGCCGTCTCCAGGCGGGCCAGCGCGGCCTTCTGCTCGGGGGTGTCCTCCGGCTGGAACATGCCCTGCTGGAGTGCGTCCTGCAGCTGCTCAGGGTTCTGCGGGTCGAGCTGGCCGACGACGTCCTCCAGCTTCGCCGTGTCGACCTTGATCCCGCGCGCGTACCCCTCGACCGCGCCGAACAGGTGCGAGCGCAGCCACGGCACATGCGCGAAGAGCCGCTGGTGGGCCGCCTCGCGCAGCGCCAGGTAGAGCCGGACCTCGTCCTTGGGGACGCCCAGGTCCTTGCCGAACGCCTCGATGTTCGCCGGCAGCAGCGCGGCCTTTCCGGCCGGGCCCAGCGGCAGGCCGATGTCGGTCGAGCCGACGACCTCGCCCGCGAGCACGCCCACGGCATGCCCGATCTGCGTACCGAACATGGCGCCGCCCATGGAGCGCATCATGCCGAGCAGCGGGCCCGCCATGGCCTGCATCTCCTCGGGCAGGACATCGCCCATGGCCGCACCGACGCGCTCGGCGACCGGGTCCACCAGGTCCTTCCAGACCGGGAGGGTCGCCTCGACCCACTCGGCGCGGCTCCAGGCCAGCGCCGATCCCGCACCGGACGGCAGCGACGTCACGCCGTCCAGCCACAGGTCCGCCAGGCGCACGGCCTCCTCCACGGCCGCGCGGTCGGTGGGGCCGACGCTCGCGTCCTTCGTGCCGTCGGCCGTGCCCTGGGAGACGGTCTGGCGGGCGATCTGCTTGGCCATGTCCCAGTTCACCGGGCCGCCCTCGTACGAGAGCATCTGGCCCAGCTGCTGGAAGGCGGCGCCCAGGTCGGACGGGTTCAGCGACCCGAACATCGCGGCGAAGGGATTGTCCCCGCCGCCCGGGCCACCTGCACCGGGCAGACCGAAACCGAAGGGGTTGGCAGGTCCCTGACCACCACCGCCACCGCCCTGCTGGTCCTTCTTCTTGCCCTCGTCGCCGTTCTCCGGCTCCTCCGGCGGAAGGCCGAATCCGAATGGGGTGTCACTCACGGGATTCCTCGGCTGGTTGGGCCGCCGGTACGACACCGGCGGCGGCTGCCCGAACTTCACCACCCAGCGTAGACACCATGACGGGATAGGGCCTCAGTGCTTCGCCGACGGGGGGCCTGCGGCAGGATGGATCCCACCTGGTACGTGCGTGTCATTCACGCACGTACTGAAGACAACCGCTGGAGACGCCTGGTGAGTTCCCCAGATCCACAGGTTCGCGCACCGCGAAACCCATCAGCCCGCCCGTCGCCCGGCCCCAGCCCCTCAACGCTTCGCGCAGGCGAGTCGACCGCCCCGCGTGGGCCCGTCGTAGCGGTCACCGGCGCCGCGTCCGGCGTCGGGGCGCTGCTGACCGAGCGTCTCGCCGCCAGCGACGAGATCAAGCAGGTCGTGGCCATCGACGAGCGCCGCGGAGAGTGCGCGTCCGCCCAGTGGCACATCCTCGACGTACGGGACCCGGCGATCGCCGAGCGGCTGCGCGGCGCCGACGTCGTGGTGCACCTCGCCGTAGACCTGGACCTCGGGACCGACCCGGCCGCCCGCACCGCGTACAACGTACGGGGCGCCCAGACCGTGCTGACCGCCGCGGCCGCCGCCGGCGTCCACCGCGTGGTGCTGTGCACCTCCGCCATGGTCTACGGGGCGCTGCCCGACAACGAGCTGCCGCTCTCCGAGGACGCGGAACTGCGCGCCACCGCCGAGGGCACCGGCGTCGGCGACCTGCTCGAGATCGAGCGGCTCGCCCGCCGTGCACCCCGCGCGCATCCCGGGCTCAACGTCACCGTGGTGAGGCCCGCAGTCCTGGTCGGCGGTACCGACACCGCGCTGACCCGCTACTTCGAGTCGCCCCGGCTCCTCGTCGTCGCCGGATCCCACCCCGCGTGGCAGTTCTGCCACGTCGAGGACCTGTGCAGCGCCCTGGAGTACGCCGTGCTGGAGAAGGTCGACGGCGAGCTCGCCGTCGGCTGCGACGGATGGCTTGAGCAGGAGGAGGTCGAGGAGCTCAGCGGGACACGGCGCATGGAGCTGCCCTCGGCGGTCGCCCTGGGGGCCGCGGCCCGGCTGCACCGCATCGGGCTCACGCCGTCGCCTGCGGGCGACCTCGCCTACACGATGTATCCGTGGGTCGTGAGCGTCAGCCGGCTGCACGACGCCGGGTGGCGGCCGCGGTGGACCAACGAGGAGGTCCTTGCGGAGCTGCTGGAGGAGGTCGCCGGGCGGCACACCGTGGCGGGGCGGCGGCTCGGGCGCAAGGACGCGACTGCGGCGGGGGCCGCGGGGGCGACGGTGGCTCTGCTGGGGGCGGCGGCCGTGGTTCGGCGGGCGCGGAAGGCTCGGCGGCGGGGCTGAGGCGGCCCCTCGCCCTGCTTGCCGGGCTCGGTGCCATACCGCTGGGAGGTGCCCCCAGCCCTGCGGAAGGCCTGCCCACAGCAGGTGGGGACGGCTGCCCACAGCGGTGAGGAACGCCTGACCACACTGTGTGCGGGGCGTCTGCCCTGGCGTGGGTGGTGTGGGGCACCATGGGGCTATGGCACGCACCTATGACCACCCCGGTGAGCAGGCCGGGCAGGATCCCATTCGGCTTCTCGCGCTGCGTGACAGTCCGATCTCCGTCGACGAGGTGTTCCTGGCCGCCGGTGACGATGCCGCGGGCGGTACCGCGCTGTTCGTCGGGACCGTGCGCAACCACGACGGCGGCTCCGACGTGGATGCCCTCGGGTACTCCTGCCATCCGACCGCCGAGGCGGAGATGCGCCGCATCGCGGAGAAGATCGTCGCCGAATACCCGGTGCGGGCGCTCGCCGCCGTCCACCGCGTCGGCGACCTGCGGGTGGGAGACATCGCGGTCGTCGTCGCCGTCTCGTGCCCGCACCGGGCAGAGGCCTTCGAGGCGTGCCGCAAGTTGATCGACGACCTGAAGCACGAAGTCCCGATCTGGAAGCACCAGAAGTTCTCGGACGGGACAGAAGAATGGGTCGGCGCGTAGCGCCGTCGTCGAGGGGTGGTGGTCGGGCGACGGGAGGGCGGGTCGGCGCGTAGCGCCGTCGTCGAGGGGTGGTGGTCGGGCGACGGGAGGGCGGGTCGGCGCGTAAGGGCGTCGTGAGCCGGCGAAACCTAAGTCCCTACTTACCGAAAAGCATTCCAGTTGCGTAACCGCACCCCCGCCGTGAGCGTTGACGGTGCGAATGGTTAATCTGCTGAACAGCTGCCGATCAGCTGCTGATCAGTCAGTTGCGGTCGCTTGTGGGGTTGGGAGGTCGGAATGGCGGCGCTTGCATGGTTGCTGATTCCGCTTGTGGCTGCGATCGGCGCCGGGGTGTGGGGCAGCTGGGCCGCCAGACACCGCAGGATGGGCGACGGCCCGGAGCTCGCGGGATATGAGCGCTTCCGGCAGGCGATGGAGAGGTCCCATTCCGGCCCTGACGCCGCCTGACCTGTCCCGAGCCCCGTACGGACGGCCCGGGCAGTGCAGTGACAGACCCGTCCCGTACTGTCGTTCCATGCCACGCCGCACTGCGACGATGCTCGCCTCCACCCTGATCCTGATCGCGCTGCTCTGCGCGGGAGTGCTCATCCAGGTGCCCTACGCGGAAATGACCCCGGGGCCCACGGTGAACACGCTCGGCGATCACGACGGCGAGCCGGTGCTGCAGATCTCCGGCCGTAAGACGTACCCGACGACCGGCCACCTCAACATGACGACGGTCAGGGTCACCAGCGCCGACTACAACATGAACCTCGTCCAGGCCATCTACGGCTGGCTGGCGCGCGACAGCAAGATCGTTCCGCACGAGACCCTCTATCCGGACGGCAAGACGGAGGAGCAGTCGACGCAGGAGAACGCGGAGGAGTTCAGCCAGTCCCAGGAGAGCGCCAAGGTCGCCGCCCTGAAGGAGCTGGACATCCCCGTGAAGTCGTGGGTGATCGTCGAGTCGGTGCTCAAGAACAGCCCGGCCGTCGGCAAGCTGCACGCGGGCGACGTCATCAAGGCCGTCGACGGCACGAGCGTCAAGCAGCCCCAGGACGTCGCCGAGCTCGTCACCAAGCACAAGCCCGGCGAGAACGTCGTCTTCACCGTCGTCCCCGCCAAGGAGCAGGCCGCCGCCGAGAAGGCGGGCAAGGAGGCGACCCGCACGCAGCAGGTCACCATCACCACGAAGAAGGCGGACGACGGCGACCGCGCGATCGTCGGCATCCAGGCCGGAACCGATCACACCTTCCCGTTCAACATCGACATCAAGCTCGCCGACGTGGGCGGCCCGAGCGCCGGTCTGATGTTCGCCCTCGGCATCTACGACAAGCTCACCCCGGGCAGTCTCACCGGCGGCAAGTTCGTCGCGGGCACCGGCACCATCGACGACAGCGGGACGGTCGGCCCGATCGGCGGGATCCAGATGAAGACGGTCGGCGCCCGGGACAAGGGCGCGCAGTACTTCCTGACCCCCAAGGACAACTGCGCGGCGGCCGCCAAGGACACCCCCGACGGGCTCACGCTCGTCAAGGTCAACACCATCGACGACGCGCTGAACGCCCTCAACGACATCCGGGAGGGCAAGACGGCCGACCTGCCCCGGTGCACCACCAAGGGGTAGCGCACCAGGGACGCCGACGAGGACTACTCCTCGAAGGTCGCCGCCAGCGCCTCGGCGAGGCCCGGCACCAGGTCGGAGCCTGTGAGCACGTCGGTCGCCGAGTCCTTCTCGCGCAGCCGCAGCGCCGACTCGCGCTCCCCGCCGCGCAGCACCGCAACCGTCATCCGCACCTCCTGGCGCTCGGGATGCGTGGCGACCCACTTCGCGAGCTCGGCCTCGTTCAGGCTGTCGGGTACGGATGCCTCGGCGGACGGCGGCAGCATCAGCCGCTCCACGGACAGTGCGCAGCCGACCACGGCGTCGGGCCAGGCGATCGTGCCGAGGAACTCGTCCAGCGGGCTGTCGGCAGGAAGTTCGTCCTGCTCGATGGGGGTGTAGGAGCCGGCCGGAGCGTCATCGGTGAGGCCGAGGCGCTCCGCGAGCCCCGGCTCCTGGGAACGCAGTTGAGCGGTGTCGACGAGTGCGAAGAGCCGGGCCGGCTGGTCCCAGCCGAGCCCTGCGACGTACTCGTCGATCTCGAGAACGGCGCGGGTGAGCGGACCGGCCGCCATGGGGGTGCCTGAGGAGGCGGTGTTGGACATGGTCACAATCCTGCCTCGTTCCGCCCCGGAAGCGGGAACTGAGTAAAGCATCAGTAAGTTGCATATGTGTGGCCCGGCGATCGCGGGGCCGAAGACCGACAGCGACTTCGAGGTGCGCACCTTGGCTTTCCAGATGCCGGACCGCGGCGGAGGCCCGACAGGGCAGCGGATGAGAGTGGGCCGACCGTCCCGGCGTGTCCGGACTCTGCTTATGACATTGGGCGTGCTGGCCGCCTTGGCCATGGCGTTCGTGATGTTCGCAGGGTTCTGGACGGACTGGCTCTGGTACCGGTCCGTGAAGTACTCGTCCGTCTTCACGACCACCCTGTGGACCAAGATCGGCCTGTTCTTCGTCTTCGGCCTGCTGATGGCCCTGGCCGTCGGCGTGAACATCTGGCTGGCCCACCGGCTGCGGCCACCGCTGAGCGCCATGTCCATGGAGCAGCAGAGCCTCGACCGCTACCGCATGGGCATCGCCCCGTACAAGAAGTGGCTCCTGCTCTCGATCGCCGCCCTCGTCGGACTGATCGCGGGCGCCTCCGCCGCCGGGCAGTGGCGCACCTGGCTGATGTGGGTCAACGGCGTGCCCTTCGGGCAGAAGGACCCGCAGTTCCACCTCGACGTGTCGTTCTATGCGTTCGACCTGCCTTGGTACCGCTTCCTGCTGGGCTTCGGCTTCGCCGCTGCGGTGCTGTCGCTGATCGCGGCCGCCCTCACGCACTACCTGTACGGGGGGCTGCGCATCACCAGCCCGGGCGCGCGCGCCACGGCCGCCGCCACCGGGCATCTGTCGGTGCTGCTCGGCCTCTTCGTCGCGCTCAAGGCCGTCGCCTACTGGCTCGACCGGTACGGCCTGGCGGTGAAGTCCAGCGACTTCAAGGCCACGGGCAACTGGACAGGCCTGAGGTACGTAGACGCGAACGCGTACCTGCCCGCCAAGACGATCCTGTTCTGCATCGCCGTGATCTGCGCGCTGCTGTTCTTCGCCACGCTGTGGCGGCGCACCTGGCAGCTGCCGGTCATCGGCTTCGGCCTGATGGTGCTCTCCGCGATCCTCATCGGCGGTCTGTACCCGGCGATCGTCCAGAAGTTCCAGGTCCAGCCGAACGAGCAGGCCAAGGAAGCGCCGTACGTCGAGAAGAACCTGAAGGCGACCCGCGAGGCATACGGCATCGACGGCGCCAAGGTGCAGGACTACGAGGGCAAGAGCAGCACGGAGGACAAGAGCAAGCTCCGTGAGGACGCCGACAACGCGGCGAGCATCCGTCTGCTCGACCCGAACATCGTCTCGCCGACGTTCCAGCAGCTTCAGCAGATCAGGAACTACTACGCGTTTCCCTCGAACCTGGACGTCGACCGGTACAACATCGACGGCCAGGAGCAGGACACCGTCATCGGGCTGCGCGAGCTGAACATCAACGGCATCCCGAAGAACAACTGGATCAACGACCACTTCCGATACACGCACGGTTTCGGCGTCGTCGCGGCCAAGGGCACCACCGCGGACTCCGATGGCCGGCCGGTCTTCACCGAGTCCGACCTGCCGTCCACCGGGTCGCTCGGCGAGTACGAGCAGCGGATCTACTACGGCGAGAAGACCACGCAGTACTCGATCGTCGGCGGTCCCCAGAAGGAGATCGACTACTCCGACGACAGCGGCGAGAAGACGACCAGCTACAAGGGCAACAGCGGCGTCAACCTCTCCAACCCGATCAACCGGGCCGCGTACGCGGCGGCGTTCAACGAGCCGCAGATCCTGTACTCGGGCGCGATCGGCGAGGGTTCGCGGATCCTGTACAACCGCACGCCCAAGGAGCGCGTCGAGGCGGTGGCCCCCTGGCTCACCATCGACGGCGATGCCTATCCGGCGGTGGTCGACGGCCGCATCCAGTGGATCGTCGACGCGTACACCACCACCAACGGCTATCCGTACGCCTCGCGGACCACGCTCGGCGACACCACGGCCGACTCGCTGACCGCCGCCAACAACCAGCGCGCGGTGGTGGCCCAGCAGAACCAGGTCAACTACATCCGCAACTCGGTGAAGGCGACCGTCGACGCCTACGACGGCACCGTCAAGCTCTACCAGTGGGACACCGAGGACCCGGTGCTGAAGACCTGGATGAAGGCCTTCCCGGGCACCGTCCAGCCCAAGACCGACATCTCCAAGTCCCTCATGAGCCATCTGCGGTATCCGCAGGACCTGTTCAAGGTCCAGCGTGAACTGCTGACGCGCTACCACGTGAAGGACGCGCAGACGTTCCTCAGCGGCAGCGAGGTGTGGCAGGTGCCGGACGACCCGACCAACAAGTCGGGCAACGCCGTGCCGCCGTACTACCTGAGCATGAAGATGCCCGACGACACGGCGCAGGCGTTCTCGCTGACGACGACGTTCACGCCGAACGGCCGCGACAACCTCAGCGCGTTCATGTCGGTCAACGCGGAGGCGGGCACCAAGGACTACGGCAAGATCCAGATCCTGAAGCTGCCGTCGAGCAGAACCGTCGACGGGCCGAAACAGGTCCAGAGCCAGTTCAACTCCGAACAGGACATCGCCGAGTCCATCAGGCTGCTGAGAGGCGGCGACTCGGAGGTCGAGTACGGCAATCTGCTGACGGTGCCCCTCGACGGAGGCCTGCTGTATGTCGAGCCCGTCTACGTACGCGGTGGTGGGCTGAAGTACCCGTTGCTGCGCAAGGTTCTGGTGACCTACGGAGGCGCGACGGCCTTCGAGGACACGCTGGACCAGGCGCTCAACAAGGTCTTCGGAGCCGAGGCGGCCACCCAGCCACCGGCGGACGAGGGAACCACCAAGCCCCCGACGTCGGAGAACCCGACCGTCCAAGAGGCCCTCAACGATGCGCAGAAGGCCTTCGAAGCCGGCCAGGAAGCCCTCAAGAAGGGCGACTGGGAGGCGTACGGCCAGGCGCAGAAGGACCTCGAGGACGCGCTGCAGCGGGCCGAGGACGCCCAGTCCAAGACCGCCGACAAGTCGGGGGACACGTCGGGCGACAAGTCCGGTGACACCTCCGGCTCCCAGAGCAGCAGCGGCCAGAGCAGCGGGAACAGCACTTAACCGGGGAAGGCTCCGTCCCGCGTCGTGATACGGTTTCAACAACACGGCGCGGGGTGGAGCAGCTCGGTAGCTCGCTGGGCTCATAACCCAGAGGTCGCAGGTTCAAATCCTGTCCCCGCTACTGAAGTCGAAGGCCCGGATCCATACCAGGATCCGGGCCTTCGGCATGTCCGTGGGTCGCGGACCTTGTCTCGTCAGTGAGTTCGAGCCGTGAGCGCGGTTGACGACTGACGCTTGTACGAAGACTGCTCCAGCCGGTGGGAGTTGGGAATTCTGTGTTTCACTTGTCTCTCTGTGGGCATGTCGACAAAACGCTGAAGTGACCTCACGGGCTGCGGTATACCGGGTGTACCCAGGTTGCAGGTGGTGCGACGATGGACGTTATGGGGGACAAGGCAACTCTGTACGAGACGGGGCGGTTTGTGCATGCGGCTGACCGGGACGAGACCGGCACGGCCGCCGAAGAGGCACGCAGGCGGCTCGCCGCCGAAAGCGGCGACGTAGAGGCGATGAGCGTCCTCGGGGCCATGCTGCTGGGCCGAGGCGATCTCGACGGGGCAGAGCCCCAGCTGCGCGCGGCCACCGCGGCCGGTGACCGCGCGGCCGCCAACAACCTGGGCGTTCTTCTGCACCAGCGCGGTTACGCCGAAGAGGCCGCCGGATGGTGGCGTATCGCCGCCGTCGCGGGGTCCGCGGCGGCCGCGCACGCGCTCGGCCGGTACCACCGCGAACGCGGCGACGAGCCCGCCGCCGAGTACTGGCTGCGCCAGTCCGCCGAACAGGGCCACGCCCTCGGTGCCTATGCCCTCGCGGATCTCCTCGAGCACCGCAGCGACCCGGAGGCGGAGACCTGGATGCGGGCCGCCGCCGACCGCGGCCACCGCGAGGCCGCGTACCGCCTGGCCCGCGCGCTCGACCGGCGCGCAGCGGAGGAGCCCGGCGACGGCACGCTCCGAGGCCGGATCCCGGCGCAGCGGGCCGGCGCGGCCCGCAAGCCGCAGGCGACCGCGGGCGACACCGCGCCCGACGGCGAGGGAGCCAGGCCGGAAGGAGAGAGCGCGCCTGCGCTGACCCTCGCCGACGAGGCCGAGCAGTGGTACCGGCAGGCGGCGGCGCGCGGGCACCGGCGCGCCGCGCTGCAGCTCGGCGCGATCCTCGAGAAGCGGGGTGAGCTGAAGGAGGCGGGCCGCTGGTATCTGACGTCCGCGAAGGACGGCGAACCGCGTGCCGCGTGCGCGCTCGGCTTCCTGCTGCGCGACGCCGGCGACGAGAAGAACGCCGCCGTGTGGTGGCTCAAGGCCGCCCAGGAAGGCGACGGCAACGCCGCCAACGCGCTGGGCGCACTGCACGCCGAGCGCGGCGAGTCCCAGACCGCCGAGCGCTGGTACCGCGCCGCCATGGACGCGGGCGACGTCAACGGCGCCTACAACCTCGGCCTGCTCTGCGCCGGCCAGGGCCGCACCGCCCAGGCCGAGCAGTGGTACCGGCACGCCGCCTACGCCGGCCACCGTGAGGCCGCCAACGCGCTCGCCGTTCTGCTTCTGCAGGGCGGAGACGCGGCCGGCGCCGAACCGTGGTTCTCCAAGTCCGCCGAAGCGGGCAGCGTGGACGCCGCCTTCAACCTCGGCATCCTCTGCGCCGGCCGCGGCCAGGAGGCGGGCGCGCTGCAGTGGTACGAGCGGGCCGCGGCGGCCGGGCACATCGAGGCCGCCCTCCAGGCGGGTATCGCCCGCCTGCGGGAGGGCGACGAGCGGACCGCGGAGCGCCATCTGCGGTGCGCGGCAGGCGGGGGCAGCGCGGAGGCGGCGTACCGGCTCGCGACGCTCCTGGACGCGCGGCGCCCGCCGGCGAAGGCCCACGAGCTCGGTGAACCGGCGACGGAGAAGACCGAGTGCGAGGAGTGGTACGAGCGGGCCGCCGAGCAGGGGCACCGGCGTGCCCAGGTGCGGGTCGGGATGCTCGCCGCCGCGCGCGGCGACGTGGTCGAGGCGGCGCACTGGTACCGGGCGGCGGCCGAGGCCGGCAGCCGGAACGGGGCGTTCAACCTCGGGCTGCTGCTCGCCCGCGAGGGCAGCGAGCCGGAGGCCGCGCTGTGGTGGACGCGGGCGGCCGACGCCGGGCACGGGCGGGCGGCACTTCGGCTCGCTCTGCTCTACGCGCGTCGGGGTGAGCTCGTGGAGGGCCAGCGGTGGTGCGACCGGGCCGTCGCACTCGGGTCGGGGGAGGTCGCGGAGAGGGCCGCGCGGTTGCGGGACGCGCTCCGGCAGGAGCTGTCGGCCTGAGCGGATTCGACACTGGTCCGAGCGGATTCGCCGGCGGACTCGACAGCGGTCCGAGCGGGTCCGTCGGCCACCGAGTCCTGCCGTTCCGAAAGCGATTTGCTCTTCCGCGTCGGGCTCGCGTAATGTGGGGTTCACCGACGCGGGGTGGAGCAGCTCGGTAGCTCGCTGGGCTCATAACCCAGAGGTCGCAGGTTCAAATCCTGTCCCCGCTACTGAAACGAAAGGCCCGGATCCTTGAGGATCCGGGCCTTTCGCATTCCATTGCCGCAGTGAGCAGCCGGCTACGGTTGGTGGCCGACCGCCTCTTCGTAAAGCGCGCGGTCCACCGCCTTCTTCTCCGGAACCGGAGCGCCCTCGAAGACGCCTGCCGCGGCATACGCGGCCTGCAGCCGGTCTGTCGTACCGGAGCGGATCTCCCAGTCCATGCGGAGCGACGGCGTCGATTCCAGCACGGCCTCGTCCGTCTTCAGGAGCTTCGCGAGCTCGGCGACGAACGACTTGTCCGACTTGTAGTCGCCGGCGAAGTAGGTGTTCACCGTGCGGATGTAGGCGCGCAACAGAGCCACGCCCGCGTCGACGTCGTCGTTCAGCAGCTTCGGGCCGAAGAGCATGCCGCCGAGCGGCTCGCCGGCGGGCTGGCCGCCCAGGAAAGCGTAGCGGTCGTCGCCGTCGACCTTGCGCCACACCGGATCGAGCAGCCAGGCCGAGTCGACGCCGCCGTTCTGCAGGGCGGTCAGGACGTCGGCCGAGCCCAGCTGCTGGAACTGGATCTTGTCCAGGCCGCCGCCGTGCTTCTTCAGCGCCTTGTTCATCGGGTACGAGATGACCGAGCCCTTGCCGATCATCGTGCCGAGCTTGCGGCCCGCCATCGTGACGTGGTCCGCGTTCTCACCCTTCTTCAGCCGCACCCACAGGCCGCTCTTCGACTCCGGGTCGGGTGAGAAGTTCCCGGCCACCCACTTGATGTCGAACCCGCCGTTGATGCCGTTCATCACGGCCGCCTCGGGCGCCGCCCACTGTGCGTCGATGTCGCCCTTGGCGAGGAGCGGCAGGGCGTCCGGGGTCGGCAGCACCTTGAGCTCGACGTCCAGGTTCTCCTTGGCGAATTCGCCCTTCTCCAGGGCCACCTCCAGCGGCGCGACGTACTCGGCGCTCAGGGTGCCGGTGGCGATCGTCAGCTTGCGTTTCTTCGCGAGCGGCTGTGGGGCAGGCGCGTTCTTGTCGCAGCGGGCGGGCTTGCGGTCCGCGGACAGGTCGGCCGGGTCGGTCCAGCTGCCCTCGCCGCAGCCGGTGACCGCCTTGACGGCGCGGGGCCCGGCCGCCGGCTCGCTGCCCGGGCCGTCGTTCTTGGCGCAGCCGGCGGAGGCGAGCAGGGTTCCCGCGACGAGCAGCGCTGTCACGGCGGTGCGGGTGTGCATGAGGCCTCCGTACGGAAGTGTCGAAAGCGTCCGAAGCGTCATGACTGGCCCCGCCCTCGGTCGCGCGGGGCCCATGGAGTGAGCAGCCGGCCGACGAGCCGTACGACCTCGGAGAAGAGAACGCCGAGCACGGCCACGCAGACGATGCCGACGAACATCACATCGTTCTGGAAGAGCGCCCGTGAGTCGAAGATCAGATGGCCCAGGCCGTTCGTCGCGGCGATCTGCTCGGACGCGACGATCACGAGCACCGCGACGCCCGCCGCGATCCGGGCGCCGACCAGCACCGCGGGCAGGGACGCGGGCAGCAGCACGTGGCGGAACATCTGCCACGGCGAGGCCCCGAAGACCTGCCCGGCGTCGCGGTGGCCCGCCGGGACCGCCAGGACCGCGGCCATCGTCGAGATCCAGACGAAGAAGAAGACCGTGGCCGCGACCAGCGCGACCTGCGGGCCCTCACCGAGGCCGAACATGTTCAGGAAGATCGGCAGCAGGGCCAGCTTGGGGACCACGTACAGGGCGTCGAGCAGGGGTTCCAGCGCGGCCCGTACGAGGGAGAGCGAGCCCATGAGCAGGCCGAGCGCATAACCGGTGAGCGTGCCGATCGCGTACCCGGCGAGCACGCGCTTCAGCGTGGCCCACACGTCCGGCCAGAGATCGCCGTCCGCGGCCCGGTCCCAGCCGTCCGCGAGGATCGTGCTCGGCGCCGGGTAGACGCGGTCGTCGACCCAGCCCTGCACGGCGGCGAGCTGCCACAGCAGGACCAGCACGAGCGGGACGGCGACCGCGAGGGAGAGCTCCAGGGCACGGCGCCTGCGGTGGGTGCGTACGGGGTGCAGCTCCTGTGGGCCGGGGCGGCGGACCAGCACCGCCTCGTCGGTGGCGTGTTCCTTGCGTACGTCGGTGGGTGCGGGATGGACGCTCATACCGGCACCGCCTCCCTGCGGACCTCCCCGCGCAGCAGCTCCCACAGCTCGCTCTTGAGCGCGGTGAACTCCGGGGCCGAGCGCACATCGCCGGAGCGCGGGCGGCTGAAGGGCGGGCGGCGTTCGGCGATGATCCGGCCCGGACGGGCCGACATGACCAGGACCCGGTCACCGAGGACGATCGCCTCTTCGAGACTGTGGGTGATGAAGAGGGTGGTGGTGCTGGTGGTCTGGGTGAGGTCGAGGAGTTCGTCCTGGAGGATCGTGCGCAGCTGGGCGTCGAGTGCGGCGAACGGCTCGTCCATCAGGAGGATCTCGGGCTCGACGGCCAGCGCTCGGGCGATCGCCACGCGCTGGCGCATGCCGCCGGAGAGCGTGGCGGGGTAGGCGCCCGCGAAGTCGGCGAGGCCCATGCGGGCCAGCCAGTCGTGCGCGCGGGCGTCCGCCTCGCGGCGCGGGACGCGCTGGATGTCGAGGCCGAAGCGGACGTTGGCCAGGACGGTCTTCCAGTCGTAGATGCCGTAGTCCTGGAAGATCATCGCGGCTGGGCGTGGGGACGCGGTGCGGATCCGGAGTTCGCCTGCGGTGGGCCGGAGGAGGCCGGCGGCTGTACGGAGGAGGGTGGACTTTCCGCAGCCGGAGGGGCCGACGATGCAGGTGAACTCGCCGGGGGCGATGTCGAGGTCCACGGGGCCGAGGGCCTGGACCGCGGTCGGGCCCCGGCCGAAGGTGCGGGTGAGGGCGGTGGCCCGGAGTTTGGGTGTCTGGGCGGCTGTGGGGGTTGGGTGCGGCTCTCCCACGGGTCTTCTCCTTGCGGAGTGCGGATGTGTGAGCGCCGCTGACGATATGACGGGTCGTCAGATTCGGGAAGGGGGTGCGTCGCGGGGGTTCCTGTAATGCAAGAAGCTCCGGCACCGTCCGGTGCCGGAGCTTTGGGGGTCGTACGCGCCCGTCAGGCGCCCGCGCAGTTCGGGCAGACGCCGCGGTAGGTGACCTCGACGTCCGAGATCGTGAAGCCGAAGCGCTCCGTGTCGGGGAGGTCCGTGAGCGGGTTGCCGTTCGGGTGGACGTCGCGGATGGCGCCGCACTGGCCGCAGACCAGGTGCTGGTGCGGCCGGTGCGCGTTCGGGTCGTACCGCTTCGCGCGCCTGTCCGTGGTGACCTCGATGACCTCGCCGAGTGTGACGAGCTCGCCCAGCGTGTTGTACACCGTCGCCCGGGAGATCTCGGGCAGCTTGGCGACGGCCCGGGCGTGCACCTCGTCAGCCGTCAGGTGGACGTGTTCGCCGTCGAGGACCTCGGCCACCACACGCCGCTGCGCGGTCATCCGCCATCCGCGTCCGCGCAGTCGTTCCAGCAGGTCACTCATGAAAACCAGCCTAACAGCAGGGGGACCAGATTCCGAACGGGTGTGACTTTGGAAGCTTGCTCGACTTAGACATTGTCTATCACGGGGTGGGGGACGGCAGACGGGCCGCAACCCCCTGCGGGGGCTCCGGCCCGTTCGCGTGCCCGCCGGCCAGGCCGACAGGGCCTTAGGTGGCCGCCGCCGGTACCCGCTGCGGGGCCGGTGCCCAGCAGCGGATGATGTCGCGCACCGAGAGGATGCCGACCGGTTCGTGGCCGCGCTCGTCCAGCACGATCAGATGCCGGAAGCCGCCGTGCGCCATGGCGCCCGCCGCGTTGTCCAGGGTCCACGTCGGGGTGGCGAAGACGACGTTGTTCGTGGTGTGGGTGCCGGCCTTCTCGTGGTCCGGGTCCTGGCCGAGGCCGAGTGAGTTCAGGATGTCGCGCTCGGTGAGGATGCCGGGCCCGCTCGTGTCGGGATCGAGGACCACGGCGGCGCCGACACGGCGTGCCGACATCAGCCGGGCCGCCTGGCGGAGGGTGTGGTCGGGGCCGATGATGAGGACCAGCTTGCTCATGGCGTCACGGACGAGCATGGGATGGAGCCACCTCCTGGGGTTCCGCTTCCGAGCCCCCGGTGCTCGAGGCACCCTGTTGAACCCTTCACAAGTTCACAAGTGGGGGGACTCTCAGAGTCGCAGCGAAGCGGAAACCCAACAAGGGGGCGCGTGCGCACGGGTTTTTACGTTCTTTACCTCCGTGCGCCGGGGGCGCTGTCGCCGACGGCGTCGGTACCGACGCGTCAGTACCGCTGGTTGAGATAGCCCAGCAGCTCCTCGTGGAGCGGACCGTTCGACGCGGCCGCGTTTCCGCTGTGCGGGCCCGGACGCCCGTCGAGGCCGGTGAACGTGCCGCCCGCCTCCGTCACGATGATCGCGTTCGCCGCCATGTCCCACAGGGACAGCTCCGGCTCCGCGCAGATGTCGACGGAGCCCTCCGCGACCATCATGTACGGCCAGAAGTCGCCGTAGCCGCGGGTGCGCCACACCGCCCGGGTGAGGTCCAGGAAGCCGTCGAGCCGCCCCTGGTCCTCCCAGCCGCTCAGGCTCGAGTACGCGAAGGAGGCGTCGGCCAGCCGGCGCACGCGGGAGACCTGCAGACGGCTCGCGGACGACAGGCTGCGCCCCGTGTATGCGCCGTGGCCCTTCGCCGCCCACCAGCGGCGGCCGAGCGCCGGCGCCGACACGACGCCGACCACCGGCTGGAAGCCGCCCTCGCCCGCCTCCATCAGCGAGATCAGCGTGGCCCAGACCGGCACACCGCGTACGTAGTTCTTGGTGCCGTCGATCGGGTCGATCACCCAGCGGCGGGGGCCCGTGCCCTCGATGCCGTACTCCTCGCCGAGGACCGCGTCGCGCGGGCGCGCCCGGCCGAGGTGGCCGCGGATGAGCTCCTCGGCCGCCTTGTCGGCCTCGCTCACCGGCGTCATGTCCGGTTTGGTCTCGACCTTCAGGTCGAGGGCCTTGAACCGGTCCATCGTCGCGGCGTCGGCGGCGTCCGCGAGGACATGGGCGAGACGCAGGTCATCGAGATAGTCGGGCATGGGCGAACAGTATCGATCTCCTCGCGCATGCGGCCAGGTGCCCTCCGCGGCGGAGTGACGGAGTGCCGCGGGCCCCGACGTGCTACGGACCGCACCCGCACGACCCTTGACAGTGCCTGTGGGCGCGTCAACCCTGACACGGAAGCCGCTCGCCGCTCGGCCGGGGAGGCGATGATGCCTGCAGCGCGGGAATCCTTGTTGGACGCGGCCTATGTGGCGCTGACGCGCCGTCCGTGGTCCGCGGTGCGGATGGTCGACGTCGCGGCCGGCGCCGGGGTCTCGCGGCAGACTCTCTACAACGAGTTCGGAAGCAAGGACGGCCTCGCCCGGGCGCTGGTGCGCCGGGAGGCCGACGCGTATCTGGCGGGCGTCGACCGGGCCCTCGCGAGCCACGTCGAAGGACGGGAGCGGCTCGCTGCCGTTGCCGAGTGGACCGTCGCGGCGGCGCGCGGCAATGCGCTGGTGCGGGCCGTGCTGACCGGGTGCTGGAGCGAGCGGCTGCCCTCGCTGACGCCGTCCGCGGTGCCGTCGTCGTCGGTCGTGCCGGCGCAGCGGCGGGCGGACGGGCCGTTGCCTTCGCCGGCCGATGTCGTCGGGCTGGTGCGGGATCGGGCCATCGCGGCCGTGGCCCTGCCGGGGGGCTCGGCGGCCGAGGCGCTGGAGCTGGCGCGGGTCTGTGAGGTTGCCGTGCGGCTGGCGTTGTCGTGGGCGGTCGCCCCTGCCGGGGAAGGCGGGGTGGGGCGGCTGGTGCGGGAGGTGCTGGGCAGTGGTGATGTTCTGCGGTTGTGACGTGTCCGCCGGCCGACGCCCGCCCGCAAAGGTGTTGCTCGCCGTCTCAGCGGGCCGAGCCTGAAAGCTGCAGGCCGATCACGCCCACGATCACCAGCGTGATCGAGACGATCTTCAGTGTGGAGACGAGGTCGCCGAGGAAGACCATGCCGTAGACGGCGGTGCCGGCCGCGCCGATGCCGGTCCACACGGCGTACGCGGGCCCCACGTCGAGCTTCTTCAGGGACAGGGTGAGCAGACCGAAGCTGCCGAGCGCGAAGGAGGCGAAGGCGATCGTGGGCCAGAGTCTGGTGAAGCCGTGCGAGAGCTTCAGGCATACCGCGAAGCCGGTCTCCAGAAAACCGGCCACGACGACCAGCAGCCACGCCATGTATACGCCTCCCGCATCAGCTGATCGCGTTCCGTGACCGCTTCGTCTGCCTTGGGTCCAGCTTGGTGCGATTATGCACTTACCGTTACCGTCACGGCGCAAACACTGGGAGGTCAGCCCCCCGAGATCAGTCGCCTTCGCGGCGCTCCCGGGTCGCCAGCAGCCGTCGCAGCGAGTACAGCCGCGCCGGATCGGCATGGCCCTCGGCCACCCACGCGTCCAGTGCGCAGTCCTGCTCGTCGTGGCTGCAGGCGCGCGGGCAGTCCTCCGTCCCCGGCTCCAGGTCCGGGAAGGCGTGGATGACGCGGGACGGATCGATATGGGCGAGGCCGAAGGACCGTACGCCCGGGGTGTCGATCACCCAGCCGCTGCCCGAGCCGTCCCCGGTGCCGAGCAGGGGCAGGGCCAGGGCCGACGTGGTGGTGTGCCGGCCGCGGCCCGTGACGGCGTTGACGTGCCCCGTCGTCCGCCGGCGGTCCTCCGGTACCAGGGCGTTGACCAGAGTCGTCTTGCCCACACCGGAGTGGCCGACGAACGCGGTGATCTTCCCGTCGAGATGCTCGAGCACGCGGTCCGCGGCGCTGCCGTCCTCCAGTTCGGCACGGCTCGTGACGGCATACGGGACGCCGAGCGCGCCGTACAGCTCGAGCAGCTTGTCCGGCGGGGCCAGGTCGGACTTGGTGAGGACGAGCAGCGGTTCGAGCCCGCCGTCGTACGCCGCCACCAGGCACCGGTCGATCAGGCGCGGCCGCGGCTCCGGGTCGGCGAGGGCCGTGACGATGGCGAGCTGGTCGGCGTTGGCGACCACCACGCGCTCGTACGGATCGTCGTCGTCGGCCGTGCGCCGCAGCACCGAGGTGCGCTCCGCGATCCGCACGATGCGGGCGAGGGTGTCCTTCTTGCCGGACAGGTCGCCGACCAGGTGGACCCGGTCGCCCACGACGGCGGCCTTGCGGCCGAGCTCGCGGGCCTTCATCGCCACGACGACACGGTCCTCGACGAGGCAGGTCAGCCGCCCCCGGTCGACGGTGAGGACCATGCCCTCCGCGGCGTCCTCGTGCTTCGGGCGGATGCTCGTACGGGGCCGGTTGCCCTTGCGGTTGGGGCGGACCCGGACGTCGTCCTCGTCGGTGTGCTTGCCGTAGCGGCGCATGGCTCGGAATCCCGCCCGTCAGTTCCCGAGCATTCCGGCCCACATGTCGGGAAAGTCCGGCAGGGTCTTCGCCGTCGTCGCGACATTCTCGACCTGCACGCCCGGCACGGCGAGGCCGATGATGGCGCCCGCGGTGGCCATCCGGTGGTCGTCGTACGTGTGGAAGACGCCGCCGTGCAGCGGGCGGGGGCGGATGTGCAGCCCGTCCGCGGTCTCGGTGATGTCGCCGCCCAGCTCGTTGATCTCCTTGGTGAGGGCGGCGAGCCGGTCGGTCTCGTGCAGACGCAGATGCGCGACGCCGCGCAGCGTCGACGGGGAGTCGGCGAGGGCGGCGACGGCCGCGATGCCCGGGGTGAGCTCGCCTACCTCGCCCAGATCGGCGTCGATGCCGTGGATGGCACCGGAACCGGTGAACACGAGGCCCTGGTCGGTCAGCTCGCAGGAGCCGCCCATCTCGGTGAAGATCTCGCGCAGCTTGTCGCCCGGCTGCGTGGTGCGCTCGGGCCAGTCGGGGATGACGACGCGGCCGCCGGTCACCAGGGCGGCGGCCAGGAACGGCTGGGCGTTCGACAGGTCGGGCTCGATCGTGAGGTCGACGCCGAGCAGGGCGCCCGGAGTGACCCGCCAGACGTTCGGCTCGCCGCCCGACTCCGGGGTGTCGACCTGGGCTCCGGCGTTGCGCAGCATGTCGACGGTCATCCGGATGTGCGGCATCGAGGGCAGGGCCGAGCCGACGTGGCGAACCTCGACGCCCTGGTTGAAGCGCGGGGCGGAGAGCAGCAGCGCGCTCACGAACTGCGACGACGAGGACGCGTCGATCTCGACCGGGCCGCCGTCCAGCGCACCGCCGCCGAAGACGGTCATCGGCAGGGCCCCGCGGCCGTCGTCGTCGATGCGCGCACCGAGGACGCGCAGGGCGTCGATCACGCCGTTCAGCGGACGCTCGTACGAGCGGGGGTCGCCGTCGAACCGCACGGGACCGTCCGCGAGCGCCGCGACCGGCGGCAGGAAGCGCATCACCGTGCCGGCGTTGCCGACGTCCACCGTGGCCGGGCCCTGCAGGCCCGAGGGGATGACGCGCCAGGCCTCGCCCGACGCGGCGGCGCCGCGGGCGACGGTGGAGCTGGAGGACACCGTCTCCTCGATGCCGACACCCATGGCGCGCAGACCGCCCGCCATCAGCAGCGTGTCGCGGGAGCGCAGCGGCCGGCGCAGCCAGCCGGGCTCGGAGGCCAGGGCGGCCAGGACGAGGGCCCGGTTCGTGACCGACTTGGATCCGGGCACGTGGACCGTCGCGTCGACGGCCGCGCTCGCGTGGGGGGCGGGCCAGAGGTCGATGTGCGCTGGGTTCTCGGTCATGCCCCTCACTTTAGTGGTTGGCCATGACCGGAGATCTTGATCAAATGTGGCGAAACCCATGCGAAACAGTGCGCTGATATGTAACAGGAGGTGCGGTCCATCCCAGCCCTCACAGGCTCATGCCCTCGAGCAGCCACCGGCCGCCCCCGATGAGCGCGCAGAGCGACACCGCATGGAAGAGGAAGAGCCACATCCCCGCGGGAACGTGCGTGAGGCGCGACAACTGGTCCGCGTCCGAGTCGCCGGCGCTGCCCCTGCGCCGCTTGGCCTGCAGTTCGAAAGCCGGCCGTACGCCGCCGAGCAGCAGGAACCACACCACGACATACGCGAAGGCCGCCTGCACCTGCGGACCCGTGAGCCAGGAGACGAGCAGGAACGCGCCGCCGGTGACGATCACCGTCAGGGCGCCGTACGCGTTGCGGATCATCACCAGCATCGCGACGAGCAGGGCGGTGGCGAGCCACAGCAGGGCGGTGATGTGGCCCGCGGCGAGGAGCGCGGCGCCACCGAGGCCGAGCAGCGGGGGAGCGGTGTAGCCCGCGGCGGCGGTGAGGATCATGCCGAGGCCGGTGGGCCTGCCGCGGCTGACCGTGAGGCCGCTGGTGTCGGAGTGCAGACGTATGCCGTCCAGGCGGCGGCCGGTGAGCAGGGCGACCAGGCCGTGACCGCCCTCGTGGGCGATGGTGATCGCGTTGCGGGCGAGCCGCCACGGGCGGTACGGCACGACCACGGCGAGCGCGACGGCCGCTGTGGCGATCACCACCCACTGGTCGGGGTCCGGCTGGGTGCCGAAGACGCGGTCCCAGAGGGAGGTGAGGGATGCACTCGCGGTGCTCATTGCGCTCTCCATGTTTCGGGCGGGCTCCTCTCTCGGTCCTGGTGGGAGACGGACGGGGCTGGCAGTGTGGCACGTATGTGCGGACGGTATGCATCGAGTCGTAGGCCCGAGGATCTCGCAGGAATCTTTGAGATCGAGAAGTGGGACGCCAAGGAGGCGCTGGCGCCCGACTACAACGTGGCTCCCACCAAGGACGTCTACGCCGTGCTGGACCGCCCTCTGAAAGACGCCGACAGCCCCCGACCGGTTCGCCAGCTGCGCACGCTTACGTGGGGCCTCGTACCGTCGTGGGCGAAGTCACCCGAGGGCGGGGCGCGGATGATCAACGCCCGTGCGGAGACGGTGCACGAGAAGCCCTCGTACCGGCGCGCCTTCGCGTCGCGGCGCTGCATCATCCCCGCCGATGGCTACTACGAGTGGGTGACCGGGGTCGCCGAGCGTGATCTGGAAGTCCAGGGCAAGAAGAAGCGGCCGCGCAAGCAGCCGTACTTCGTGACGCCCGCGGACGGGTCCGTCTTCGCGATGGCCGGGCTTTACGAGTTCTGGCGGGACCGGACGCTGCCGGACGATCATCCGCGGGCGTGGTGGGTGACGTGTTCCGTCATCACGACCGAGGCGGAGACGGGGCCGCTGGCCGTCGCGCCGGCGGAGGGGCCGGGGTCGCTTGCGGAGATTCATCCGCGGATGCCGTTGATGCTGACGCCTGATCGGTGGGATGCGTGGCTCGATCCGTCCCGGACGGATCCTGACGATGTGCGGGGGCTGCTTGCCCCGCCCCCCGAGGGGCTCATGCGGGCGTATCCCGTTTCCACGGCGGTGAGCGATGTGCGGAACAACGGGCCTGAGCTGGTGAAGGAGCTGGAGGGGCCTGAGGTGGGGACGCTGTTCTGACCGGGGCACCCTCCCCCCTGGCAGTAGCGGCAGTATGGGGCTGTGATGCGTACTGAGGACGTCGAGACCGATGCCGGGGTTGCCCGGATCAGCTGGTTTCCCGCCGCGGTGAAGGCGCGGGTCGTGGTCGCTCTCGGGCATGGGGCCGGGGGCGGGATCGAGGCGCGGGATCTGCGGGCGCTGGCCGGGGTGCTGCCGGCGCACGGGGTGACCGTCGCGCTCGTCGAGCAGCCCTGGCGGGTGGCAGGGAAGAAGGTGGCGCCCGCGCCGAAGACGCTGGACGTCGGGTGGCGGGGGGTGTGGCCCGCGCTCGAGAAGCCCGGGCTGCCGGTCGTCTCCGGTGGCCGCAGCGCCGGGGCCCGGGTCGCCTGCCGTACGGCGTCCGAGCTGGGCGCCCACGCCGTGCTCGCCCTCAGCTTTCCGCTGCACCCGCCCGGCAAGCCGGAGAAGTCCCGCGCCGGCGAGCTGCTCGGCGCCGGCGTGCCCACGCTGGTCGTCCAGGGCGGCAACGACCCCTTCGGGAAGCCGGAGGAGTTCCCGGAGGGTGACTACCGGCTTGTCGAGGTGGCGTACGGCGATCATGGGTTCGCCGTGCCGAAGAGGGGGGAGATCGGCCAGGAGGAGGCGCTGGAGATCATCACCGGCGGTGTCGTGGAGTGGCTTGTGTCACTCGAATGACGCCACTGTTGCCTGCCGGGAATGTTCGAGGCTCGAACCACTGTTGTGGCGGACAGACGGTACCGACATCGGGTACCGGACCGTTCGTAGGAGAGGAAGTCCGCCGCATGGGTTCGACCATCTGCCCGAGCCGCCGCAGCGCCACTGACCTGGACTGGACGGTGCTGAGCGCGGTCAAAAACGCCCCCATTAGGGCGGCGGGCGGACCGGATCGTCGTCTATCCTCCGATTCGAGTGGGGTCCGACCCGGCCCCGCTGCAGCTCCGGAGGAGGTGGGTCCGGTCACTGGGACCGACGCAGGGACCGACAACGGCCAGGCGGATCAGCCCAAGGGCGCGGAGACGGCTGCCGAGCGCAGCGCGCGCTTCGAGAGGGATGCCCTGGAGTTCCTCGACCAGATGTACTCGGCCGCGCTGCGTATGACGCGCAACCCCGCCGACGCCGAGGACCTGGTGCAGGAGACGTATGCCAAGGCGTATGCGTCGTTCCACCAGTTCCGCGAGGGCACCAACCTCAAGGCGTGGCTGTACCGCATCCTCACGAACACGTTCATCAACAGCTACCGCAAGAAGCAGCGCGAGCCGCAGCGCAGTGCCGCCGAGGAGATCGAGGACTGGCAGCTGGCGCGCGCCGAGTCGCACATGTCGACGGGTCTGCGCTCCGCCGAGTCGCAGGCGCTCGACCACCTGCCCGACTCGGATGTGAAGGCCGCGCTGCAGACGATCCCCGAAGAGTTCCGTATCGCCGTGTATCTCGCGGACGTTGAGGGCTTTGCGTACAAGGAGATCGCGGACATCATGGGTACCCCCATCGGTACTGTGATGTCGCGGCTTCACCGGGGCCGCCGCCAGCTGAGGGGCATGCTGGAGGACTACGCCCGTGACCGCGGCCTCGTCCCGGCCGGCGCCGGAGAGTCGGACGAAGCGAAAGGGTCGGGCTCATGAGCTGCGGAAAGCCGCACGAGACTGACTGCAGTGAGGTACTCGACCACCTCTACGAGTATCTGGACCACGAGATGCCGGACGCCGACTGCAGCAAGTTCGAGCACCACTTCGAGGAGTGCTCGCCGTGCCTGGAGAAGTACGGTCTGGAGCAGGCCGTGAAGAAGCTGGTCAAGCGGTGCTGCGGCCATGACGACGTACCCGCCGGGCTGCGGGCGAAGGTCATGGGACGCATCGAACTGATCCGGTCCGGCCAGGCGGTTCCCGACCATGACGTGACGGTCTCGGATCTGCCGGCGGGAGCCCAGGAGGGCTGACACACCAGGCCCCACACGGCCCGGCACGCACACACGAACAGGCCGCGACGTTTCGTCGCGGCCTGTTCTGCTCTGTACGCAAGAGCGTCACCCGAATGTGCTAATCCGTGGCCGTGGCGCCACGGGAATCACCCATTGCCGCCCCCCTGCCCTGCCCGCCGATCTATTCTCCGGAGCCTTGACGGGCTTGCCCGGCCACACGGCCCGGGCCACGCGAGGGGAGCGCCATGCGGTCGGTTCCGCCGTGTGCCCGCGTCTTCATCGCCTGCGTCGCCGTGGGCGCCGCCGCCTGTGTGGCTCCCGCTCTGACGTCGCGCACCCCGTGGCTCGCGGTCGCGCTGCTCGCACTGCTGTACGCCGGGTGTGAGCAGGCGCCGCGGTTGCGTATCGCAGGGCGCCGAGCTCCCGAGGGTATGGGCACCTTCTTCCCGGTCCTGCTTGCCGGAGCCTTTCTGCTGCCGCCCGCGGCCGCCGCGCTGGTCGCCCTCCCGGGTGGCCTGCTCGCCCACGTCGAGCAGCGGCCCCAGTGGTTGCGCCGGGTCTGGCGCGCTGCCCAGCTCGCCCTGAGCGCCTCGGCGGCGGCCGCGGTGCACGCGGCACTGGGCGGGCGCGACGCCGTGACGGCCGCGGACTTCCCGTACGTCCTCGTGCCCGTCGGGGCCGCCGTGCTGGCGTTCTGCTGTGTGCTGTCCTACCTGGACAGCGGCATCCTCGCGGCGGCGCGGGGAGTGCCTCCCGTGCCCTTCAGGCGGAGGGGAGGGGCGGCGGCGCCGGCCGGGTGGCGGGGGCTGCTTCTGCGCTCGCTCGCGCCCGTGGGGGTGCACGGGCTCGCCGGGCTGATGATGGCCGTCCTGTGGCGCAGCCCGTACGGGCCGCTCGCCGCGCTGCTTGTACTGCTGCCGATGTACGTCTCCTGCTGGGTGTTCGCGCAGTACCACCACGAGCGCACAGCCCACCGGGCCACCATCCGGGCCCTGGTGCAGGCGGTCGACATCAAGGACGAGTACACGCGGGGGCACAGCGAGCGTGTCGGACAGGCGTCGATGATGATCGCGCGGGAGCTGGGGATGGACGACGAGCGGGTGGAGGTGCTGCGGTTCGCCGGCATCCTGCACGACGTCGGGAAACTCGGCGTACCGACACGGCTGCTCAGGAAGGACGGGCCGCTGACCCCTCAGGAGCGGCGCGTCATCGAACTGCATCCGGAGTACGGCCACGAGATGGTGCGCGGGATCGGGTTCCTCGGGGAGGCGCGGACGGCGATCCTGCACCACCACGAGCGGCTGGACGGCAGCGGCTATCCGTACGGGCTCGTGGGCTCCCAGATCCCCGAGTGCGCGCGGGTGGTGGCGGTCGCGGACGCCTTCGACGCGATGACGTCGACGCGGTCGTACCGGAGGGCACGGCCGGTGGCGGTCGCGGTGGAGGAGCTGGAGCGGTGCGCGGGAGCCCAGTTCGACCCGCAGATGGTACGGGCACTGGTGCGCGCCCTCGACCGCCACGGCTGGCACCCGGCGGTCACGGCGGACGAGCCCGGCCCCGGTGGGGCGGTGCCGGCCACGCGTCGGGCACCCGTCCGTGCGGACAACGCGTCGTGACCGGGCGCGGGATCCCGGACCCGGAGGCTTCGGGCCGCTCCGCGGCAAAGGCTCCGCGCCGCTCCACACCGAAGATCTCCGACGGCCCTGCGTCGAGGGCCTTGCCCGACTCCGCGCCGACGGCCCCACACCGCTCCACCCCACACCGCTCCACCCCACACCGCTCCACCCCACGCAAACCCCGTCACGCCGGCCCGCAGAAACCCCGTCACTCCGCGTCCGCACCGAGCCGAGGCCGCATCGCCACCGGCGTCCCCCGCCGCATCCCCACCGGCATCCCCGCCCTCGTCCACTTCTCCGCCGCCCTGGTCGTCCTCGGCGCGCTCGTCTGGACCCTCTGGCACGGGCTCGACGGCCGTGGGACCGCTCTGGCGTTCGGGGTGCTCATCCTCGTCGGGGAGCTGGCGCGGTGGAGCGGTGGTGGGGCCGCCGTCGACCGGGAGCCCGCGCCGCTCGCGACCGCCGGGGCGCTGGCGTACGCGCTGCTCGGCGACACCGCGGGGGAGCCCACGCACCACGGTGTCCACCAGGTGGTCACCGTCGCCGTCGCGGCCGCGCTCGTCGGGTGCGTGCCGCATGTGGCGCTGGGCCGCGGGCCCTCGCTCGACGACATGGCGCGGCGCGTGCTGACGGTCGTCTTCGCCGCGGTCTGCGTCCAGCCGCTGTACAACTCGGGGAAGCTCCAGGAGTGGGTGGGCAGCGGGCCGTACCACGCGCTGTGGGTCGTCGGCGTCCTCGCGCTCACTGCGCTCTGCGACGCCGTGCTCGCCGCGGCCATGGCGCACGCCCGCACCGGCTGGCCGTTCGGGCCCCTGCTGCGGGACGAACTGCGCGCCATGCTCGGCATCGGCTCCGCGGTCTGCGCGACGGGAGCGGTGATGTCGCTGGCGGTCGCCGTCGCCGGACTGTGGGCACTGCCGGTCTTCTCGCTGCCCCTGCTGCTCACGCAGCTCGCCTACCGCCGCTATGCCGCGGTGCGCACCACCTACCGGCAGACCATCGCCTCGCTCGCCCGGGCCACCGAGATCGCCGGGTACACGCCGGCCGGCCACGCCCGGCGCGTCGCCGCGATCAGCCGTGCGGTGGGCCGCGAGCTGGGCCTGTCCGAACCGGACCTCACCGTCCTCGAGTACGCGGCCCTGATGCACGACATCGGGCAGCTGTCGCTGGTCGACCCCGTCCCGGCCGGGGCCACCGCGGTGCTGCCTTCCGAGGAGCAGCGGCGCATCGCCCTGCTCGGCGGCGCCGTGGTGCGCCAGACCGGGGTGCCCGCCGAGGTCGCCGTCGTCGTGGAGCGGCAGGCCGATCCGTACCGCGACCAGCCCTTGCCGGCCCGCATCGTGCGGGCGGCGAACGCGTATGACGAACTGGTGCGGGAGGAGGGCCCCGGCGGGTCGCTCACCGCGCTGGAGCGGCTGCGGCTGGCCACCGGCCACGACTATGCGCCGGAGGTGGTGGAATCGCTCGTCCGGGTGCTGTCGCGGGGGACCTCGGTCCTGTGGCAGCGGGCCGTCTGACCATGCCCTAGGCCGGGTAACCGATGGGTAATGAGCGCCCGTCCGACCGTACGTGGTTGGATGCGAACAACAGGGGCAGGTCGGAGGCTGCACTGTCTTCTCAACACTGGCAGGCGGGAATCGTGAGGATCTTCGGCAAGGGACGGCATCGGCCCTCCGCCTCATGGCGGCAGGCCACCGACCGGGCATTCACGCTCATCGGGGACGGCAGGTACGAGGACGCGGGCGCGCTCCTGACGCGCGCGGCGGACCTGGAGCCGTGGCTGTCCGAGTCCTGGTTCAACCTCGCCCTTCTCCACAAGTTCCGGCACGACTGGGAGCAGGCGCGGGCCGCGGGGCTGCGCGCGGTGGCCCTGCTGGACCGGGACGCGGGCGCCCCGGACTGGTGGAACGTCGGCATCGCGGCGACCGCCCTGCAGGACTGGCCGCTGGCGCGGCGGGCCTGGCAGGCGTACGGGCTGCGGGTGCCGGGCGGCGCGGCGGCCGGCGGCCGGCCCACCGGTATGGAGCTCGGCAGCGCGGCCGTGCGGCTCTCGCCGGAGGGCGAGGCGGAGGTCGTGTGGGGCCGCAGGCTCGACCCGGCGCGGATAGAGGTGCTCTCCGTGCCGCTGCCGTCGTCGGGCCGCCGCTGGGGCGAGGTCGTGCTGCACGACGGCGTCCCGCACGGCGAGCGGACGACGTCCACCGGCCACTCGTACCCCGTCTTCGACGAGATCGAGCTCTGGGCCCCCTCGCCCGTGCCCACCTGGGTCGTGCTCCTGGAGGCCGACACCGAGGCCGACCGGGACGCCCTGGAGCGGCTCGCGGCCGACGCTGGCTTCGCCGCGGAGGACTGGTCCTCGTCCGTGCGGCTGCTGTGCCGCATGTGCTCGGAGAGCCGCATGCCGAGCGACGAGGGCGATGGCGACCACCTCGACCCGCACGACCACAGCGAGCCCGGCCACCCCGGGCCGCTCGGCCACCGCACCGACGGGCAGCTGTGGGTGCCCGAGCGGGAGTGCGGCATAGCCGCGCCCGCGTCCCTGGTACGCGGGCTGCTGGACGGCTGGGTGGCCGACAGCCCCGACTCCCGGGACTGGCGGGATCTCGAAGAAGTCTGCTGACTCCTCCCCGTAGGCTGTACCCGCATCACATCGGAGTTTCCACGGAAGGCGTACGGCGGAGATGGCGCAGCAGGACACTGAGCAGGAGCGGGCCGGGAGCTCGGCGGTTCTCCCCGTGGACGACGAGGGTTTCGTCATCGACACCGAGGACTGCGAGGCGCGTGAGACGGCCTACCGCGAGCGCGGGACGTCCCGGCCGATCACGGTCGTCGGCAACCCGGTGCTGCACAAGGAGTGCAAGGACGTCACCGAGTTCGACGACAAGCTGGCGCAGCTCGTCGACGACATGTTCGCGAGCCAGCGCACCGCCGAGGGCGTGGGTCTCGCCGCGAACCAGATCGGTGTCGATCTGAAGGTCTTCGTCTACGACTGCGGGGACGACGAGGGCGTGCGCCACGTGGGCGTCGTCTGCAATCCCGTCCTGCAGGAGCTGCCGGCCGACGAGCGCCGCCTCGACGACTCCAACGAGGGCTGCCTCTCCGTCCCGACGGCCTACGCCTCGCTCGCCCGCCCCGACTACGCGGTGGTGACGGGCCAGGACGAGAAGGGCAACCCCATCACGGTGCGCGGCACGGGCTACTTCGCCCGGTGCCTGCAGCACGAGACGGACCATCTCTACGGGTACCTGTACATCGACCGCCTCTCCAAGCGGGACCGCAAGGACGCCCTGCGGCAGATGGCGGAGGGCACGCCGCGCTACCCGGTCGTCCCGAACGACTGACCCGTACCGCTTCCTCTCAACTCGTATGAATCCAGGTCCTGTTGAGGGCGCTGGGCCCTTGATCGGCGCCTGTCCGGGAATCCCGGGCAGGCGCCGATCTGCGTGCTGTACTTGACCGAATCTGCACGGTCAGATCCGGTCGCGAATGATTCAACTTCGGCCTGTCAAGAGTGCCTTCTCGGCCATTGTTGGAGCGGCGAAGAGTGCAGAAACGTTCCGCAGACGGTTGGTTGTGCGCTCAATGAATGGGCGCGCGGGATATTCAACGGTGCACGTGCCCGGTAGGACGGGGAGGGTGTGGTGTCACCGGCGACCGACAGGGGTGATCCCTTGATGCAGAACAGGACGTACGGTGCATGCGTCATGAGCGTGCACACGTCAAGAGGTTGCTGTCTGTGCCCTGGCAAGGGCCACGACTACGGACAAGGGTTTCTCGCAGGCGAGGCATAGCCGTTACGCCCGCTTTTCGCGGGCAGATGAGGAAAATGCCATGACAACCGAGGTAGCTACTCCTTTCTCCCGGCCGGACAGCTCTGTCGAGTTCCCTGCGGTGACCTTGCCGGGGCCGAAGGCATTCCGGGAAGAGCTCCGGCTCTGGCCGTTCGATCTGCCTTTCCCGTACCGGATCGCTCACGAAGGCGACCGTGTGGCCGTACACAGTCGTGAGTGGGCCCAGCGGATGGGGCTGGTCTCCGAAGAGGCGGAACTACGGCGCCATGACCGTCATGGCATGGCTCTTTTCGCTTGCCTGAGCTACCCCGACGCTCCTGCTGAGGGTCTGAATCTGGTGAGCGACTGGGTTTCCTGGTGGGCGATCTGGAACGACTTTCCCGACGACCCGGATTTCGTTCGGGAGCCGGGCCGCCCGGAACGGTTCTTCGCGTCGCTGGCCGCGGTCGTCACCCCCTCACCCCAACCTCTGACGCCGGTGTCGAGCGATCCCCACGTCAACGCTTTCACCGATATATGGCGGCGCTGGTGCCAGGGGATGTCGCCTCGATTCATCGCGCGTACGAGGAAGAACTGGCTGGGCTGGTTCGCCTCCTGCCGCACACGCTGCGAGCACCGCCGCGACAGCCGCACCCTGGAGGTCGAGGAATACCTCACGCTTCGCGATATGACGGGAGCGGTGCTGCTGGAGATGGATGTCACTGAGCGGGTCGGCGGCTACGAGGTGCAGCCCGAGTTCCTCGAGAGCTCTCCCCTCAAGATGATGCGCCGGATCACCATGCGGGTCATCAACATCACCCAGGACGTGCAGTCCCTCGCGAAGGAAGAGGCAGCAGGCGATCAGCACAACATGGTGATCGTTCTTGAGCGACGGCAGAATCTCACACGGGAGAAAGCCCTCCGGCGTATTCACGAACGAATCCGTGGGTACACCGACTCCTTCCTCAGGTACGAGGCTGAGATCCCCCAATTTCTGGACACGCTCATGGTGCCCGTCGAGGAGCGGACGTCGGTCTACCGTCACGCCGCCGATCTGCGCTCGCTGATGCGTGGCTGTGTCGACTTCTGTGCGGCGTCCGGGCGCTACCAATAGGCCCGGCTCGAGCGGCTGCTCCTGGGCCGCGTCGCGTGACGCGGCGAGTCGTCCGGCGTGTGTTCAGGCGGCCCTCGGGCCCCTGAACGTACGCCGGTACGCGTTCGGGGTCGTCCCCAGCGCCCGCAGGAACTGGTGACGCATCGCTGCCGCATTGCCGAAACCGGCGCGCCCTGCGATCGCGTCCACGGTCTCGTCCGAACGCTCCAGCAACTCCTGGGCGAGCAGCACGCGTTGGCGCAGCAGCCAGCGGTAGGGCGTGGTGCCCGTCTCCTGCTGGAAGCGGCGGGCGAACGTCCGCTGCGACATATGGGCCCGCGCCGCCAGCCCCTCCACGGTGATCTCCTCGTCGAGGTGCTCCTCCATCCACGCCAGTACGCCGCCGACGGTGTCGCAGGGGCTGTGGGGCAGCGGACGCTCGACGTACTGGGCCTGGCCGCCGTCGCGGTGCGGCGGCACCACCATGCGCCGCGCGATGGCGTTGGCGACCTCCACGCCGTGCTCCTCGCGGACGATGTGCAGACACGCGTCGATGCCGGCGGCGGTGCCCGCCGAGGTGATCACGGCGCCCTCGTCGACGTACAGCACATCGGGTTCGACACGGGTCCGCGGGTGGCGCACGGCCAGTTCGGCGGCGTGCCGCCAGTGGACGGCGCAGCGGCGGCCGTCCAGCAGCCCCGCCGCGCCGAGCACGAAGACGCCGGAACACACGGACAGGACGCGGGCGCCGCGCTCCGTGGCGCGGCGCAGGGCGGCGAGCAGTTCCTCGGGATAGGTGCGGTTCATATACGAATTGCCGGCCGGCACGGCGATCAGGTCGGCCTCCTCCAGGCGCTCGAGGCCGTGCTGCGTCTGTACGGAGAACCCGGCGGGCGTGCTCAGCACCGGGCCCTCGGCGGACGCCACCGCGAAGTCGTACACGGGCAGCCCTTCGTCGCTGCGGTCGAGGCCGAACACCTCGCAGACCACGCCGAGTTCGAAGGGATGCACACCGTCGAGCAGCACTGCGGCCACGTTCTTCAGCATGTCTGTCAGTGTGCCGCAGGCGTGGCAGTAATTCGAGGGTTGATGACGGTTCTGCCACTGACGCCGCCGTCCGGCGCGCGCGAGAGTAGCGACATGAACGCATTCCTGGACTACCTGACCGTCCTGTCCCTCTTCCTCCTCCTCGCTGCCCCGGCACTCGTCGGCCACGCCTACGAACGCCGCATCGACCGGCAGTTGCGTGCGGCCGAGCGCCGCACCGCCACCGCTGCCCCGACCCGACGCATCCGCCGCGGCCTCACTACGGACCACGTCGCCAAGGCGGCGTGACCCACACGAGAAATGGCTGGCCGTCAACTCATGTGTAGCCTCTCCTGACCGCGCCGCGATCTTCGCCTTCCGGCGGACGCGGCGCAGCAGGGACAAGACAGGGGAGGAACATGAGGGGCAGAACGCGCGGCGCGCGGAGAAAGGGCTGGGCAGCGGCCGGCGGTGCGGCGGCGGCCCTGGTGCTTCTGACGGCGACGGGCGCCCAGGCCGAAGGTGAGGGCGACATCCGTGTCGTCGGCACCGTCGTCGACAACGGCACCAATGTCATCATCGGCACGTCGAAGACCATCACCTACCCGATCGCCATCACCATCACGGACGACTCGGGCGTGAAGGGGCTCACGGACTTGAGCGTCTTCAACAAGTCCAACGGCTACGGCTTCGGGGACTGGACCGGCACCTCGTGCGTGAAGAAGAGCTCCACGAAGTCGGTGTGCACTGCCACGATCACGGTCGATCCTGCCTGGATCCGCGACAGCGATGACATCGACAGCAACAAGGTCGCCGGTGTCTGGCAGGTCAACGCCACGGTGAAGGCGAACGACGGCGACTACTGGATCTCCGACCACATCGCCGAGTACAAGGTCAAGCGCGCCTCGAAGCTGACGACGAACGCCTCGCCGGAACCGGTCGCCAAGGGCGCCAAGCTCACCGTCACCGGGAAGCTGAGCCGGGCGAACTGGGAGGACCTCGAGTACCACGGCTACTCCGGCCAGGAGGTCAAACTCCAGTTCAAGAAGGCCGGTACGTCGTCGTACAGCACGGTCAAGACCGTGACGACGAACAGCACCGGGGGCCTCAGCACCACCGTGACCGCGAGCGCGGCGGGCACCTGGCGCTGGTACTTCCCCGGGACGACGACGACCGCGAGGGTCATATCGAGTGGGGACAGTGTCTCCCTGAAGTAGCGGTACGGCCAAGGTGATCCGCAGGCGGGTGTGGTTGTGCTCCGGTGCACACCGGAACACAACCACACCTAGTGATCAGAAGTCGTCGTCGAACGAGACCGAGCCCTCCACCGCCACCTGGTACGCCGACGGGCGGCGCTCGAAGAAGTTCGTCAGCTCCTGGACGCCCTGCAGCTCCATGAAGGCGAACGGGTTCTCGGAGCCGTACACCGGTGCGAAGCCGAGCCGCTGCAGCCGCTGGTCGGCGACGCACTCCAGGTACTGCCGCATCGACTCCGTGTTCATGCCGGGGAGGCCGTCACCGCACAGGTCGCGCGCGAACTGCAGCTCGGCCTCGACGGCCTCCTTCAGCATGTCGGTGACCTGCTGCTGCAGCTCGTCGTCGAAGAGCTCCGGCTCCTCCTTGCGGACGGTGTCCACGACGTCGAAGGCGAACGACATGTGCATCGTCTCGTCGCGGAAGACCCAGTTGGTGCCGGTGGCGAGGCCGTGCAGCAGACCGCGGCTGCGGAACCAGTAGACGTAGGCGAAGGCACCGTAGAAGAACAGGCCCTCGATGCACGCCGCGAAGCAGATCAGGTTCAGCAGGAAGCGGCGGCGGTCCGCCTTGGTCTCCAGGCGGTCGATCTTCTCCACCGAGTCCATCCACTTGAAGCAGAACTCGGCCTTCTCACGGATGGAGGGGATGCTCTCGACCGCCGCGAAGGCGGCCGCGCGGTCCTCAGGGTCGGGCAGGTACGTGTCGAGCAGCGTCAAGTAGAACTGGACGTGGACCGCTTCCTCGAAGAGCTGCCGCGAGAGGTACAGCCGCGCCTCGGGGGAGTTGATGTGCTTGTACAGCGTCAGGACCAGGTTGTTCGCGACGATCGAGTCGCCCGTCGCGAAGAACGCGACCAGCCGGCCGATGAGGTGCTGTTCGCCCGGCGTGAGTTTCGCGAGGTCGGCGACGTCCGAGTGGAGGTCGACCTCCTCCACGGTCCAGGTGTTCTTGATGGCGTCCCGGTAGCGCTCGTAGAAGTCCGGGTAGCGCATGGGGCGGAGAGTCAGTTCGAAGCCTGGGTCGAGCAGGTTCTTCTCGGTCGCGGCGGTGGACATCACTGGCAGGCCTCGCAGGACTCGGGGTTCTCAAGGGAGCAGGCGACGGCGTCGGGGTCGGCGACCTGCTGTACGGGGATGGGCTTCTGGGCCTGCGCCTGGCCCTGTGCGGCACGGGCGATCCGGGTCGCCGGGCGCGAGCGCAGGTAGTACGTCGTCTTCAGGCCCTGCTTCCAGGCGTATGCGTACATCGAGGAGAGCTTGCCGATGGTCGGCGTCTCCAGGAAGAGGTTCAGGGACTGCGACTGGTCCAGGAACGGGGTGCGGGCGGCCGCCATGTCGATCAGGCCGCGCTGCGGGATCTCCCACGCCGTGCGGTACAGGGCGCGTACGTCATCAGGGATCCAGGCGAAGCCCTGCACCGAGCCGTTCGAGTCGCGCAGGGCCTCGCGGGTGCGGGCGTCCCACACGCCGAGCTGCTTCAGGTCGTTCACCAGGTACGAGTTGACCTGGAGGAACTCGCCGCTGAGCGTCTCGCGCTTGAAGAGGTTCGAGACCTGCGGCTCGATGCACTCGTAGACGCCCGCGATCGAGGCGATCGTGGCGGTGGGTGCGATCGCGAGGAGCAGGGAGTTGCGCATGCCCGTCGTGGCGACGCGCTCCCGCAGGGCCGCCCACCGCTCCGGCCAGGTCGGCTCCACGCCGAAGTGGTCGGGGTGCAGAACGCCGCGGGCCGTACGGGTCTTCTCCCAGGCCGGGAGCGGGCCGTTCCGCTCGGCGAGGTCGGCCGACGCCTCGTACGCGGCGAGCATGATCCGCTCGGCGATCCGCGTGGACAGCGCCCTCGCCTCGGCCGAGTCGAAGGGCAGCCGCAGCTTGAAGAACACGTCCTGCAGGCCCATCGCGCCCAGGCCCACCGGGCGCCACTTGGCGTTGGAGCGGCCCGCCTGCTCGGTCGGGTAGAAGTTGATGTCGACGACGCGGTCGAGGAACGTCACGGCCGTACGGACCGTCGCGTCCAGCCGCTCCCAGTCGATGCCGTCGCCGGAGCCGGTGACGAACGCGCCGAGGTTGACCGACCCCAGGTTGCAGACCGCCGTCTCCCCGTCGTCCGTGACCTCCAGGATCTCGGTGCACAGGTTGGAGGAGTGGACCGTGTGGCCCGGCTCCGCCGTCTGGTTGGCGGTGCGGTTGGCGGCGTCCTTGAAGGTCATCCAGCCGTTGCCGGTCTGCGCGAGGGTACGCATCATGCGGCCGTAGAGATCGCGGGCCGGGATGGTCTTGCGCGCCAGACCCGCCGCCTCCGCCTTGCGGTACGCGGCGTCGAACTCGTCGCCCCACAGGTCGACCAGCTCGGGCACGTCGGCGGGGGAGAACAGGGACCACTGCTCGTCGGCGTCGACCCGGCGCATGAACTCGTCCGGGATCCAGTGCGCGAGGTTCAGATTGTGCGTACGCCGCGCGTCCTCACCGGTGTTGTCGCGCAGCTCCAGGAACTCCTCGATGTCGGAGTGCCAGGTCTCCAGGTAGACCGCGGCCGCGCCCTTGCGCCGGCCGCCCTGGTTCACCGCGGCCACCGAGGCGTCGAGGGTCTTCAGGAACGGCACGATGCCGTTGGAGTGCCCGTTCGTGCCGCGGATCAGCGAACCGCGAGAGCGGATACGGGAGTACGACAGGCCGATGCCGCCCGCGTGCTTCGAGAGGCGGGCCACCTGGTGGTACCGGTCGTAGATCGAGTCGAGCTCGTCCAGCGGCGAGTCCAGCAGATAGCAGGAGGACATCTGCGGGTGACGCGTACCGGAGTTGAAGAGCGTGGGGGAGGACGGCAGGTAGTCGAGGCGGCTCATCAGGCCGTACAGGGAGGCCACTTCGTCCACGGAGCGCGGGGTGTCGTCCTCCGCGAGGCCGGCGGCGACGCGCAGCATGAAGTGCTGCGGGGTCTCGATGACGTGCCGGGTGATCGGGTGCCGCAGCAGATAGCGGCTGTGCAGCGTGCGCAGCCCGAAGTAGCCGAACCGGTCGTCGGCGCCCTCCGCGAGCGAGGCGTCCACCAGCGCGTCCAGCCGGGCCGCGTGCAGCTGTACGAACTCCTGCGTACGGTCGGCGATCAGGCCCTCGCGGTGCCCGACCGCGACCGACTCGGAGAAGGACCGGACGCCCTGGGACGCGGCCTCCACGGCGATGCTGATCGTCAGCAGCCGCGCCGCCAGCTTCGAGTACGCCGGGTCCTCCGCGATCAGCCCCGCGGCGGCCTCGGTGGCCAGCTCGCGCAGCTCGGCCTCGTCCGCGGCCGCCGACCGGCCGCGCAGCGCGGCGGCCGCGACCCGGCCGGGGTCCGCGTCGGGGAGGTCGGCGGTGAGGTCGGTCAGGGTGCGCAGCAGTGCGGCACCGGGACCGCCCGACTCGCTCTCGGCCTCTGTCCGGGACGCTGAAGCCGGATCGGCTGGCGCGATGGTCACGTGGAGCTCTCCCTCGCTGGCTCGGGGCCTCTGGGAGGGAAGCGGGCGCACGGGCACACACGCAGGGCAGCGCGGGCCGCGTCCACCGGCCCAACTCCGCGAGGCCCGGACGTCGTCGGCACCCGGAACGGACGGACCGGGTGCACCGTCGGCAGGTCCTCGGACTCACGGGTACACGAACGCGCACCAGTACACCGTTGCGGGACAGTTCCGGACTTGCACCGGATTCCCCTGCAGCGACAGCGAGCATGAGCATACATCTTGTGCCGGGCCGCGGTGGCACCCCTACATGTTGTGTCGCGATGCCTCCGGTGCCTGGCGGAGCGTCAACTCGTAGGTGAGCAGCGTGACGTCGGCGAGGTGCGGGATGGGGTTCCAGTCGCGCTCGGGGGTCCGGGTGAAGCCGAGGCGCTCGTATATGCGGTGGGCGGTGTGCATCGCGCTCTGCGTGGACAGGACGACGCCTACGCAGCCGTCGACCGCCCGTGCGCGCTCGATGCAGGCGCGGACGAGGGCCTCTCCGGCACCTCTGCCGCGCGCCTCGGGCGAGACCGCGAGCATCCGGATCTCGGCCTCGCCCTCGCGCGCGATGTCCGCCATCGGGCCGCCCTGCGGCACAAACGTGACGCCTCCGATGACCATTTCGTTCGCCAGGGCGACCAGCACCTGTGCCGCCGCTGCCCGCTTCGCCACGTCCCGCAGCACGCCGAGATACTCGTCGTTCTCCCCGAAGGTCAGCAGCCCGTCCCCGAGATACGCCCGCGCGGTGATCTCGCCCAGCTCCGCGTACTCCCCGGGCTCCGCCCGCCTGATCACGATGTCCATGCGGTGCAGTCTGCCGCAGGGGTACGACAACGGGCCGCCGGATTTCCCGGCGGCCCGTGTCACTTGCGCAAAGGACTCAGAAAGGGCTCAGTGCGCGCTTCCCGCCGTCGCCGGCGGCAGCTCCGTCTGGACGCCCGGGTCGCCCGCCTCGCCCGTGTAGTCCTCCGGCGATGTCTCGTCGACACCGTCCGGGGCCTTCAGTGCGCGCAGCACGAAGGTGAGGACCACCGTCACCACCAGGTTCAGCACGATCGCCGTGAGGCCGATGTAGCCGATCTTGCCGATGCCGGGGATCTCCGCCGAGGAGCCGGCGAAGTGGGCCTGGGTGGGGCTGGACACGTTGAACGCGGCGAGCGTTCCGTAGACCATGCCGACCGCCCAGCCCGCAAGCAGCGCCCAGCGGTGGAACCAGCGCGTGAACAGGCCGCCCACCAGTGCCGGGAAGGTCTGCAGGATCCAGATGCCGCCGAGCAGCTGGAAGTTGATCGCGACCGTCTTGTCCATGCCGAGGACGAAGATCAGCGCGCCCACCTTCACCAGGAGCGACACCAGCTTGGAGACCTTGGTCTCCTGCTCGGGCGTCGCGTCGGGCTTCAGGAAGTCCTTGTAGATGTTCCGGGTGAAGAGGTTGGCCGCCGCGATCGACATGATCGCGGCCGGGACGAGTGCGCCGATGCCGATGGCGGCGAAGGCCACGCCCGTGAACCAGTCGGGGAACATGTCCTCGAAGAGCTGCGGGATCGCCAGCTGCCCGTTCTGCACCTTGACGCCGGCCGCGATGGCCATGAAGCCGAGCAGGCCGAGGAAGCCGAGCATCAGCGAGTACAGCGGCAGGATCGTGGAGTTGCGGCGGATCACGTCACGGCTGCGGCTGGACAGCACGGCCGTCACCGAGTGCGGGTACATGAACAGGGCGAGCGCCGAGCCCAGCGCCAGCGTGGCGTAGGTCCACTGTGTGGCCTCGGCCGGGGCCAGGGCGCCTCTCGGCTTCTGGGTCGCCGGGTTGATCTGCGAGAAGGCGTCGCCCGCCTTGGCGAAGATGTCGTCGAACCCGCCCAGCTTCATGGGGATGTAGATGACCGCGACCGCGATGACGATGTAGATCAGCGCGTCCTTCACGAAGGCGATCAGCGCCGGCGCCCGCAGACCGGACGAGTAGGTGTACGCGGCCAGCACACCGAAGGCGATCAGCAGCGGCAGGTCCTTGACGAACCAGTTCGTGCCCTCGCCGCCGCCGACGCCCATGACGTCGAGCACCGCCTGGATGCCGACCAGCTGGAGCGCGATGTAGGGCATCGTGGCGAGGATGCCGGTGACCGCGACGGCCAGCGACAGACCCTTGGAGCCGAAGCGCCCGCGGACGAAGTCCGAGGTGGTGACGTACCCGTGCTTGTGCGAGACCGACCACAGACGCGGCAGGAAGACGAACATCATCGGGTAGATGAGGATCGTGTACGGCACCGCGAAGAAGCCCGAGGCGCCCGCCGCGTAGATCGCGGCCGGCACGGCCACGAAGGTGTATGCGGTGTAGAGGTCGCCGCCGAGCAGGAACCAGGTGATCCAGGTGCCGAACGACCGGCCGCCGAGGCCCCATTCGTCGAGGCTGTTCTCGTTCTCGGCCTTGCGCCAGCGCGCGGCCATGAAGCCCATGACCGTGACGGCCACGAAGAAGAGGATGAAGACGGTGAGTGCCACGCCGTTCACGTCGTTCTTCACTTCGAAGCACCTCCCTCACGCGAGGCGCGACGAGTGGCCTGGTCCCGCTGCCACAGCTTGTACGCGATCACCGTCAGCACGGACGATATGAGCACCCAGAGCATCTGGTACCAGTAGAAGAACGGGACGCCGATGAAGGCCGGGTCGGTCTTCGCGTAGGAGCCCACCCACAGCATCGCGACGAACGGCGCGAACAGGCAGAGGGCTATCACCACCCGCACCGGTGTGACGACCGGTCCTCTCACTTCAGGTTGTTGTGGCATGTGGCGGCTCCGTCCCCTCACTGACCCCGTTGATCGCTAGGTAATGCGGAGGCAATCTAGGGGACAGGTCCGAGGTATGGAACCCCCGTCCGAATATCGGACGGCATGTTCGGAACCGGTCGGTAGCAACCGGACGTTTCGCTCTGCGGCCCGTCGGCGGCCGCCCTTACACCGCAGGCCGCTTGAGCCGCGCCACGAACTTGTACCGGTCCCCGCGGTACACCGACCGCACCCACTCCACCGGCTTCCCCTCGCCGTCCAGTGAGTGGCGCGACAGCAGCAGCATCGGCAGGCCCACATCGGTGCCGAGCAGGGCCGCCTCGCGCGGGGTCGCCAGCGAGGTCTCGATGGTCTCCTCGGCCTCGGCGAGATGCACGTCGTACACCTCGGCCAGGGCCGTGTACAGAGACGTGTACTTCACGAGCGAACGCCGCAGCGCGGGGAAGCGCTTGGCGGACAGATGGGTCGTCTCGATCGCCATCGGCTCGCCGCTCGCCAGCCGCAGCCGCTCGATCCGCAGCACCCGGCCGCCGGTGCTTATGTCGAGCAGCTCGGCGAGCCTGTCGTCCGCGGTGACGTAGCCGATGTCGAGGAGCTGCGAGGTGGGCTCGAGGCCCTGGGCCCGCATGTCCTCGGTGTACGACGTGAGTTGGAGGGCCTGCGAGACCTTCGGCTTGGCGACGAATGTGCCCTTGCCCTGGATGCGTTCCAGCCGGCCCTCGACGACCAGCTCCTGGAGGGCCTGGCGGACGGTCGTGCGCGAGGTGTCGAACTCGGTGGCCAGGGTCCGCTCGGGCGGCACCGGAGTGCCGGGCGGCATCGTCTCCGTCATGTCGAGCAAGTGCTTCTTGAGGCGGTAGTACTTCGGTACGCGCGCGGTGCGGCCCGCGTTCGCCGTCTCCGCCGGAGCGGACGTGCCCATCTCGGTCCCCGTGCTGCCCGCCTGGCTGCCCATCGTCCGCCTTTCCGGCCCCTGTGCTGCTGTTGTCGCCGTCACCGGCTCCTCCGTCTGTTGCGGCTCACATCGTGGCACGACCTGGCCCGAGGGGGCCGCGCTCCCTCAGATGTCGGTCCGATAACGGACGTGAGCGCCTTTCTTATACACCCTTGACACCCCTAAAGGTCTAGGCCAAGCTCCACCTACTGGTCTACACCATTAAAGACCAGTCCCAGCCCCACGGGCAGTCGTTCCTGCGCACCTTTCTCGTATGGCCCTTCGTGTACGGCGCAGTCCCGGGCGGTGATGGGGGGAGACTCTTGCAGCCCTGAGGAGGGTGGCGTGAAGCGCAAGCTGATAGCTGCGGTTGGCGCAGCGACGATGATGGCCTCGGTTGCGGCGTGCGGTGGGTCGGGCGGTGACGCCGCGAAGGACCCGAAGGATCGCAAGGGCGATCTGACCGTCTGGCTCATGACGGACGCGCAGAGCACCTGGCCCGAGCTGGTCAAGCAGGCCAACACGGAATTCAACAAGAAGTACCCGGGCGTCAATGTCAAGATCCAGTACCAGCAGTGGTCGGACAAGACCAAGAAGCTCGACGCGGCCCTGGCCGGCGACAAGTTCCCGGACGTGGTCGAGCTCGGCAACACCGAGACCATGACGTACATCCTCAACGGTGCTCTCGGCGATATCGATGCCAAGAAGTACGACAACTCCGACACCTGGATCAAGGGCCTCAAGGACACCTGTACCTATGAGGGCAAGCTCTACTGCGTTCCTTACTACGCCGGTGCGCGCGTTGCGATCTACAACAAGTCGATGTTCAAGGCCGCGACCGGCAGCGACACGCTCCCGACGACCGAGGACGACCTGACGAAGGCGCTCGACAAGGTCCAGGCGAAGTACGGCAAGAAGGACAAGGCGTTCTCCTCGCTCTACCTGCCCGGCCGCTACTGGTACGCCGCGATGTCGTACGTCGCCGCGTACGGCGGCAAGATCGCCGAGTACGACGAGTCCTCCAAGAAGTGGAAGGCCACGCTCGAGTCTCCCGAGGCCCAGGAAGGCATCAAGCACTTCATCGACCTGGTCAAGAAGTACAACCACGGCGACCAGACGAAGGACGAGCAGGACCACGCCAACGTCATGGCCAACGAGAAGGCGGCCCTGATCTACGGCAACGGCTGGGAGGCCGGCAGCGTCATCGACGGCAACGCCAACGGCAACCCCAAGCTGAAGGACAAGATCGCCACCGCGGGCATGCCCGGCCCGAACGGCAAGGCCCTTCCGTCCTTCATCGGCGGTTCCGACCTGGCCACCATCTCCAAGTCCAAGAACCAGGACCTGGCGCAGTACTGGATCTCCCTCTTCACCAGCGAGAAGTCGGAGGCGGCCCTCGCGGCCAAGGACATCCTGCCGAACAACACCAAGCAGCTGGAGCCGCTGAAGACGAAGGCGTCGACGGCGCCGATCGCCAACGCCGTGCCGGACGCCTGGTTCACGCCCATCGCGCCGGGCTGGGCCGCGGTCGAGAAGAAGGAAACGATCGAGCTGATGCTGCTCGACATCCTCAAGGGCAAGTCGGTCGAGGACGCCACCAAGGCCGCGGACGCGGACATCGACAAGCTGATCAACGAGGCTTCCTGACCCCTGGCGAGGCCCCCTCCCCGGCCTCGCCCGACCTCCTGATCAGCCCTGTCGGGGGCGGCGGGTCCGCCACGGACACCGCCGCCCCCGCCTCCCGGTTCACCGGTTCGAACGGAAGGCCAGCACAGTGAGTGCCGCCGACATGAAAGCAGCCGAGCCCCCGGTTCCCGGCCTTCGGCAGCCCGGGGAACGGCCCGCGCAGGGGACATCCCGCCCCGGCGCCGCCACGCCGAGCCCCGCGGGCGCCGCGACGCTGAGGAAGAGAAAAACCGGGGCACTCCTGCCCTACCTGCTGATAGCCCCCGCCTTCGTCTCGATCGCCGCCGTGTTCGTCTGGCCGCTGATCAAGACGGTGATCATGTCCTTCCAGGACGTCGGCCGGCGCGAACTGTGGACCGGGGACCCGGCGCCCTGGGTCGGCTTCGAGCAGTTCACCAACATCCTCGGAGACGGCGAGTTCTGGCACGTCGTCTGGCGCACCCTGCTGTTCATGGTGGCCTGCGTCGTGGCCACCATGGGGATCGGCCTCTTCCTCGCCCAGGCCATGCAGCGCATGACGAACTGGGTGCGGCTCGCCCTCACCGGCGCGCTCGTCGCCGCCTGGTCCCTGCCCCTGCTGGTGGCCACGTCGATCTTCCGCTGGTTCGCGGACTCCGACTACGGCGTGGTCAACATGGTGCTGACGAAGTACGTGGGCCTCGACTTCCGCGGCCACAACTGGTGGCTCGACCCCAAGCAGGGCTTCGTCATGATCGGCGCGGTCGTCGTCTGGGGAGCCGTCCCGTTCGTCGCCGTCACGCTGTACGCCGCGCTCACCCAGGTCCCCAGGGAACTGGAGGAGGCGGCCTCCCTCGACGGGGCCGGCGCCATCGGCGTCTTCCGCTTCGTCACCTGGCCGGTCATCAAGCCCGTCTTCCAGATGGTCGCCACGCTCTCGGTGATCTGGGATTTCAACGTCTTCGGCCAGGTCTTCCTGATGCGCGCCAACAAGCCGGAGCCGGAGTACAACCTGCTCGGCCTCTACTCGTACGAGAAGGCCTTCGAGTCCAACTCCTTCAGCCAGGGCGCCGCCATCTCCCTCATCACGGTCCTTCTGCTGTCCGGCGTGGCCGTGTACTACCTGCGCCAGCTCCTCAAGATCGGAGAGGTCGAGTGAGCGTCACCGCCCCCACGCGCCCGGGCCTGACCCCCGCGTACCGCGCCGACCGCAAGAAGAAGAGCCGGCACGTCTACAACCTCGTCGGCCTGGTGGCCTTCGTCGTGATGGCCTTCCCGGTCTACTGGCTGGTGGTCAGCGCACTGCGGCCCAACCAGGAGATCCGCAGCTACGACCAGACGCTGTGGCCCGACTCGATCACGTTCGACAACTTCCGGCGTGCGATCAACGCGCCGAACTTCGGTACGGCGATCGAGTCGAGCCTGATCATCTGCGTCACCGCGGTGGTCGGCGCGATGCTGATGTCGACGATCGCAGCCTTCGCGATCGGCCGCTTCCAGTTCGCGGGCCGCAAGGCCTTCATGATCGTGCTCCTCGTGGTGCAGCTGCTGCCGCCCACCGCGCTCCTGATCCCCCTCTACCTCCAGCTCAACGAGCTCGGCGGGCTCAACGAGTACTGGGGCGTCATCGTCGTCTACCTGGTCTCCACGCTGCCCTTCGCCACCTGGATGATCCGCGGCTTCGTGATCAACGTGCCCAAGGAGCTGGAGGAGTCCGCGATGGTGGACGGCTGTAGCCGGATGGGCGCCTTCTGGCGGGTGATCTTCCCGCTGCTCGCGCCCGGTCTCGCGGCCGCCTCGATCTTCGCGCTCATCAACGCGTGGAACGAGTACCTGCTCGCGTACGTCGTGCTCCAGGACAACGACAAGTACACGCTCAACGTGTGGCTGATGAACTTCACCACCTCGCGCGGCACCGACTACGGCGCGCTGATGGCCGCCTCCACGCTCATCGCCATCCCGGTCGTCGTCTTCTTCATGCTCGTCCAGAAGAAGATGGCCGCGGGCCTGACCTCCGGCGCAGTAAAGGGATAACTCCGCCATGACGACACTCGCCCGCAGCACGGACACCCTGACCCGTGACGCGCTCACCGTCCTCCAGCCCGGCTTCGTCGGCACCAGCGCCCCCGACTGGCTGCTGCGCAGACTCGGCGAAGGACTGGCCTCGGTCGGGCTGTTCGGCCGCAACATCGCCTCGCCCGAGCAGCTCGGCCGGCTCACGGCCCAGCTGCGGGCCGAGCGGGACGACCTCCTCGTCGCCATCGACGAGGAGGGCGGCGACGTCACCCGGCTCGAGGTGCGTACCGGCTCCTCGTTCCCCGGCAACCACGCGCTCGGCGCCGTGGACGACGTCCGGTTGACCCGCGACGTGGCCGCCGAACTCGGCCGCCGCCTCTCCGCCTGCGGCGTCAACCTCAACTGGGCGCCGTCCGCCGACATCAACTCCAATCCGGCCAACCCCGTCATCGGCGTACGCTCCTTCGGCGCCGACGCGGCACTCACTGCCCGGCACACCGCCGCGTACGTCGAAGGGCTGCAGTCCGCCGGAGTCGCCGCCTGCACCAAGCACTTCCCGGGGCACGGCGACACCGCGGTCGACTCGCACCACGCGCTGCCGCGCATCGACGCCGACCTCGACACGCTGCACGCGCGCGAACTCGCCCCGTTCCGGGCCGCGATCGCCGCAGGCACGCGCGCGGTGATGAGCGCCCACATCCTCGTGCCGGCCCTCGACCCCGACCGGCCCGCGACCCTCTCGCGCCGCATCCTCACCGGCCTGCTGCGCGAGGAGCTCGGCTACGACGGGCTCATCGTCACCGACGGCATCGAGATGCAGGCCATCGCCTCGGCGTACGGCATCGAGCGAGGCAGCGTCCTCGCCATCGCCGCCGGCGCCGACGCCATCTGCGTGGGCGGTGGCCTCTCGGACGACGACACGGTGCTGCGGTTGCGCGACGCGCTCGTCGACGCGGTACGCGCGGGGGAGCTGCCCGAGGAACGCCTCGCGGACGCGGCCGTGCGCGTGCGGGAGCTGGCCCGGTGGACGGAGGCAGGGTCCCGCGCGGACCGGGAGATCGGCCTGGTCGCGGCCCGCCGCGCGCTCACGCTGACGCGGTCCGACTCGTACACGCCGGTCGCCTCGGCTCCGTACGTCGCCGCGCTCACCCCCGTTGCGAACTTCGCTGTCGGGGACGAGACGCCGTGGGGTGTGGGCGCCGAACTGGCGCGGCTGCTGCCCGGTACGGAGACGGGGAGCTGGTCCGCTCCCGGTGCCGGGGAGGGGGTGCTGCGGGCCGCGGGCGGACGCCAGATCGTCGCGGTCGTGCGCGACGAGCACCGGCACGCGTGGATGTCGGCCGTCCTCGACACGCTGCTGGCCGCCCGGCCCGACACCATCGTGGTCGAGATGGGCGTACCCCAGGCGCCGCCCCGGGGCGCCCTCCACATTGCCACGTACGGGGCTGCGCGGGTGTGCGGGCGGGCGGCGGCGGAGGTCATCGCGTCGGGGGTGTGAGCGGTCCGGCTCCGGCCGGTGGGCGGTTCGCCTTCTGCGGGTGGGTGGGTCGGGGCCGCGGCGGGATGTACTCCCCCAGTGCCTTAAGGGCCTGGGAGGTACCCCCAGCGGGCGCACATCCCGCCACGTCCCCTTCGGCACGCTCGCGACTACCGGCCGGTGGGGGCGACCGTCACTGTTGTGGGCAATCGTTCCTCCCCCAGCTACCGCTGGGGGGTGCCCCCAGGCGATGGGGGTACCTCCCATGCCCTTAAGGCACTGGGGGAGGGTGGGCGCAACCCACGACGGCGGGCGCCCCTCGCCGTACCTGTGCGCACCAGGGGCGCGCGCAAACCACGAGCGGCGGCGCAGTCACACGCCTGGTACCATGAAGTGGTATAGACCAATTCATGGATGAGGTAAGCGACACCGCCCCTGGAGGCCCCGCATGACCGCCAAGACCGCCGCCGGCCCGCAGAGCGAGCAGCCAGGCCGGATCATGTCCCGTGAGATGGCCGAGCAGCCCGAGATGCTGCGCCGCATCCTCGAGTCCGGCGCCCCGAAGATCCGCGAGGTCGCCGAGCAGGTCGCAGCCAAGAAGCCCCGCTTCGTCCTGCTCACTGCCCGCGGCACCTCGGACAACGCCGCGCTGTACGCCAAGTACCTGCTGGAGATCCGGCTCGGCATCCCCTGCGGTCTGACCTCCATGTCCACGACGACCGCCTACGGCGCGCAGCCGGACCTGACCGACGTCCTGGTCCTCACCGTCAGCCAGTCCGGCGGTTCCCCGGACCTCGTGGCCTCCACGAAGGCCGCCCGCGAGGCCGGTGCCATCACGGTCGCCGTCACCAACAACCCCGACTCGGCGCTGGCCGCGGTGTCCGAGTACCACATCGACATCATGGCCGGCCCGGAGAAGGCGCTCCCCGCGACCAAGACCTACACGGCCTCGCTGCTCGCCCTCTACCTCTTCGTGGAGGGTCTGCGCGGCGGCGACGGCTCGGCGGCCGAGCCCCTGCCCGACCTCGCGCAGAAGCTGCTGGCGCGCCAGGACGAGGTGAAGGCCCTCGCCTCTCGCTACCGGTTCGCCGAGCGCATGGTGATCACGTCCCGCGGCTACGGCTATCCGACGGCGAAGGAAGCCGCGCTCAAGCTGATGGAGACGAGCTACATCCCGGCCCTGTCCTACTCCGGAGCCGACCTCCTGCACGGCCCGCTCGCCATGGTCGACAACATCTCCCCGGTCATCGCGGTGGTGACCGACGGCAAGGGCGGCGAAGCCCTCCAGCCCGTCCTGGACCGGCTGCGCGGCCGCGGCGCCGACCTCGTCGTGATCGGCCCGAAGGCCCAGGTCGAGCAGGCGTCGGCGGGCTTCGTCCTGCCGACCGAGGGCGTGGCCGAGGAGGTCCAGCCGATCCTCGAGATCATCCCCCTGCAGCTCCTCGCGTACGAGGTGACGATCGCCCGAGGCCAGGACCCGGACGCCCCGCGCGCCCTGGCGAAGGTGACCGAGACCCGCTGAGCCAGGTCATATGAACCGAGCGGCACCGGCGCCCGTGCAGTGTGTGAGGGTGTCGGGGAAGCCCGCGCGGCATGTTCGGGAAATCCACACCAACTGACATTCCCCAACGCATGGACATCCGATTGTGGTCTAGTCCAGAATGCGCATTGAACCTCCGCCCTCCCCGCACAGGATGGCGGACCGAGGAACCGGGCTCTCTGCCCTGACTGCTCCGGCTCCTCATCCTCGGCCGTCCGGGACCGCACACCCGCCGGCCGGTATTGCTCCGGGCTGCGGTGCCGGGAGGGTTGAGGGTCCCTTCCAGCGCCGCGGCCCGCGGGTGTATCCGGGCCCGCCGGGCGCGGGTCCTGGGCGCCCGACCGGCCAGGTACGCTCGCAGACGTGCCCTCCATGAACGAGCTTGTACGCCAGCACACAGCCCTCTCCGACACGGATCTCGAGTGGCTGCATCTGCTGGTCTCGGAGTGGCAGCTGCTCTCCGACCTCTCCTTCGCCGACCTCGTCCTGTGGGTGCCCACCCGGGACGGCACCCGCTATGTGTCGGTGGCCCAGATGCGGCCCAACACGGGCCCCACGTCCTACCAGGACGACATGGTCGGCCACCTGGTCCCGCGCGGCCGCCGCCCCCTGCTGGACGCCGCTCTCGACGAGGGCCGCATCGTCCGCGAGGGCGACCCGGAGTGGCGCGAGGAGGTGCCGGTACGGGTCGAGTCCATCCCCGTACGCCGGGAGGGCCGCGTCCTCGGCGTCATCGCCCGCAACACCAACCTGCTCACGGTCCGCACCCCGTCCCGCCTCGAACTCACCTACCTCCAGAGCGCATCCGACCTGGCCCAGATGATCGCCGCCGGGACCTTCCCGTTCCCCGACCAGCAGGTCGACATGGACGCCTCGCCGCGCGTGGGCGACGGCCTCATCCGGCTCGACGCGGACGGCATCGTCCAGTACGCCTCGCCGAACGCCCTGTCCGCGTACCACCGCCTCGGTCTCGCCGTCGACCTCGTCGGCCACCACCTCGGCACGACCACCGCCGAACTCGCCCCGTCCCGCCGCCCCGTGGACGAGGCCCTGTCCAAGGTCGCCAGCGGCTGGGCGCCCCGCGAGTTCGAGATCGAGGGCAACGACGGCGTCATCCAGGTCCGGGCCATCCCGCTCAAGCCCAAGGGCACCCGCATCGGCTCGCTGGTCCTGCTCCGCGACGTCACCGAACTGCGCCGCCGCGAGCGCGAGCTGATGACCAAGGACGCGACCATCCGGGAGATCCACCATCGGGTGAAGAACAACCTGCAGACCGTCGCAGCCCTGCTGCGCCTGCAGGCCCGCCGCATCGAGTCCGAGCGGGGCCGCGAGGCACTGGAGGAGGCTGTGCGCAGGGTCGGCTCCATCGCCATCGTCCACGAGACCCTCTCCCAGAACCTCGACGAGCGCGTGGAGTTCGACGAGATCGCCGACCGTGTGCTGGCGATGGTCGCGGAGATCTCACCCGGCAAGGTCACCGGCCGCCGTACCGGCCGCTTCGGGATCCTGGACGCCGAGGTCGCGACCCCGCTGTCCATGGTCCTCACCGAGGTCCTGCAGAACGCCCTGGAGCACGGGTTCCGTCCGGGCGATCACGGCACGGTCGAGGTCTCGGCGGTACGCGGCGGCACCGCACGCGAGTCCCGGCTGCTGATCACCGTCCAGGACAACGGCGTGGGGCTGCCCGAGGGCTTCGATCCGCAGCGGTCCGGAAACCTGGGGCTGCAGATCGTCCGCACCCTGGTCGAGGGGGAGCTCGGCGGGACCTTCGACATGGTCCCCGCCCCCGACTGCGGCACTCAGGTGATCCTGGACATCCCGGTCCGCGCGAGAAGCAGCCGTGCTGAGCCGAACAGGGCGGGCAGCCGCGACGAGAAGTAGCCGGGCCGGCCCGGGAAACAACCGGACCGGAGCCGCTCGCGCCAGTACACAGCAGTGAGCCCCGGACCGAATCGGTCCGGGGCTCACTTCACGCTGCTTCGGGGCACCACCCGGGCGGGGCCTGGGGGGAGCGGTGATACTGCGCGCTGCGGCTCGGGGGCGGGAGATGCGTACTCGCTGTACGCGCCGCCGGGCCGAGGCTCGTACGGGGCGTGGGCGTCAGGCGCTGGCCTGGCGCGCCCGGTTGCGAGCGGCGCGGCGCTTCATAGCGCGACGCTCGTCCTCGCTGAGGCCACCCCAGACGCCGGAGTCCTGGCCGGACTCGAGCGCCCACTGCAGGCACTGCTCCACAACGGGGCAGCGACGGCAGACGGCCTTGGCTTCCTCGATCTGCAGCAGCGCAGGACCGGTGTTGCCGATGGGGAAGAACAGCTCGGGGTCTTCCTCGCGGCAAACGGCGTTGTGACGCCAGTCCATGGCTGCTACCTCTCTTGGTATTACGTGCAGGTTGCTTGTGAATGTGAACGCTTTCACGAATCCCTCAACAAGTGAAGGGCCTACCGCCAGGTTCCTGGCGTGGTCCTGTTGATTGAGGAGGGGTTCGGGCTCTCTGTGGGGCCTGTGGTGCGACCGTCTCGAGCGCCATGTAGAGATTCGCAAACCTCGGCGGCGGATACAACCCCCTACGAGAAGTTTTTTTTGATTCCTTGGTGTCGACTAGATCACAGCCGTACTTCCATGGGGTGGATCGCTGCCTAAACGTTCGAGTGAAAGGACTTTAGGCCCTTCCGCTCACACAATCACACGCAGTGCACGGCGTACGCCTGTGAACGTCACGCTCGTGCGCAGTCCCAGGTGGTCGCCGTCCATCTGGAGGGGCAGTGGGACCTTCGAATGCAAGGTGAAGTCCGTCAGGTCGTGGAGCGTGACCGCGTGCTTGCCCTGGGGTCCGCGCTCGGGGGACGAAGTAAGCAATTGCGTGGCATACCGGGCGACCGCGCCTGTGGAGAGCTTGCTCAGTCCGAGTACGTCCAGACCGGTGTCGAACGAAGCTTTCGGTGAGGCGTAGACCGGGCGGTTGCCCAGATACGTCCATGGCGAGGTGTTGCAGACTATCGACAGCACAAGATCCGTCACCGGGTCCTCGCCGGGCCGCTCCAGCGTGATCATGCCGTGCCGGCGGTGCGGCTCGTCGAGGAACTGGCGCACCACCTGGCGCAGATACAGGGCATGGGTCGAGCGCCTGCCCGCTTCCCGCTGCTGCTCCACCCTGCCGATCACGCTCGCGTCGAAGCCGAGACCCGCGCAGAACGTGAACCAGCGGCCGGGGACGGCCTCGTCCGGGGTCCCGGGAGTGCCCGCCGCAAGGCCCAGGCCCACCGTGCGCTCGCTGCCCTCGCGCAGCGCGTCGAGCAGCGCGCCGGTGGCCTCCACGGCGTCGTTCGGCAGGCCCAGGGCGCGCGCGAAGACGTTGGTGGATCCGCCGGGCACGACGGCGAGGCGGGGGAGGCGGTCCGGGTCGGGGCCGTGGTGCAGCAGTCCGTTGACGACCTCGTTGACCGTGCCGTCGCCGCCGAGGGCGACGACCAGGTCGATGTCCGTGCTCTCCGCGGCCTGCCGGCCGACGTCCCGGGCGTGCCCGCGGTACTCCGTGGTGACCGCCTCGAGCTTCATCTCGCTCGCCAGTGCGTGGATCAGCACATCACGTGTCCGTGCACTGGTGGTTGTTGCCGCCGGATTGACCACGAGGAGTGCACGCATGCGAAAGAGAGTACCTACCGGGTGGTACTGAAACCCAGACCGGTGCCCGGTACCGGGGGCCGGGCCATCGGCGCGCGGAGCTAACCTGCTGGGGTGAGCTCAGGACAGACCCCCACTCCCGACGTCACCGAGGCAGGGCCCCGCCCGGGACGGCTGACCGCCGCGGCGGTGCTGGCCGCACTGGAGGGCGTGGCGCTCGTCGCCGCCGGTGCGTATCTGCTCGTCAGGGGGTTCGCGGGTGACGCGGACAGTGTCGAGCAGGCGGTGACCGGCGGGGTCACGCTCATCGTCCTCGCGCTGCTGCCGCTGCTCGCGGCGCGCGGGCTGCTGCGCCAGCGCAGCTGGAGCCGGGGGCCGGCGATCATCACACAGATCATGGCGCTGCCCGTGGCATGGACGCTGCTGCAGGCCGACAGCCTGGCGATCCCCGCCGGGATCGCGCTCGGCGTCGTGGCGGTGACCGCCCTGGTCCTGCTGGTGAACCCGGCGACGACCCGGGCGCTCGGCATCCGGGGGCCCGGCCGCGGGCAGGAGCCGAAGCAGCCGGAGAAGGAGAAGTAGGCGAGCCGTCGGCCGGGGGTTCGGGAACGGTCCCCGCAAGGCCCGCCCGATCCCCGGCCTGCTCGCCTGCTCGGCTACTCCGCCTACTCCTCCACGAGCAGCTTCTCCCGCAGCTGAGCCAGCGTGCGGGCCAGCAGCCGCGACACGTGCATCTGGGAGATGCCGACCTCCTGCGCGATCTGCGACTGGGTCATGTTGCCGAAGAAGCGCAGCAGCAGGATCCGCTTCTCGCGGGGCGGCAGGTCCTCCAGGAGCGGCTTGAGCGACTCGCGGTATTCGACGCCCTCCAGCGCCTCGTCCTCCGCGCCCAGCGTGTCGGCGACCGCGGGAGACTCGTCGTCGGTGTCCGGGACGTCCAGCGACAGCGTGGAGTACGCGTTGGCCGACTCCAGGCCCTCCAGCACCTCCTCCTCGGAGATGGCCAGCTTCTCGGCGAGCTCGTGCACCGTGGGGGAGCGGCCGTGCAGCTGGGAGAGCTCGGCGGTGGCCGTCGTCAGCGACAGCCGCAGCTCCTGCAGCCGCCTCGGGACCCGTACCGCCCAGCCCTTGTCGCGGAAGTGCCGCTTGATCTCGCCCACGACCGTGGGGGTCGCATACGTGGAGAACTCCACGCCGCGCTCCGGGTCGAAGCGGTCCACGGACTTGATCAGGCCGATCGTGGCGACCTGGGTGAGGTCGTCCAGCGGTTCGCCGCGGTTGCGGAAGCGGCGGGCGAGGTGCTCGACGAGCGGCAGGTGCATGCGGACCAGCTGGTTGCGCAGTTCCGCGTACTCGGGCGAGCCCTCGGGGAGCTTGCGCAGCTCGACGAACATCACCCGCGCTCCGCTGCGGTCGTGCGGATCGTGCCGGATGTGCGCTGTGCCCTGCGCGCCCCGCGCGGCCTCGTGCCCGTGCTCGCTCATGTGACCTGCCCTCCCCCGGCTGCCGCCGGGAGGTACCCCCGTCCCGCCGTCCCGGCCGGAGAGCGCCTCGCGCTCGTCCTCGTCGATGGGCTCCACCCGCTCCGACGCGCCCGCCGCGGTATCCACCGCCGCGGGGAAGCCGTCCGCCGGCGTGCCGTCGGCGAAGGAGTCGTCCTCGGGATGCGGCCGGGCCTGCTGCTCGGGGATGCCGGTCCCCGGTGCGCGCGCCGGCTCCGCCGGTACCGCTCGCTCCTCGGCCGGCTTCCTGCCCCGGCTGCCGGTGTCGTCGCCCGGAAGGCCCCGGATGCCGCGCTCTTCGTCCCGCACCGGTCCGTCCCCGTTCCTCACGCCGGCCCGGGTCCCGCGCCGCGCTGTTTGTAGAGGCTGATCGCAACGGTCTTGTCGTCGGAGACCGAGGAGTCGACCTTCCCGGCCAGGGCCGACAGCACCGTCCAGGCGAAGGTGTCCCGCTCGGGGGCCCGTCCGTCGGTGGTCGGAGCGGAGACCGTCACCTCGAGCGAGTCGTCCACGAGCCGGAAGACGCAGCTGAGCACGGAGCCGGGCACGGCCTGCTGCAGCAGGATCGCGCAGGCCTCGTCGACCGCGATGCGGAGGTCCTCGATCTCGTCCAGGGTGAAGTCCAAGCGCGCCGCGAGGCCGGCCGTGGCCGTCCGCAGCACCGACAGGTAGGCACCCGCAGCCGGCAGCCGGACTTCCACGAAGTCCTGGGTTGCGGGCTCGCCTGCGATCTGGGACACCCTCACCTCCAAGGTGATTCCAAGCTTTCCGGGGGCCGAGGGTGGCCCCCCGGAGTAACGCGGTACATGGTTCAGCGGTGACGCTACCGCGCCTCCAAGTTCCCTGTCCCGATGACCTCCTCCCCTGCTGTCACTCATAGTAAGCCCATGAGTACGGACAGTGGCTAGGGGTCTGCGGGCCCAATTGGGAACAGCGCGCGCCGGGTTGACGTACCCAGGCCCTGGACGGTCGAACCGTCCTGATCCACTTCAGGCGAGCACCCCGTCCGTAGCGCGCCGGCGTCGGCTTTCACCGGGCTCGAGGGGACGCGTCGGCAGCGCCGCCGGCTCGGGAGGCGGGAGCTCTGCGACGTGCAGGTGCTCGTTCATGGTGGCAAGGTTACGACGCTCGCGCGGAAAGCAACGGGGAAGCGGAGGGACCTGCCCGGCGGGGCGGGATCCGCGCGGGGACGGCTGCGCCGCGCCGTGCTGTCGTCGCTCGGTCACGGGCTGTTCGCGGGTCTTGTCGTGGCCGCGTCGCGGATCCGGTCGGGGAAAGGGCGGCCGGTGATGACGGCGGCCAGCGTGGTGCCCGGAGCGAAGGCTCCCTCTTCGGCGAGGGCCAGGAATCCGTACAGCATCTTGGCGACGTAGAGGCGTTCGACGGGCGCTCCGTGGCGGTCCTCGAAGTCACGGGCGAAGGCTTCGAGTTCGGGGGCGGTGCGGGCGTAACCGCCGAAGTGGAAACGGTCGTCGAGCGACCAGTCGCCGCGCGGGCCGCCGAAGGCCTGTTCCTGCAGCGCGCGTATCTCCTCCGCCAGGAATCCGCCCTTGAGTACGGGGATGCCCAGCGCGCGCTGTCCGGATCCGAGTCCGGCGGCCAGCCCGGCGAGGGTGCCCCCGGTGCCGCAGGCGACGGCGACCACGTCGGCGTGGCCGCGAAGTTCCCGGCCGAGGGCCGTGCAGCTGCGCACGGCGAGGGAGTTGCTTCCTCCCTCGGGGACGACGTACGCGGTCTCGGCGCCGACGTCGCCGGTGCCGTTGCCGGCGTGGACGCCGATGCCGTGCAGGATCCCGGCCAGGACGTCCGGTTCGTTCTTGCGCCGGTACGTCGATCTGTCGACGAAATGCAGACGCATGCCGTCGGCCGCGCACTGGGCCAGGGACGGATTGAGGGGCCGGCCGGCCAGTTCGTGCCCCCGGACCACGCCGATCGTGGGCAGGTCCAGCAGTCGGCCTGCCGCGGCGGTGGCACGGAGGTGGTTGGAGTAGGCGCCGCCGAAGGTCACGATCGTCCGGGCCGCGGCCGCGCTCAGGCTCGGCTCCAGCTTGCGCCACTTGTTGCCGATCAGGTCCGGGTGGATCAGGTCGTCCCGCTTGAGGAGCAGCCGCAGCCCGCGGCGCGTGAGGCGTTCGTCGTCGATCGCCTGCAGTGGCGACGGCAGCAGCGGCTGCAGGGCCGCGGGGTCCGCTGCGGCCGCGCCGCGTGCGGCGGCGCCTGCGGCGGCACTGTCGGGGCTGGTCACCGGACCATTGTCCGCCGACCCACGCGAGAAGCACGTCCCCCGGCTGTCGCACTCGAAGCCCGGGCCGGCGGAAGCGACCAGCGTGCCCCGTTCACGGTGATCCATTCCCGCTCTTTTGTGTAATGGTAGCGATACGCTCCGTGATGAAAGCCTGGTGTGCGCAGGTCAGTGCAGGTCGGCGCACCCTCGGGAGGGCACAAGTCATGTCGGTAGGCGAAGAGGTCGTGGGGCAGACCAGGTCGCAGCAGAGTCTCGGCACGGCGGCCGCGCGGAACCTGGCCACCACCACCAAGTCCGCACCGCAGATGCAGGAGATCAGCTCGCGCTGGCTGCTGCGCATGCTGCCGTGGGTGAACGTGCAGGGTGGTACGTACCGTGTGAACCGCCGGCTGAGCTACTCCGTCGGCGACGGCCGGGTGACGTTCGTGAAGACCGGTGACCGCGTGCAGGTCATCCCCGCAGAGCTCGGCGAGCTCCCCGTCCTGCGGGCGTACGAGGACCTGGAGGGGCTCGGCGAGCTCGCCCGGCGATGCAGGCAGCGGGAGTTCGCCCCGGGAGAGGTCCTTGCCTCCTTCGGCAGCGCGACCGACGAGGTGTTCCTGCTGGCGCACGGCAAGGTCGAGAAGATCGGCACCGGTCCTTACGGCGACGACGCCGTCCTCGGCGTCCTCGCCGACGGGGCATACTTCGGGGAGCAGGCGCTCCTCGCACCCGACGCGATGTGGGAGTACACGGCCCGCGCGGTGACGGCGTGCACTGTGCTGACCCTGTCCCGTCAGGAGCTCGAGCAGGTCGCCGAGCGCACCGACTCGCTGCGGGAGCACCTCCGGCGGCTCCGCTCCCTGCCGCGGCAGCGCACCAACAAGTACGGAGAGGCGTCCATCGACCTCTCCGCGGGCCACGAGGGCGAGGCGGTGCTGCCCGGCACGTACGTCGACTACGAACCGGCGCCGCGGGAGTACGAACTGAGTGTCGCGCAGACCGTGCTGCGCATTCACACGCGTGTGGCCGATCTCTACAACCAGCCGATGAACCAGACGGAGCAGCAGCTGCGGCTGACCGTCGAGGCGCTGAAGGAGCGCCAGGAGCACGAACTCATCAACCACCGGGAGTTCGGCCTGCTCCACAACTGCGAGTACGACCAGCGGCTGCAGCCGCACGACGGTGTGCCCAGCCCGGACGACATGGACGAACTGCTCAGCCGCAGGCGCGGATCCAGATTCTTCCTCGCCCACCCGCGCGCGATCGCGGCGTTCGGCCGCGAGTGCAACAAGCGCGGCCTGGTGCCCGAGAGCGTCGACGTCGGTGGCAACCGGATCCCCACCTGGCGCGGTGTGCCGATCTTCCCCTGCAACAAGATCCCGGTGACCGAGGCCAGGACGACCTCGATCATCTGCATGCGTACGGGCGAGGATGAGCAGGGCGTCATCGGTCTGTATCAGCCGGGCATTCCGGATGAGATCGAGCCCAGTCTGTCCGTGCGGTTCATGGGCATCAGCGAGCAGGCGATCATCTCCTACCTGGTCACGACGTACTACTCGGCGGCCGTGCTGGTGCCCGACGCCCTGGGCGTCCTCGAGAACGTGGAGATCGGCCGCTGGCGGTGACGTCCCGTGCGGACGGGCCCTGTGTACGGCGTGATCCAGCCGGTGTACGGGGCACGGCCATGCGCATGAACTGCATCGCCTAGGCTGCAACCGGCCTTGTGCGAAGGCGTGTTGAGGGTGGCTCCGACGGGCCGGAGTGACTGCCGTGAGGACGAGACGAAGGGCGGGTCGGGGCATGGGCGTGGCGATCCGGAGGGCCGTCGGGAGCGACCGGGAGGCCGTGATCCGGCTGCTGGACGAGGCGTTCCAGGACGACCCGGTCAGCTGCTGGGTCTTCCCCGACGCGGACCATCGCCGCCGCACCCACCACAAGCTGATGGCCGCCTTTCTCGACCTCGTGCTGAGCGAGGGGCGCGTCGACCTCACCGAGGACGGCAGGGCCGCCGCGCTGTGGCTCTCCGTGCCCGCGGGCGAACCCGGGGACCACGAGGACGACGAAGACGGTCCCGCGCAGATGCGGGAGGCCGTCGACCCGGACAACGGACGGGTCGAACTGGTCGGCAGGCTGACCGGGGCCGTTCACCCGACCGGCCGCAGCCACGAGTATCTCTTGCTGATAGCGGTGAAGCCCGAGCACCAGGGTGAAGGGCACGGCACCGCGCTCATCGAGTCCGTCCTCGAAGCCTGCGACCGTGAGGGGCTCCCCGCCTACCTGGAGGCGAGCAACGCCCGCAGCCGCCGGCTGTACGAGCGCCTGGGTTTCACGTTCACCGGGCGCCCGGTCGAGCTGCCGGACGGCCCGCACATGTGGCCGATGTGGCGCGAGCCGCAGACGGCGCCCGTGGTGGGCTGACGCCCGCTATGGGGTCCGGGACTTTCGGGCTTCGGACCTGATCGCTTCCCGGGCCGGGCCGTGCGGACCGCCCTATGGTGGAGGCATGGGCATCGAAGGGCGCCGGTCCGGCCGCCGCCCGCGGGACGAGGCGTATGTGTGCCCCGTCTGCGGACAGCCCGTCGGCACGGTCATTCACAGACGAAAGACTCTGGGCATTTTCGCCCCCGTGTGGGGGCCTGGACCGTGCCGTGATCCGGGCTGCCCGGCCTCCGGGAAGCCGGTGGAGGCGGTCTACGGCTCAGAGGCCCGGGGAGCGCACGGCAGCGACGTTCACACGCACGACCGGCCGGAGTCGGTGGGTCTGGGCGACATGGAAGGCCTGGCCGACCAGATGGGCGCCGTCCGCCCCCGCAGCGGGCGGGTCGGCCCGCGCGAGGACCGGACGGAGTGTCCTCCGCGCCAGCCGGGGAACGAGCCTGGGCAGCCGGGAGTGTGATCGTCGAGCTGAGCTGCCCGCACCGCAGCCAACTTCCCCGCGCGCGAGGGGTCCTCTACGGGACGTACGAAGGTCAGGAACGCCGACAGCACCCGGCTCCGCGCGGTCGCCGGGTGCTGTCGATGCGTGGCGGCAATGCTGCCGCCCGAGCAAGAGGGGGAGCGAAGGTCAGGCCTTCTTGGTCTCCCAGAAGATCTTGTCGATCTGGGCGATGTAGTCCAGCGCCTTCTGGCCGGTGGCCGGGTCCGTCGACGCCTTGGCGGCCGAGAGGGCCTTCAGGGCGTCGTTCACCAGCTGGTGCAGCTCCGGGTACTTCTCGAAGTGCGGGGGCTTGAAGTAGTCGCTCCACAGCACCGAGACGTGGTGCTTGGCCAGCTCGGCGCGCTGCTCCTTGATGACAGTGGCGCGGGCCTGGAAGTGCGGGTCGTCGTTCGCGGCCATCTTCTCCTGAACGGCCTTGACCGACTCCGCCTCGATGCGGGCCTGGGCCGGGTCGTAGACACCGCAGGGCAGGTCGCAGTGCGCACTGGCCTTCAGCTTGGGGGCAAACAGGCGGGAGAGCATGGATGCTGTCCTTCCTCGTGATCGTCTTCTCAGGTGGGACATTACTCCGTGGAAGACGGGATATCGCGAGTGCCCCCATGGGCTTAGGACAAAAGTCCGGGGCCAGACTGGGACTGGTGAACGATAGAACCGGAACGCAACGGGAACGTAAGCCGAGCGGGACCGGGAGGTTGCTGATGCCTGAGACGGCAGTGGAGGGGCGGGAGGCACGCGTGCCGTTCCAACTGATCGAGGTGGACGGGCCGTCGATGGTGCCCACACTCAACCCGGGGGACTGGATGCTGGTCCAGTACGGCGCCCGGGTACGGCCGGGCGCCGTGGTGATTCTGCGGCATCCGTTCCAGCAGGACCTGCTGGTCGTCAAGCGGGCGGTCGAGCGCCGCGACGACGGCTGGTGGGTGCTCGGCGACAACCCGTACTCGCCGGGCGGCGACAGCACGGTCTACGGGGCCGTGCCCGACGAGCTCGTCCTCGCGACGGTGCGCGCGCGCTTCCGGCCGCGCAGCCGGGAGCAGGGCGAGGGTCAGCGGTCCGTCGCCGCGGCGCTCTCGTGGGCCTTCTCCGCGCTGCGGCCCGTGCTGTCCGACCGGTCGGCCTCCAAGCGCTTGCGGGCGCGGTAGGCCGCCACATTGGCCCGGGTCGCGCAACGGTCCGAGCAGTAGCGCCGTGAGCGGTTCGTGGACGTGTCGAGGTAGGCGTTGCGGCACGGCGCCGCCTGGCACAGGCCGAGGCGGTCGACGCCGTACGACGTGAGGTGGAAGGCGAGCCCCATCGCGGCGATCGCCGCATAGCCGGCGGTCGCGTTCGACGGGTGGTCGGCGAGGTGCATGTGCCACAGGGGGCGGCCGTCGTCGTCCCGGTAGTCGTGCCCGGAGATCTGAGGGCTCACCGGGAACTCCAGGAGCAGCGAGTTCAGCAGGTCGACGGCCAGCGTCTCGTCGCCGCCGTCCGCCGCCTCGAAGACCGCCCGCAGCCGCGCCCGTACGGAGCGGAAGCGCGTCACGTCAGCGTCCGTGGTGCGCCGGGCCGCGGACGAGTTGACGCCGAAGAGGTCCCGGACGGCCTCCACAGAGGTCAGCGAGTCCTTGCCCCGAGCAGGCTCCTCGCTGTTGACCAGGCGCACGGCGTAGTCCGAGTAATAGGCGAGTTCCACTTGTAGTCCTTACGGGAGCATTCTATCTTCAGGAGCACGTGAGTAACAGCTGCGCATGCGTCGAGGGTATTACGCACGGGAGGGGCTGGGATGACGGAGACCACGGCCGGTGCCGACTGGCGTGCCTGGCAGGAGAGCTGGGACCGGCAGCAGGAGTGGTACATGCCGGACCGCGAGGAGCGGTTCCGGGTGATGCTGGACATGGTGGAGGCGACGGTCGGCCCCGAGCCGCGCGTACTGGACCTCGCATGCGGTACGGGGAGTATCACGAGCCGGCTCCTCGAGAGGTTCCCGAAGGCCGTCAGTACCGGCGTCGACCTCGACCCGGCGCTGCTCGCCATCGCCGAGGGCACCTTCGCGGGCGACGACCGCGTCTCCCTCGTCACCGCCGACCTCAAGGACCCGCAGTGGACGGCAAGCCTGCCGTACGCCGCATACGACGCGGTCCTCACCGCCACCGCCCTCCACTGGCTGCACAAGGAGCCCCTCGCCGCGCTCTACGGGCAGATCGCCGGCCTCGTCCGCGAGGGCGGCGTCTTCATGAACGCGGACCACATGATCGACGAGTCCACACCGCGGATCAACGCGGCGGAGCGCGCCCACCGGCATGCGCAGATGGACCGCGCCAAGGCAGCCGGCGCCCTCGACTGGACCGAATGGTGGGCGCTCGCCGCCCAGGACCCGGTGCTGGCCGGGCCGACCGCGAAGCGCTTCGAGATCTACGGTGAGCACGCCGACGGCGAGACACCCTCCGCGGACTGGCACGCGCGCGTGCTGCGCGAAAACGGCTTCGCGGAGGCACGCGCGGTGTGGCGCTCGCCTTCTGACGCGCTGGTGCTCGCGCTGAAGTAGGCACCCCGGGAACCCGGTTGAGGCGGTACGGAAAATTCGTACCGCCTCTTCTGCGTCCTGTGAGGCCCCCCACCGCACTGGAAGAGGTGAGACGGTCCGTTCCCGGAGGACCGGGGGAACCGGAGAGAGGGGCGTGGGATGACGCGGGGCGCTCAAGCGGCTCTGCACGTCTTCGTCGAGGGAAGGCGCACAGCGCTGTTCCGCAGTGCATATCTGCTGTGCGGCAACCGCGACGAGGCGGAGGACCTCGTCCAGACGACGCTGGTGAAGGTCGTCCTCGGCGCGCGCAGACACGGGCGGCTGGACAACCTCGAGGCCTATGCGCGCAAGACGCTGGTCAACACCTTCATTGCGACGCGCCGCCGGTTCTGGCGGCGCGAGCACGCGTACGGCGAACTGCCCGACGTGCCGGGGCAGGTGACGGACAGCGACACCGGGCTGATGGTGCGGGCCGCTCTCGCAGGGCTCCCGCCCAAGCAGCGGGCGGTGCTGGTGCTGCGTTACTGGGAGGACCTCAGCGTGGCCGCCACCGCCGAACTGCTCGGGATGCGGGAGGGCACGGTCAAGAGCCACACGGCCAGGGGACTCGCGGCGCTGAAGGCCGCGGTGCGGGAGGAACACGTATGACAGGCATGAACGACAACGACATCGCGCGGGAGCTGCTCGGCCGGGCCGTCGACGACGTGCCGGTGCCGGCCGGCCGCGGCAGCGAGGCCGTCTTCGCGCGGGCCGCGAGGCTGCGGTGGCGGCGGCGCGCGGCGGTGACCGGCGTGGTCGCGGCGGCGGCCGCGGGCGGTGTCCTGGGGTCCGGCGTGCTGCCGGGCGGCGAGCCGGCGGACGTGGCAGCGTCCCCGACCGCCGGCCGACTCGGCACCGACGCGTCCGGCTTCGAGAAGCTGCTGCCCGCGGGGGTCGGCACGGTCCGGCAGGTGTCCCTGGGGCAGATGATGAAGGGCACGAAGAAGCCCTTCGGGGCCAAGAAGGTCGGGCCCTTCGACGGGGAGTACACCATCGCGCGGGACGGGGGCGTCGGATTCGTCACCGTGCACGTGAACAAGAAGGTCCAGGACCTCGACCCCGACCCCTGCACCATCGGCAACGTCTCACCGCCAGTGCTGAAGTGCACCAACGAGAAGGTGAGCGGCGGCACCCTGCTGTCCATCTGGCAGACGCCGGGAGAGAAGGGGGCCCAGCCGGGGTACAGCGGAACCCAGCTGGAGGCGCGGGTGGTCTTCAAGGACGGCACGGTCCTCAACATCCGTGACTGGACGGGCTTCCTCGGCCAGGGCTCCCCGGGCCCGGTGCTGAAGACGTTCCCGCTGACGCGGGCGCAGCTGCGGGAGCTGGCGCTGGAGCCCGAGCTGCTGCCGTAGCACCGGATGGATGTGCGAAAGGGGCGGTACGAGGATCCCGTACCGCCCCTTGTCGTGTCTGCCGTCGGATCCGGTGTCAGAGCACCTTCGACAGGAACGACTGCGTCCGCTCGTGCTGCGGGTTCGTCAGGACGTCGCGCGGGTTGCCGGATTCCACGACCACGCCGCCGTCCATGAAGACGAGGCTGTCGCCGACCTCGCGCGCGAATCCCATCTCGTGCGTGACGACGACCATCGTCATGCCCGACTCGGCGAGATCGCGCATGACGTCGAGGACGTCGCCGACGAGCTCCGGGTCGAGCGCCGAGGTGGGCTCGTCGAAGAGCATCAGCTTCGGGTCCATCGCCAGCGCACGGGCGATGGCGACGCGCTGCTGCTGGCCGCCGGAGAGCTGGGACGGGTAGTTCCCGGACTTGTCGGCGAGGCCGACGCGGTCCAGGAGTTCCCTCGCACGCTCCCTGGCCTGGGCCTTGTTCAGGCCCTTGACCTGCACCGGCGCCTCGATGACGTTCTCGAGGGCCGTCATGTGCGGGAACAGGTTGAAGCGCTGGAAGACCATGCCGATGTCCCGGCGCTTCATGGCGACCTCGCGGTCGCGCAGCTCGTAGAGCTTGTCGCCCTGCTGGCGGTAGCCGACCAGCTCGCCGTCTACGTAGAGCCGGCCGGCGTTGATCTTCTCCAGGTGGTTGATGCACCGCAGGAAGGTCGACTTGCCGGAGCCCGACGGGCCGATGAGGCAGAACACCTCGCCGGTCTTCACCTCGAGGTCGATGCCCTTGAGGACCTCGACGTGGCCGAAGGACTTGTGGACGCCCTCGGCCTTCACCATGGCGGTCATGCGGTGACCCCCTTCCGGCTCGACAGGGAGAACACGTGGGCCTTCACCTTCTGCCACGGGGTGGGCGGCAGCTGGCGGCTGGAGCCGCGTGCGTAGTACCGCTCGATGTAGTACTGGCCGACGCTCAGGACGGAGGTCAGGATCAGGTACCAGGCGGCGGCGAGGAAGTACATCTCCACCGGCGCACCCGAGGTCTGGCCGATGTCCTGGGCATAGCGGAACAGCTCGGAGAACTGCACCACCGACACGAGCGAGGTCGTCTTCAGCATGTTGATGACCTCGTTGCCCGTGGGCGGCACGATCACGCGCATCGCCTGCGGGACCACGATCCGGCGCAGGGTCCTGCCGTGGCTCATGCCCAGCGCGTGCGCCGCCTCGGTCTGGCCCTCGTCGACAGAGAGCAGGCCCGCGCGGCAGATCTCCGCCATGTACGCGGCCTCGTTCAGGCCGAGGCCGAGCAACGCCGTGAGCAACGGCGTCATGAAGTCGGACCACTCGTTCTTGTAGACCGGCCCGAGGTTGATGTACTCGAACACCAGACCGAGGTTGAACCAGACCACGAGCTGGACCAGGACCGGGGTGCCGCGGAAGAACCAGATGTAGAACCACGCGATGGACGAGGTCACCGGGTTCTTCGACAGGCGCATCACCGCGAGCAGGATGCCCCCGACGATGCCGATCACCATCGACAGGACGGTCAGCAGCAGGGTCTGCCCGACGCCCTTGAGGATGCGGTCGTCGAAGAAGTAGTCGGGGATGGCGCCCCAGTTGATCTTGCCTTGCGCGAACGCGTAGATGATCGCGACGAGCAGTGCGATGGCGATGACCGCGGAGATCCACCGCCCGTAGTGGCGGACCGGAATGGCCTTGATGGCCTCCGGTCCGGCCGCCGGCGACGGAGGGGTGCCCTCCGGGCCTTCCGTCTTGCCGATGTCAACAGTCACGGGTGTTGCCTTTCAACGACGCGTCGTCGTGATCACTTGCCGCCGTTGACGGTGGCCTCGGTGACGGCGCCGTCCGTGACGCCCCACTTCGAGATGATCTTGTCGTACTCGCCGTTCTTGATGATCGCGTCGAGTGCCGCCTGCAGCGCGTCCCGCAGCTCGGTGTTGCCCTTGGCCACCGCGATGCCGTACGGAGCGGCCTCGACCTGCTCGCCGACGATCTCGAAGTCCTTGCCGCCGCCCGAGGTCTTCACCGCGTACGCGGCGACCGGGAAGTCCGAGGAGCCGGCGTCGGCGCCACCGGAGCGCAGACGGGTCTGGGCCTGCTGGTCGTTGTCGAAGGCCTCGATGGACAGCTTCTTGCCGGGCGGGCACTTCTTCGCCTGGGCCTTGGCCAGGTCGTGCGAGACGGTGCCGCGCTGGACGACGATCTTCTTGCCGCACAGGTCGTCCCAGGTCTTGATTCCCTGGGTCTTGCCCTTCGGGGTGTAGATCGAGACGCCCGCGTTGAAGTAGTCGACGAAGTCCACGCCCTCGCCGACCTTCTTGCCGGTGTCGGAGTCGACACCCTCCTGGCGGTCCTTGGTGTCGGTCATGGCCGACATGGCGATGTCGTACCGCTTGGAGCGCAGACCGGTGATCAGCGTGTCGAACGTGCCGTTCTCGAAGTCGAACTTCACGCCGAGCTGCTTGCCCATGGCGTCCGCGAGGTCGGGGTCGATGCCGACCGTCTTGCCGGAATCGTCCTTGAACTCGACCGGTGCGTAAGCGATGTCGGAACCGACCTTGATGACGCCCTTGTCCCGGATCTCCTTGGGGAGCTTGTCGGCCAGCGGGGCCGCGCTCGCCGAGGAGCTGCCCGAGTCGCTCTTCTCGGTCTGGTCACCACAGCCCGTCAGCAGCAGTACGCCTGCGACCGCGATCGCGCCGACCGCGGCGATCCGGGGCTTCGCGGACCTGGCAGCGGTCGTGCGACGGGTGAAGCTTGCGGTCATGGTTGGTTCCTCCGGGTGAAGGCGTTGCCGATCGGTCGACGGGCACGCGCCATCGAGTGTCGCGACCACGTGTGATTACGGCATCTTGCCATTTGGTACGGACCCCTCAGGGCGTCGCCCATGTCAAAATCAGATAACGGGTGAACTCCGAATCCCGTGAGGGCGGCACATCCTGGCCGGACCTTCTGCGGGATCGCCCCCTTCCGGCCGGAGGATCTTCGGCGCATCTCAGCATGTGGGCGCAACGTGGTGGCGAGCTTGAGGCCTACACGGATCTGTCATCGACTTGTCCAGAAAACCGGCTATGAGTCATGTCACCGCAACGATATGGACTCGTCGACGATGGGGTGCGTCAGGTAAGAAGGTTCTTTACACCCCTCATCCGGGGCCCAAGGGCGCGTGTGCGGCGCGCCCGTCGCGTATGTACCCCGTACGCATCGGTGAAATCGGGGCATACGTGGTGCCCGCCCACCCCTAACCAGGAGTGGTCACCCTCAACCCATGAAGACTTAAGGGGTAAAACAAAGTGGCAGCGGAGATCGTCAATCCTCGCAGCGACAGCAGTGCGGGTCAGGAAGGCGAGGGCGAGCCCCTCGATTCGTTCGACCCGGCGTTCGCGCTGCACCGTGGCGGCAAGATGGCCGTTCAGGCCACCGTGCCGGTCCGCGACAAGGACGACCTGTCCCTCGCGTACACGCCCGGCGTCGCCAAGGTGTGCAGCGCCATCGCGGAACAGCCGGACCTCGTCAACGACTACACGTGGAAGTCGAACGTCGTCGCCGTCGTGACGGACGGAACGGCCGTGCTGGGCCTCGGAGACATCGGCCCTGAGGCCTCCCTTCCCGTGATGGAGGGCAAGGCCATTCTGTTCAAGCAGTTCGGCGGCGTGGACGCGGTGCCCATCGCGCTCGCGACCACGGACACGGACGAGATCGTCGACACCGTGGTGCGGCTCGCCCCCTCCTTCGGCGGTGTCAACCTCGAGGACATCTCGGCGCCGCGCTGCTTCGAGATCGAGCGCAAGCTCCAGGAGCGGCTCGACATTCCGGTCTTCCACGACGACCAGCACGGCACGGCGGTCGTCACGCTCGCGGCCCTGCGGAACGCGGCGAAGCTGACCGGGCGGACGCTCGGTGATCTGCGCGCGGTGATCTCGGGGGCCGGTGCGGCAGGTGTCGCCATCGCGAAGATGCTCCTCGAGGCCGGCATCGGCGATGTCGCGGTCGCGGACCGCAAGGGCATCGTCAGCAGCGACCGCGACGACCTCACGCCGGTCAAGCGGGAGCTCGCCGAGATCACCAACAAGTCCGGGATCAGCGGCTCGCTGGAGGCCGCGCTGTCCGGCGCCGACGTGTTCATCGGCGTCTCCGGCGGTACGGTGCCGGAGCCGGCCGTGGCGTCGATGGCCGAGGGCGCGTTCGTGTTCGCCATGGCCAACCCGAACCCGGAGGTCCACCCGGACATCGCCCACAGGTACGCGGCGGTGGTCGCGACCGGGCGCTCCGACTTCCCGAACCAGATCAACAACGTGCTCGCGTTCCCGGGCATCTTCGCGGGTGCGCTGCAGGTCCGGGCGTCCCGGATCACCGAGGGCATGAAGCTCGCGGCCGCGGAGGCGCTGGCGGCGGTCGTCGGGGACGACCTTGCGGCCGACTACGTGATTCCGTCGCCGTTCGACGAGCGGGTTGCTCCGGCGGTCACTGCGGCGGTTGCCGCGGCTGCTCGTGCTGAAGGCGTTGCTCGCCGCTAGGCGAGTGCTCTGTGCTGAGCGGGACTACGGCCCCGCCCGGGTCGGCCTTCGGCCTTCCCCGGGCGGGCCGGTTGTTTCGCCCGCCCACCCACCCGCGCGGGCCGCACTCCGGCTGCGGGTCACAGCGTGCGCGCGGCGTGTGTCACACCCGCGTCCCGTATCGCAGCGCCCCGCTCCCCCCTATCGTCAAGGTCATGTTCGCTGCCTACGCCGCCCGCATTGACCGTGACCAGCCACTCGACGGCCTGGAGTTGGGGGAGCGCCCGGCCCCCGAGGCCCGGCCCGGCTGGACGACCGTGAACGTCAAGGCCGCCTCCCTCAACCACCATGACCTGTGGTCGCTGCGCGGGGTGGGTCTGAGCGAGGACAAACTGCCGATGATCCTCGGCTGTGACGCTGCCGGGATCGACGAGGACGGGAACGAGGTCGTCCTGCACTCCGTCATCGGCCAGACGGGCCACGGGGTCGGGCCGAAGGAGCCCCGGACCATCCTCACCGAGAAGTACCAGGGCACCTTCGCCGAACAGGTCACGGTGCCCGCCTGGAACGTACTTCCCAAGCCGAAGGAGCTGTCCTTCGAGGAGGCCGCCTGTCTGCCGACCGCATGGCTCACCGCGTACCGCATGCTCTTCACCAATGCCGGCGTACGCCCGGGTGACTCGGTCCTCGTCCAGGGCGCCGGAGGCGGCGTCGCGACGGCGGCGATCGCGCTCGGCAAGGCCGCGGGGCTGCGCGTCTTCGCCACCAGCCGGGACGAGGCCAAGCGCAAGCGCGCCCTGGAGCTGGGCGCCGTGGAGGCGGTCGAGTCGGGGGCGCGGCTGCCGGAGCGGGTGGACGCGGTGATCGAAACGGTCGGGGCGGCCACCTGGTCGCATTCCGTCAAGTCGCTGCGGCCGGGCGGCACGCTGGTCATCTCGGGCGCCACGAGCGGCGACCGCCCCTCGCATGCGGAGCTGACCCGCATCTTCTTCCTGGAACTCAAGGTCGTCGGCTCCACGATGGGGACGAAGGACGAGCTGGAGGATCTGCTCGCGTTCTGCGCTGCGACGGGTGTGCGGCCGGTGATCGACGAGGTGCTGCCGCTGGACCGGGCCCGGGAGGGCTTCGAGCGGATGGAGTCCGGTGGGCAGTTCGGGAAGATCGTCCTCACTGTGTGAGCGCGCTCGTCGAACACCGTCTCTTGACGGCCGGTCGGGTCCCCCCAGGGCAACTGCCCTGGGGGGACCCGACCTTTTTGAGGCGGCGACTGCACGTCGGCCTGATGTCAACTATGGTTGACAGGCCGGGTTTGTCAATGTAAGTTGACATGCATGACCGAAGCAACGGATCTCGCCGAGCGTGCAGGTGATCGCGATCCACGTGTCGGGCTGCGGGCCGTCGCCGCGTTGCGGCGGCTGCTGGAGCAGCTCGAAGCGGTTCAGGTGCGCAGTGCGCGCAATCAGGGCTGGTCGTGGCAGGAGATCGCCGCGGAGCTCGGCGTAAGCAGGCAGGCCGTGCACAAGAAGTACGGGAGGCGCTGATGTTCGAACGGTTTACAAAGGATGCCCGCGCTGTGGTGGCGGACGCGGTTCACCATGCCGAGCAGGTGGATGCGGGCTCTGTCGGCGAGGAGCATCTGCTGCTCGCCCTCCTCGACCGGGAGGGGAGCCGGGCCTCGTGCGCGCTCGCCTCGCTGGGTGTCGCGGGCCGCCGGGAGTCTGTCGAGCGTTCCCTGGCCGAGGCGCGGCGGCGCGGCGGACTGTCGCTGGCCGACGCGGACGCGCTTGCGGGGCTCGGGATCGACGTGACCGAGATCGTGTCCCGGGTGGAGGAAGCCCACGGGGTGGGTGCGCTGGCCGGCGACACGGACGGGAGGGCGCGACGGGACCGGGGCCGGCGGACGGGCCGCCGTCCCTTCAGCCCGGAGGCCAAGAGCACGCTGGAGAAGTCCCTGCGCATCGCTCTCGGGCGCCGTGACCGCTCCATCGGCGACGAACACATCCTGCTCGCCCTGATCGCCCGCCCCGGCATCGCCGCCGAGGTGCTCGCCGAACACGGCGTGACGTACGGGGCGGTGGAGCGGGTGCTGGGCGGCGGGGGAGAGGCCAAGGCGAGCTGAGGGGCCGGGCGGCGTCTTGTCCTTGGCCTGATGTCGGCCTGCCGGGTCTGGTTCGGCCCGCCGGTCTGACTCGGGCCTGTCGGCCCCGGTCCTGCCGGTCTGACTCGGGCCTCGGCCCTTGGCCCGCCCGTCTCACGCGGGCCTCGGTCCTTGGCCCTCGGGCCTCGGCCCTTGGCCTGCCGGGTCCCCGGAGTCCTGGACAGATGCCCGGGGCGCGGGGGAGCGTCCGCGTCCGCCGTAAGGCGGTCGGAGGTTCCCCCGCGACCCGCTTGACCCTCGGCTTCAGGCCTTCGGTGTGCGCAGCACCGCTCCGATATGGGCCGCCGCCGTCGACAAGTGGCGGCGAGCGTCACGGAGTTGTTCCTCCGTCACGCCATGGTCGCGGGCCGCGTCGCGGATGTCGTCGCGGAAGCGGTCCAGGAGGCGGTCCAGGTCGCGTGCCGGGTCGCCGGTCGAGGGCTCATGGGCCCAGCCCGGCTCCAGGTCGGCGGGGAAGCCCTCCTGCTCGCCCAGGAACTCGGGCTCCTCAGCGGCCGGACGCGGTTCCGCGGCGCCTGTGCGGTCCCCGGCGCCGACGTCCTTGGCGGACTCCCTCCCGACGTACTTGCCGAAGTCGCCGAACTCCTTGGCCAGTTCGGCGATACCCTCGCGTACCCCTGTCGGCCAGTCACCCCGCGAGAAGTGGTCCTGTACCTGGTCCTGTATGCGCTGGGCGACGCGCTGGAACTCCTCCGCAGCCTGTGCGTGTGCCTTCTCCTGGGCCTCCTTGGCCTGGCGGCGTGCCCGCTGGGCCTCCTCACGGGCCCGGCGGCTCTCGTCCTTCGCGCGCCGTGCCTGCTCCCTCCACTCCTGCTTGGCGCGCTTGAAGTCCTCCTTGGCCTGGCGCCACGCCTCCTTGTCGCCCCACGCCCCGTCGAAGTAGTCAGACGCCTCCGGGAACCCCTTCGCCCCCGTGCCGGCGCGCGACTTGCTGCGGGCCTCCTGTGCCGCCGCCCGTATGTCGCGTCGCAGGTCGCCCGCCGCTCCGCTCACATCGGCGCGGATCTCGGCGGCGAGCTCCGCCACCGACTCGCGGATCTCCAGCTCGAGGTCGGCCAGCTCGCCGCTGCGGTCGGCCAGTTCGTCCCGTCCCGCGTCGGTGATCGCGTAGACCTTGCGGCCGCCCTCCGTGGTGTGCGTGACCAGGCCCTCGGCCTCCAGCTTCGCCAGGCGCGGGTACACCGTGCCCGCCGAAGGCGCGTAGAGGCCCTGGAAGCGCTCCTCCAGGAGGCGGATCACCTCATAGCCGTGCCGGGGCGCCTCGTCCAGCAGCTTCAGCAGGTACAGGCGCAGGCGGCCGTGGGCGAAGACGGGAGGCATGTCAGAGCACCTTCTTGTCGGTCGGGCCGCTGGTCGGGCCGTTAACGGACGGGGACGGCACATCAGGGGACGGGGTGTCAGCGGGTGGACCGCCCAAGGGTCCGTCCGCCGGATCGTCCTCGACAGGTGGCCTGCGCAGCAGCGCGATCGAGCCCGACACCGTCGTCGCCTTCAGCTTCCCGTTGCCGGAGCCCAGCCGGCCGGTGATCTTCTTCGCGCCCCACTGGCCGGTGACCCGCAGGTCCTCGAAGGCGTTCGACAGCGTCCCGCTCGCCGTGTTCGCCTCGACCTCCGCGTCCGCCGGATGCGGCAGGCGGATCGCGATCTCGCCGGACACGCTCGTGAGGCTGACGTCCGTGGGGCCGTCCTTCGGGTCGAGGTCCACGATCATCGAGCCGCTGACCGAATCGGCTCGTACGCACGAACCCGCGCCCTCGACGACCGTCAGGTCGCCGGAGACGGAGTTGAAGCGGAGGTCGCCCCGGACGGCCTGGGCCTCGACGTTGCCCGAGACGGTGTCGGCCCGGGTGCTGCCGGAGAGCCCGAGCAACGTGGTGTCGCCGGTGACGCCCTTGACCTCCGTGCGTCCCTCGATCCCGGTGACGACCGCTCCGGCGCCGACGACGCCGACCTCGACGGCCGTCCCCGCCGGAACGGCCAGCGACACCACCGCGCTGCGCCGCCAGCCCTTGCGGTCGAGCCACTTGAGGAAGCCCTTCCACGGCAGGTCCTCGTACGCCACGGTGAGCGTGCCGCCCGACTGCGTGACGACCAGCGGCGGACCCTCTATCTCCGACACCTCGAGCCGAGCGCCGCCCTCGCGGTCCAGCACGGCTTCGTCGGTACCGACGACGTTCACCGTGCCGTTGACGATGCGCACGTGCAGCGCCGACACCGGGGCGTCGAACGTGAGCTTCTTGGGCTCTGCGACGGACCACTCGGGCATGGGACCGGCCTCCTCGGACGGAGCGACGTCGCCCCCGCGCCCAAGCGCTGAGGCGTGTGGCTACGGACGCGCCATATCGCGTCTACTCCGATACACGATATATCGCGGATACGGAAAGTCAAGACACTCATGGCACTCGTTCCGGGGAACCCGCTGCCCGCGGACCGATACCCGGCTCGGGTATGTGCACCGTTTGGCCGGTATGTGCCCTAGCGTGTGGGTATGTCGCCCGACCCCTCCGCTGCCTCCGACGCCGAACCCGCGCACGTCAGAGCCGCCGGAGCAGTACTGCTGTGCCGGGCCGGGCCCGCCGCCGTGGCACCGGGCGCCCAGCTGCTCAGGGAGCGGATGCTGCTCGCCCAGGCGGGGCCGGAGTGGAGCGTGCTCGTCCCGGAGGGCACACCGTGGCTGCACGGAGGTGAGCCCGTCGACCGGGTGGTGGGGGGCTGGGCCGCAGCCCTCGCCGTGGGGGCGCCCTGGCCGGCGCTCGCCCTGTGGTGGGACGACGACCGCAGCGGCTACACCCTCGCCTCGGGATTCCGCCGCACGGTCGGCTACGAGTGGCTGTCGAACGGCACACCGCTCGGCCAGGACGAGGCGATGCGCACCTTCGCGGCCCGGCTCGGCCTCGACCCGGTGCTGGACATGCAGTCCCTCGACGGACTGACCAGGACCGACACGGAGGCCGACGCGCGTGCCCGCATGCTCGGCCTGATCGCGGTCCTCACGCGCGCGGGGCTGACGCTTCCCGACGGACTCGTTCCCGGCGAGGCGGCACACCGCCTGCGAGAGGTCGCCCGCAGTCAGCCGGACGTTCAGCACATCGAATGGCCCGGCTGGCGCGATGCCGTCCGCGACCAGGTCGACGTGGTCGCCGACACCCGCATCGCCCCCTGGCTCCGGGGCCCGAAAGCCCGGGCACTCTCAGCCGCCCAGCTGGCCACAGGCCTGCCGCTCGCCCTCTGGGGCGTACGCCACCGCAGCGCCGGCTGGGTCGTCGCGGGATCGCTGCTCCTCGTCCACGGAGTGCTCGGACTCGCGTACGACCGGATGGACGCACGCGCTTGACCGATGCCGGGGCGCACGCGACTGGCCGACGCCGGGGCGCACGCGACTGGCTGACGCCCGGACCCACACGACCGACCGACGCCGGGCCCCCGTCGATGCCCGGAGGCTACTCGTCGTCCTCGTCGTCCAGCCGCGCCAGCCAGGTGGCCAGCCGTTCGACCGGGACCTCGAAGTCCGGGTTCAGATCGACGAACGTACGCAGCTGCTCGGCGAGCCACTCGAAGGTGATCTCCTCCTCGCCGCGCCGCTTCTCCAGTTCCTCGATGCCGCGGTCGGTGAAGTACAAGTCGTGCTCCTGATGCGGATGGGTTCCTCTCCCCCCAGGGTATGGGGTCGGCGAACCGCCCGGATTGCGGCGACCTGTGATATCGCCTGCAACCGTTCGGGACAGTAACCTCGTCCTTCCGGATCATCGAGGTCAACTCGCCCGACGGGAGGGTGAGTTGGTGAGCGGACGGGGGAGAGCCGTGGTGGACGGACGGATCCGCAGGATCGAGCTGGACGACGGCAAGATTGTGTACGCCCGTGTCAGCGCCGCCGAGGGGTACGGCGCCGGGGACCGGGATGTCGGTGTCGGAGACAGGGCCGCCGCCAAGCTGGAGCAGCTCACCGAGCTGATCCAGAGAGTCGGCAGCACGGTGCTGGACGCGGCGGCAGCGGCGAAGCCCCATGAAGCGACGGTCTCGTTCGGAGTGGAGCTGACGGCCAAGTCGGGCAAGGCCCTTGCCGTGCTGGCCGAGGGCGAGGCGAAGGCGTCGGTGCAGGTCACGCTCACGTGGCAGCTCGGCGGCGAGGACGCCGGGGCCTCCTCCGGTGCGAATGCCTGAGATACACCCGGACCTCGACGCACTCGCCCGCGCCGCCACCGTCCGCTTCCTTCCCGGCGACCCGTCGGATACGCGGATGTGGGGCAGCGGCTTCTTCGTGGCACCCGGCTGGGTCGTCACCTGCGCCCATGTGCTGCTGCCCTACCTCCGGGAGGACCAGGACCAGGTCTTCAGGGTGGCGGGATCGCCGATGTACCACGGAGTGGAGCCCGTCGAAGCGCGGCTGGAACGCTGGCTGGTCACCGACCCGTGGGCCGACGAGATCGCACCCTCCCGCGACATCGCCCTGGTCAGGCTGCTCGACGACTCCGTGGAGCACGAGTGCGTCTGGATCGGCGACCAGGCCGATCCGCCCATCGGCGACCGCAGGCACGTGTACGGCTTCCGGCCGGAGGACGACGAGCTCGCGCAGCCGTACGAGGTGTGGAAGGGCGACATCGTCAGCAATGTGGACGACGGCCGCTGCTCGGTGCGGTTCACCCCGACCGTGGACTTCCCGCCGGGTGTCTCGGGTGGTCCCGTCCTTGATCCCGTCTCCGGCGCCGTGGTGGCCGTCACCAAGTCCGGCCGGCTGGACCGCGACGGCGGCCGAGCCGTGTCCGCCGTCGCTCTTCGCGGCTTCGGCGCTCTGTACCACCGCGTCATGTCTGCACACGACCGCTGGCACGCCGACCGGCTCCGCTCCACTTCCGGCAGCTGGATCGCCCATCAGCAGCGGATGACGGCGCGCGAGTGGAGCGGCGACGTCTGGTCCCTCGAGGACCGGGTCGAGACGCTGCGGCTGCTCGCGGACCTCGACGGTCCGTCTTCTGCGGGTGCTGTCGAGCTGCTCGCACAGCAGGCCAGGAACCAGCAGTTGGCACGCGGCTATCCGCCGCCCGCCGCCTGGCGGGACGGGCACGGACTGCTCTACGCGTCGGGGAACCCGCTCCCCGCCATCGTGTTCCTGCACTATCTGCGGCTCGTGGTCCTGCTCACGAAGCCCACAGGGGGCGAGGCGGTCCGCCGGCTCGGCGAATGGGTCGGCGAACGGCTGATGAAGGTATCGCCGCACCTGCACGCCCTGGTGAAGGCGGCAACGCTCTCGGACGGCGTCGTGGACGCACGCGGTGAGCCCGCCGTCCCCGCAGGCCCGGACAGGGTCGTCATCCCCTACCCGGGGCCCGACGACGGCGTGCACATCGTCGTCGTCGAACTGGAGCCCCTGCCGTACGACACCGTCCACTGGCAGATACGGATCGACGACGGCAGCGGCGACGACGAGGTCTTCGAGGCGGAGAAGGACCCGCACGGCATCGATCCCCGTCGGCTCGTGGACCGCCTGCGGCAGCCGCTGGAGGAAGCCTTCGAGATCGCCGACGCCGCCAACGGGCATCCGGCCCCGTGTGAAGTCGTGCTCCCCGCCGACTACTTCGACATACCGGTGCACCGATGGGGGCTCGCGCAGATCGCACCCCTGGGGGACGAGGCGCATCTGCCGCTGGGAGTGCGCCGCCGGGTCGTCCTCCGCGCCCTCGAGCGCCGTGGAGTTCAGGACGACGACTGGCAGCGCCGCTGGGCGGCGGCGGCGTCCGCCGACCGGCTCTCCGCCGCCCGCACACCGCCCCAGCAGCCCCTCAAGCGTCATCACCTCAGCGACATGAAGCCCTCCGAGGTCCCGGTGCTGTGCCGGCGCATCAGTGGTGGCCAGGGGCGCAGGGCCGTCGACATGGCGATCGGCACGGGGCACGGGATCGCGCTCTGGCACATCGACGGCCATGCCTCCGGCGCCTGCGGTGACGGCTGTGACGACTTCCACCGGGGTGCGCGCGACCTGCTGGCGGGCGGCTCCGCGCGCGAGCTGCCCGACCGGCTGCGGCACATCAGGGAGGACATACACGAACAGCGTGACCGAGGGCACTGGGCCGAGGCCGTGGCGGTCATGTACGACGACCCGAGACGGCCGGTGCCCGCCGGTCCGGCAGGCCCGGTGAACTCGCCGCTATGAGAGACGCGAAATGCGCGACCACCACGGCGAGTTGGCTGGAAAACGGCCTTGGGCGCCCCCGAACCGGGTACGTTTTCAGGGGCCCGTTGTGGGTGTGGCCCGCCCTCGTCGGCCAGAACACGCGCACCACCGAACGCCGACGAGGAGCGAGTGATGAGTAACTGGCTGATTTACCGCGGTGAAGGGCAGCCGGACCCGTCGCGCATCCAACGGCTTCCGCCGCCCCCACCCTGGCGCGCGTTCAGCGGCGCGCCCCTGCCGGACACTCCTCCGCCCACCGACTCCAGCACCGCCCGGCGGCTGGGCCGCAGCGCACCGCTCCCGATCCAGGACGACGAGGCACTGCAACTCATCAACGCCGCCCTGTACCTGAGGCGCCCCCTCCTGGTGACCGGTGAGCCCGGATCCGGCAAGAGCACGCTGGCCCACGCGGTCGCGCACGAACTCGGCCTCGGGCGGGTTCTGCAGTGGCCGGTCGTCAGCCGCACCGAGCTGCGCGACGGGCTCTACACGTACGACGCCATCGGGCGGCTGCACGACGCGCAGCTCTCGCGCGAGCGAGGCGGCGGTGAGGACGACATCGGCCGCTACATCAGGCTGGGACCGCTCGGCACCGCGCTGCTGCCCGGTGAACGACCGCGCGTCCTGCTCATCGACGAGCTCGACAAGAGCGACATCGATCTCCCCAACGACCTGCTCAATGTGCTGGAGGAGGGCGAGTTCCCCATCCCCGAGCTGGAACGCATCGCGGACAGGGCGGACCTCGGCACCGTACAGGTCCTCGACGACGACGGCCGCAGAGTTGCCGTCACCCACGGCCGGGTGCGCTGCCACGCCTTCCCGTTCGTGGTGATGACGAGCAACGGCGAGCGTGACTTCCCGGCCCCGCTGCTGCGCCGCTGCATCCATCTCCATCTGGAACCGCCCCGTCACGAGCGCCTCGCCGCGCTGGTCCAGGCGCACTTCGGCGAAGGCTCCGACGAACTGCACCGCGACCTCCTGGAGAGTTTCGAGGAGGGCGACGACGACGGCCGGTTCCGCCCCACCGACCAGCTGCTCAACGCCATCTTCCTCACGCAGTACGCCGCGCGGGAGGACCACGTCCGCCGGGAGGACATCGCCGACCTGCTGATGCGCCCGCTCGAGCCACGCCGCCAGCGGTGACCGTGACGTGAACGCAGCCCCCGGCCTTGCCTCCGACGCCGTGCGTGACACGTTGACGGCGCTGGTGGCGCGCTTACGGGAGGCCGACCTGCCGGTCACCGCCGAAGGGGTCGCGGACGCGCTGTGGCTGGCGCGCTGGGTCTCACCGGCCGCACCGGGGACTGCACCGGCACAGCGCGGCGGCCAGGCCACGCCGCTGCCGCCCGCATCCCCTCACGCGGTCGCGGAGTCCGATGCGGAGGACGCGCCCCTGCCGCCCCGGCCGGATTCCCCGAAGGGCGCCGGCCCGGCGTCCTCCGAGGGACGCGCCGGGCTGTCGGCTCCCGGGGGCACCGGGGCCCCCGGCACGGGCGACGGCGAGAACGCACAGGTGTGGGTACCCACCGCCGCCACACTCCCGGATCCGCACGTGCTGCAACGCGCGTTACGTCCCCTGCAGCGGTTTCGAGCTCCCAGCGCGCCCGTCCGCGGCGTACTCGACGAAGTCGCCACCGCCGACCTGGCCGCGCGGACCGGCCTCAGCCTGCCGGTGCTGCGCCCCTCCCGGCGTCCCCAGGCGCGGATCCGGCTCCTCATGGACGTGTCGTCGTCGATGGTGGTGTGGGACCAGACGCTCGACGAGCTGCGGACCGTCTGCGAGCGCTCGGGCGCCTTCCGCGAAGTACGCACCGACTACCTCCACGAACAGGCGGACGGAACCCCGGGCGTCGCCGGCTCGCTGACCCGCGGATCAGCCCCCCTGCGCCCGCCGGGCCAGTTCGCCGACCCCACGGGCGTCCAGCTCACCGTGGTGCTCAGCGACTGCGCGGGACCCCTGTGGCGCAGCGGGCAGCTGCACCGGACACTGCACCGGTGGGCAGCCACCGCGCCCGTCGCCGTGCTGCAGCCGCTGCCCCTGCGCATGTGGCGCAACACGCATCTGCCCGCAGCGCCCGGGATGCTGCGCCGGCCCGAGGGACCGGCCGGGCGCATGGAGTTCCGGTCCGCCTCGCGGCCGCCCGGCCAGGCCACCCCTGTGCCCGTCCTCGCGCCCAGCGAGGTGGCCCTCAGCACCTGGGCACGGCTCCTGGCCGGCGCGGGCGAACTGTCCCTGCCGGCCGCCGCGGGCTGGGTCACGCCCGACCGGAGACCTGCGCGGATGCCCGTCGCCGCCGGCGAGCCGCCCGGGGCCGCAGAGCTGGTCAGCGCCTTCCGCCGCCATGCGTCACCGTCCGCGGTACGGCTGGCCGAATGCCTGTCCCTGGTGCCGCTGATCCTTCCGGTCATGCAGGTCGTGCAGCGAGCCATGCTGGTCGGCAGCGGCCCCGACGTGCTCGCCGAAGTGCTGCTCAGCGGCCTGCTCAGGCGCAGTACGGAGCCGTCCGAAGAGCCCGCCTACGAATTTGTGCAGGGCGTGCAGGAAGAGCTGTGGCAGCGCCTCGCTCCAGGCGATGTCCACCTCGTCCTGAAGAACTGCTCACAGTACCTCGAGCGGCGCTTCGGGCGGACGGCACGTAACTTCCCCGCGATGGCGGCCGCATACCTCGCCGGAACGGTGGACGCGCCCGGCGCCCCGAGCGACAGCCGCGAGGATCCACGGCTGCGCCGGTTCGCGGTGGTGTCCACCCAGGTGCTGCGGCGGTTCCTCGCGCCGCCCGCCGACGTCGCTCCCACGGGTGCGGTCGTCACCGGCCCCGGTGATCTGGCCGAACAGGGCCGGGCCCGCCTGGAGCGGTTCAGGACCCAGGGGACGTCACGTGATCTCGACGCCGCCGTGCAGCTGCTCACCGCCGCCCTGCGGGCGGAGCGCCGCCGGGACGAGCGGGCAGATCTCGCCGCAGAACTGGCGGAGGCGCTCTGGGAGCGCTGGGAGGCTCGGCGGCTCGGCGAGGACCTCAAGGACGCGCTCGCCACCGCGGAGCAGGCCGTGCCCCATGTGGCCGGGGCGTACTGGACCCTGGGCCGCGCCCTGGAGGCGATGGCGCGTGAGGTCCGGTCCGCGGGGGCTGCCACGGACGCGGTGCCGGACCGGTTCCGTGAAACGGCGGCCCGGCGGATGGAGGGCGGCGGTCAGGACCCGGAGGCGCTGCGATTCCTGCTCCTCGTGTCCGCCGACGAGGCTCTGGCGCAGGTCCCGCAGAACGGCACCGCCGTCCAGCAGCGCGCGGCCGTCGTCCGCGCCGAGGTGCTGCAGCAGCTCGCCGCCGACTACGCCGGCTATGCGGCCGTGCTGCACGACCCCCCGCCGTCCGGACCGGACGAGTGGTACGCCGCCAGGACGGAAGCGGCCATCGAGGTGCTGGACTCCCTGGTCGCGGCCGACCCCACGCCGGCCACCCGTTACCTCAGGGGCCGGCTCGCGTACCGGCTCGCCCAGCGGACGGGCCTCAGCCCCCACGGGGACCGGGCCCGCGTCCGCAGCATCGCCGCCGGTGCCACGCGTGACCTGCTCGAGGCGCTGGACTGGGCCGAAGTCCAGGAGCCCGGACTCCGCGGTGCCGTCGGGCACTTTGATGCCGAGTCGCTCCGGCATCTGGACCTGGGCCCGCAGGCGCTGTGCCTCGGCTGGATCGAGGCGGCCGACGCGGCACTGCTCGCCTACGACGAGGAGAGCGAGGGAACGGGCGAGCAGATCGCCCTCTACGCCCTGGGCAGGGCCCGGCGCATCGCCGAGACGCACGAGCCGTGGGAGGACCGCAACCAGGCCCTTGCCGACTGCCTCGTCCGCACCGGCTCCCTGCGGGTGAAGCTGCTCGACCCCGCGGACCCGGACGACTTGGCGGAGACGGCCGCCGTCCTCGCCGAGGCGATGCGGCTCCTTCCGCGTGACAGCGCCGGCCGCATCACGGTCCTCACCGCCTACGGAAACGTGCTGCTGCTGGGAGAGCCCGGCAGGGACGACGTAGACCGTGCGGTCCGCATCTTCCGTGAGGCCGTCGACGGTACGCCCGGCACCTCGCCGGATCTGCCGCAGTACCGGCTGCATCTGGGCAGCGCACTGCTGCGCAGGTACCGCATGAGCGGCGCACTGACCGATCTGCACGAGGCCGACTGGATACTGGGCGCCGCCGCCCGCGGCACGGCCTCGCGGGCGCTCTCCGCCATGGCCTGGACCCTGTGCGGCGAGGCGGCCGCGGCGCTGGCCGAGGCGACCGGGGCGACCGGTCGGCTCAGTGAGGCGGCCGACCACTATCGACGCGCCGTCGAGGACGCCCTGGCTGCGGAGAGCGTCGAACTGGCGGTCCAGGCCCTGGCCAAACGTGCCGCCGTACTGGAACAGACCGCAGGCCCCGCCCGCGCGCTCGTCGAATACCACGCGGCGCTGCAACTCCTCGAGGAGAACGGCCAGGACGACACGGAGGAGGCGGCCCGGCTCCGGGAGACGGCCCGCCGGCTCGAGGCGGGGGGCGTATGACCGCGTCCACCGCGGGCGACTCCTCACCGCTGCCCGAGCTTCCCTCGCTGGCGCAGCTGACCTCCGGCGGTCCCGGCGCGACGGGGCACCCCGTCCTGGACGCCGTCCTCACCGCGCTGCGGGGGCGGGAGAGCGAGTCCGACACCACGGTCGCCTACTACGACGACGCGCCATGAGCACCGCACACGTGCCGCTCTGGCCGCACCGCGTGCTGGACACCGCCACCCTCAGCCCCGTTCCGCTACGGCAGTTCGTGCTGAAGGTGCACAGCCGGTGCAACCTCGCCTGCACGTACTGCTACATCTACCAGGGTCCGGACGACAGCTGGCGGGAGCGGCCGGTCCGGGTGGACCGGGGCACCATGCACCAGACCGCCGCGCGGATCGCGGAGCACGCCGCCACCCACCGGCTCTCCCGTGTCAGGGTCGATCTGCACGGGGGAGAACCGTTACTGGGCGGGGCGACCACGGTGATCGACTACGCCCGCGCCGTCCGGGCGGCGCTGCCGGCGCACTGCCGCGTCGACATATGCGTACAGACCAACGGAACACTGCTCACCGAGCGCCTCCTGGACCGCTTGGCCGCCGAGGACATCAGGGTCGGCCTCAGCCTGGACGGCGGCACCGAACTCCTCAACAAGCGCCGGATCGACCACGCCGGCCGCCCTTCCTGGCCTGCCGCCGCCCGCGCCGCACGGCTGCTGGCCCGGCGCGGCGCGCAGTTCGCCGGAGTGCTGAGCACCATCGACCCGGCCTCTCGGCCCGCCGAGGTCTACGAGTCCCTTCTCGCCCTCGAACCGCCCTCCGTCGACTTCCTGCTGCCGCACGCACACTGGGGCTCACCGCCGCCGGGACACGCACCCGCCCCGCCGGGACGCCATCGTCAGCCGCACACTCCGTACGGCGACTGGCTGGCCGAGGTCTTCGACCTCTGGTGGTCCGCCGACCACATGCGTACCGGGATCCGGATCTTCCGCGAAATCCTCGCGCTGCTGCTGAGCGTCCCCAGCACCACCGAGTCCGTCGGGCTGTCCCCCATGGCCGCGGTCGTCGTCGAGACGGACGGAGCCATCGAGCAGGTCGACTCGCTCAGATCCGCCTACGCCGGCGCCCCGGACACCGGCCTCGACGTCTTCCGCGACACCTTCGACGAGGTGCTGCGCCATCCCGGCATCGCGGCACGCCAGCTCGGCGAGCGCGGCCTGGCGGCGGAGTGCCGGGCCTGTCCCGTGCTGCGCGTGTGCGGCGGCGGGAACTACGCCCACCGCTACGCGCCCGGCACGGGATTCCTGCACCCCAGCGTCTACTGCACCGACCTCGAGCACCTCATACGGCACATCGCGGGCCGCCTGTGTGACGTGACGGACATTCGTCACTGTTCGCCAACCGGTCCTCACTGACAAGGATCTGACGCACAATCGAATAACTTATGCGAAAAACTGACACTGTCTTAGAGGGAGCCTTGGCATGACCGAAGACTCCGAGCACATCGCGGTGGTCTTCGCCGGGCAGAGCGAGCGCTGGGCCACCTGGGTCGAGGACGAGCTCGTGTCAGCCGGCTTCCCGACCCAGCTGGTCCGTTGGGACCCGCTCCGCCGCCCGCCGGCGGGCACCGCTCTCACCGATCTGCTCTCCACACCCGGCCACCGGGTCCTGCTCGTCCTCGACGACTGGTACGTGCGCTTCGACACCGGTCGCTACCGCGCCTGGGCCGACGTGCTGCAGCGGGTCCTCCAGGACCACCCGGGGCGCATCACCGCGATCAGTGTCACCACCCGGCCGCTGCCCGAGGCCACCCGCGAGCTGCACCCCGCAGAGCTGCGCGGCGTCGGCCGCGACGAGGCCCGGCGTCGTCTGCTGGGCCTGTTCGGCGTCAGAGTCGGTCCGCGCAGGGGCGTCGACCTCGACCGCACCCCGCGCTTCCCGGACGATCTCCCCCCGGTGTGGAACGTGCCGCGCCGCAACCGCCGCTTCACCGGACGCGTGAACACCCTGGAGCGTCTGCGCTCCAAGCTCACCGCAGGTCCCGACGGAACGGCCGTCGTCGCCCTGCACGGTCCAGCCGGCACGGGCAAGACCCAGGTGGCCCTGGAATACGCCCATCGGTACGCGGGCGACTACGACATCGTGTGGTGGGTGACGGCCACGGCCACCAGCACGGCTCGCGAGAACTTCGCAGCCCTCGCTCCGGAACTCGGCACCGGCGACGGCAGCGAACTGCGTGCGCTCATCGCGGCCGTACACCACAGTCTGCGCACCAACCGAAGGCGCTGGCTCATCGTGCTGGACGGGGCCGAGGACCCCGAGCGCCTTGCCGACCTGATCCCCGAAGGCGACGGCCACGTCCTGATCACCACCCATCGCGCCGCGTGGTCGGCGCACGGCGCCGATCTCGTCGAGCTCCCGCGCTTCCACCGGCAGGAGAGCATCGCCTACGCCTGCCGGCGCGCCGAGCGGCTGAGCGAGCGGGAAGCCGACCAGCTGTCCGCGGCGCTCGAGGATCTGCCGCTGCTCATCGACCAGATGGCCGCCTGGCTGGACGCCCATCCGACGACCGTGGTGAGCGACTACGTCGACGAGATCCGGGACGGCGATCCGAACGTCTTCGGCGTGGTGCCCTCGGGTGACGAGCCCCGGCCCTTCCGGGCGGTCTGGGCGATGGCCGTGAACACCCTGCACGACGAGGTTCCCGAGGCCTACGAACTGCTCAAACTCTTCGTCTTCTTCTCCGCGGACGTCGTACCGGTACGACTGCTGCAGTCCGCGCGGGCCGCGGATCTGCCCCCGCACCTGGCACGGCTGACGGCCGAGCCGAGCAGCTGGAACTCCGCGCTGCGCGCACTGTCCGAATCCACCTCCATGTGGCTGGAATACGAGACAGGGCCGGGGCTGGACGTCCTCACCGTCGGAACGCTGCGCATGCACCGGCTCTTCCACCGGTTCGTCCGGGCCTGCCTGCCGGCTGAGGACCGCAAGGCGGCATCCGACATCGCCTGCCGCGTCCTGGTCGCCGCCGATCCGCGCGAGCCGTCGCAGCCCCGCAACTGGGTGCGCTACGCCGAGCTGATCCCGCATCTGGAGCCCTCGGGAGCGCTGGAGTCCGACGACGAGGACGTGCGGCGACTCGTCCTGAACTGCATCGAATACCTGCGCATGCGCGGCGAGTACCGCGACGGCTGGATCGTCAGCCGCACGGCCCTGGAGAACTGGCGCGCGACCTCGGGGGAGACCGACCGCACGGTCCTGGTAGCCGCCCACCAGTACGCCAACATGCTGCGCCGGATGGGCCGTTACGCCGACGCGGAGAGCCTCGGCCGGGACGTGCTGGGCCGCCTCACGGCTGCCCGCGGCGAGGGCATCGAGGTGCTGCGCGCCATGAACGGCCTCGGCGGCACGCTGATGGCCCTCGGCAAGTACGACGAGGCGCGGCAGCTCTACGAGAAGGCCGTGCACGACTCCATCGAACTGCTGGGCGACCGGAACGTGCCGCGGACGCTCGCCCTGCGGACCAATCTCGCCACCGCCGTGGCGCTGCAGGGCCACTACGAGGAGTCGCTCGCCCAGCACCGCTCGGTGATGGAGGCACGGGTGACCCTGTTCGGCGGGAAGAACGCGCTGACGCTGCTGTCCGCCCTGCACACCGCCTGGCTGCTGCGCCTCCTGGGCCGCTACCGGGAGGCCCTGGTCATCCAGGAGCAGAACGTCCGGCTGCACAGCCAGGTGCTCGACCGGGAGCACTCCCAGACCCTGCTCGCCGAGCACAATCTCGCGCTGTGCATGCGCCGTGAGGGGAACCTCGAGTTCGCACGGGCGATGATGCGCAAGGTCCGCGACCGCCTCGCGCGCAGGCACGGGAACCACCACCCCGAGAGCCTGCTGGTCGCCACGGACTACGCGATGCTGTTGCGGGAGGCGGGAGAACTGGAGCCGGCATACGAACTCGCCGAGTCCACCGCCCGGTTGTACGGGCTGCAGTTGGGTGAGGACCACCCGTACGCGATCGGCTCCCGCGACAACTGCGCGGTCATACTGCGCGACCTGGGCGATCACGATGCCGCGCTGCGGCTGTCCGAGGACGTGCTCGGCAGGATGAGCCAGGCTCTCGGCGAGAGCCACACCTGGAGTGTCGGCTGCGCCATGAACACGGCGAGTGCCCGGGCCGCGGCGGGGGACGTCGAGGGCGCGGTGGTGCTGGGCCGCAGCGCCGTCGAGCGAGCCGTCGCCCGCGTCGGCGAGCGCCATGTGCTGACGGTCAACCTCATGGCCGGGCTGGCCCAGGACCTGAGCGCGACGGGAGAGCGGAGCGAGGCGGAGCTCCTTGCGCAGGAGGCGGTGACGCGGCTGACGGAGGCGCTGGGCGACGAGCACCCCCAGATCCGCTACATGAAGGCGGGCCGGCGCCCCTACTGGGACTTCGAACCGCAGCCCATCTGACACGCGTCACAGACGCGGCTCCGTACGACGCCGAAGGGCCCGCCCCCGAGTCCGAGAACTCGGGGGCGGGCCCTTTCGTCTGTCACCTACGGACAGGCTCCGAGGCTCAGGCCTCGAACACCTGACGCACCAGCTGCTCCTGCTCGGCCTGGTGCCGCTTCGCCGAGCCCACCGCCGGGGACGACGAGTGCGGGCGGGAGATGCGGCGCAGACGCTCGCGGGCCGGGACGTCCTCGCCGACCGCCAGGTCCAGGTGGTCGATCAGGTTCAGGGCGATGAACGGCCAGGCACCCTGGTTGGCCGGCTCCTCCTGGGCCCACAGGTACTTCTCGGCGTTCGGGTACTTGGCGATCTCCTGCTGGAGCTCCGCACCCGGCAGCGGGTACAGGCGCTCGAGGCGGATGATCGCGGTGTCCGTGACGCCGCGCTTCTGACGCTCGGCCTCCAGGTCGTAGTAGACCTTGCCGGACGTGAAGACGACCTTGCGGACCGCGGCCGGGTCGACCGAGGCGTCGCCGATGACGGGACGGAAGCCGCCCGTGGTGAACTCCTCCGCCTTCGAGGCCGCCGCCTTGAGGCGCAGCATCGACTTCGGGGTGAAGACGACCAGCGGCTTGTGGTGCGGGTTGTGCACCTGCCACCGCAGGAGGTGGAAGTAGTTCGACGGGAGGGTCGGCATCGCGACCGTCATGTTGTTCTGCGCGCACAGCTGGAGGTAGCGCTCGATGCGGGCCGAGGAGTGGTCCGGGCCCTGGCCCTCGTAGCCGTGCGGCAGCAGCAGCGTGACGCCGGAGGTCTGGCCCCACTTCTGCTCGGCGGCCGAGATGTACTCGTCGATGACCGACTGGGCGCCGTTGGCGAAGTCGCCGAACTGCGCCTCCCACATCACGAGGGCGTCCGGGCGGGTCAGCGAGTAGCCGTACTCGAAGCCCATCGCCGCGTACTCGCTGAGCAGCGAGTCGTAGATGTTGTAGCGGGCCTGGTCCTCGGACAGGTACAGCAGCGGGGTGTAGTCCTCGCCGGTCTCGCGGTCCACGAGGACCGCGTGGCGCTGGCCGAAGGTGCCGCGGCGGGAGTCCTGGCCGGCCAGGCGGACCGGGGTGCCCTCCATCAGCAGCGAGCCGATGGCCAGGGTCTCGCCCATCGCCCAGTCGATCGTGCCGTCCTCGACCATGGCCGCGCGGCGCTGCAGCTGCGGCAGCAGACGCGGGTGGACGGTGATCCGCTCGGGGATGTTGACCTGGGAGGCGGCGATCCGCTTCACGATCTCCTGGGAGACCGCGGTGGAGACGGCCACCGGGAACTCGGCCTGCGGCTCCGGCGACGCGCTCTCGGCGGGCTGCGAGGTGGCCTCGCGGACCTCCGTGAAGACCTTCTCCAGCTGGCCCTGGTAGTCCTGCAGGGCCTGTTCGGCCTCTTCCAGCGTGATGTCGCCGCGACCGATCAGGGACTCGGTGTACAGCTTGCGCACCGAGCGCTTCTTGTCGATCAGGTCGTACATCAGCGGCTGCGTGAAGGACGGGTTGTCGGCCTCGTTGTGACCGCGGCGGCGGTAGCAGATGAGGTCGATGACGACGTCCTTGTTGAACGCCTGGCGGAACTCGAAGGCGAGGCGGGCCACGCGGACCACGGCCTCCGGGTCGTCGCCGTTGACGTGGAAGATCGGCGCCTCGATCATGCGGGCCACGTCGGTGGAGTACATCGACGAGCGCGAGGACTCCGGCGGGGCCGTGAAGCCGACCTGGTTGTTGATGACGATGTGGACCGTGCCGCCCGTGCGGTAGCCGCGCAGCTGCGACATGTTCAGGGTCTCGGCCACGACGCCCTGGCCCGCGAAGGCCGCGTCACCGTGCAGGGCGAGCGGCAGGACCGTGAAGTCCGTGCCGCCCTTGCCGATGATGTCCTGCTTGGCGCGGGCGATGCCCTCGATGACCGGGTCGACGGTCTCCAGGTGGGACGGGTTGGCGGCCAGCGAGACCTTGATCTGCTCGCCGTCCAGGCCGGTGAAGGTGCCGGAGGCGCCCAGGTGGTACTTCACGTCGCCGGAGCCGTGCATCGACTTCGGGTCGAGGTTGCCCTCGAACTCGCGGAAGATCTGCGCGTACGACTTGCCGACGATGTTCGCCAGAACGTTCAGGCGGCCGCGGTGGGCCATGCCGATGACGACCTCGTCCAGGCGGGACTCCGCCGCGCTGTCGATCACGGCGTCGAGCAGCGGGATGACCGACTCGCCGCCCTCGAGCGAGAAGCGCTTCTGGCCGACGTACTTCGTCTGCAGGAAGGTCTCGAACGCCTCAGCGGCGTTCAGGCGGCGCAGGATGCGCAGCTGCTCCTCGCGCTCCGGCTTGCTGTGCGGGCGCTCCACACGGTCCTGGATCCACTTGCGCTGCTTGGGGTCCTGGATGTGCATGTACTCGATGCCGGTGGTGCGGCAGTACGAGTCGCGCAGGACGCCGAGGACGTCGCGCAGCGTCATCATCGACTTGCCGGCGAAGCCGCCGACGGCGAACTCGCGCTCCAGGTCCCACAGGGTGAGCCCGTGCTCGGTGATGTCCAGGTCGGGGTGCTTGCGCTGGCGGTACTCCAGCGGGTCGGTGTCGGCCATGAGGTGGCCGCGGACCCGGTAGGAGTGGATCAGCTCGAAGACGCGGGCGGCCTTGGTGACGTCGTCGTCGTGCGAGGCGTCGATGTCCTTGAGCCAGCGGACCGGCTCGTACGGGATGCGCAGCGCCTCGAAGATCTCGTCGTAGAAGCCGTTCTCGCCGAGGAGGAGGTTCGCGACGACCCGCAGGAACTCGCCGGACGCCGCACCCTGGATCACACGGTGGTCGTACGTCGAGGTCAGCGTCATGACCTTGGAGATGCCCAGCTTGTTCAGGGTGTCCTGGGAGGTGCCCTGGAACTCGGCCGGGTAGTCCATGGAGCCGACGCCCATGATCACCGACTGGCCCGGCATCAGACGCGGCACGGAGTGCACGGTGCCGAGGCCGCCCGGGTTGGTCAGGGAGACCGTGACGCCGGTGAAGTCGTCCATCGTCAGCTTGCCGTCACGGGCGCGGCGGACGATGTCCTCGTAGGCCTGCCAGAACTCGAAGAAGTTCAGCGTCTCGGCCTTCTTGATGGCCGCGACGACCAGCTGGCGGTCGCCGTTGGGCTTCACCAGGTCGATGGCCAGGCCGAGGTTGACGTGCGGCGGCTTGACCAGGGTCGGCTTGCCGTCCTTCTCGCCGAACGAGTGGTTCATCGACGGCATGGCCTTGATGGCCTGCACCATCGCGTACCCGATGAGGTGCGTGAAGGAGATCTTCCCGCCCCGGGCGCGCTTGAGGTGGTTGTTGATGACGATGCGGTTGTCGAAGAGCAGCTTCACGGGGACCGCGCGGACGGACGTGGCCGTCGGCAGCTCCAGTGACGCGTTCATGTTCTTCGCGACGGCGGCGGAGGGGCCGCGCAGCGTCACGAACTCGGGGCCCTCGGGTGCCTCGGCGGGCGCGGCCTGCGCGGCGGGCTTCGCCGCGGCCGGCTTGGCGGCGGGAGCGGCTGCCGCGGGCTTCGCGGCGGGGGCCGGAGCCGGGGCTGCGGCGGGCTTCGGGGCCGCGGGCGCGGCCGGCGCGGCGGCGCTCGGGGCCGCGGGCGCCGGGGCGGCGGGAGCGGCAGGCGCGGCGGGGGCCCCCGCGACAGTAGCACCGTCCGGCTTCGCCGTGGTGGCGGCGCCGCCGCCCGGCTTGTAGTCGGCGAAGAAGTCCCACCAGGCTCGGTCTACCGAGTTCGGGTCCTGGAGGTACTGCTGATAGATCTCGTCGACGAGCCACTCGTTGGCACCGAACGCGGCAGCTGGGTTCTTCCCGGCTTGGTCGGTCTCGGTGGAGATGCTCGAGTTACTGGGGGACTGTGGCGACACGGCGGCAACCGCCCTCTTCCGCTTCACAAGGTGATGGACAGCGGGAATAAAGGCTACGCCTCCATCGCCGAGAGATGCAGGCCGGGCCGGTGATCCGTCGTGTAAGTCACATCGAAAACCGTGTTTCGGCGCTTGAATTGGCGGGAAACAAGCGTGGTTTCGCTGTGTGCGGATACGCCGATGCGGCGCCGCGACCCCTTGGGACCCCGCCTACTCGAACTTTACGTCAACTTTGCGGATGCGGGACGCCCGGAAGTGTGACCTGGATCCGGCAGCCGCGAGGCGATTCGGCCACGCCGATCGAGCCGCCGTGCAGGTCCACGGCCCAGCGGGCGATCGCCAGGCCGAGGCCCGTGCCACCGTCGCTGCCCGGCCCCTTCGAGGCCGCGTGGGAGTACCTCCCGCGGTTGAACCGCTCGAAGACCCGGTGCCACTCCGACCGCGGAATTCCGGGGCCCTCGTCGAGGACCTCCAGGTCAAGCGACTCGGGTGTCGGGCCGCGCCGTGCCTTCAGCGTCACCCGGCCGTGCGGCGGGCTGTGCTTGACGGCGTTGTCGACCAGGTTGGCCACGACCTGGTGGATCCGCTCGGGATCCGCGTGCGCCGTCAGCTCGGGCGGCGACACGTCCAGGTGCAGATGGACGTCCGTACGCGTGTGGCTGCCGGACCCCGAGGCGATGCCCGCGCGCTGCGAGGCGATCATGTTCGCCTCCTTCAGCACGCCCGACAGATACGGCCACACCTCGAAGCGCCGGGCCTTCAGCGGTACGACGCCGTTGTCCAGGCGGGACAGGTCGAGGAGGGTCTCGACCAGGCGGCCCAGGCGCTCGGTCTGCTTCAGGGCCGTACGCATCGTCTCCGGGTCGGCCGCCGAGACGCCGTCGACGACGTTCTCCAGGACCGCGCGCAGGGCCGCGATGGGGGTGCGCAGCTCGTGCGAGACGTTCGCGACGAGCTCCTTGCGCTGCTGGTCCTGGGCCTCCAGATCGTCGGCCATGCGGTTGATCGTCGAGGCCAGGTCGCCGAGCTCGTCGCGCCGGTCGGCACCGCGCACCCGGCGCGTGTAGTCGCCGTGCGAGATGGAGCGGGCCACGATGTTCATCTCGTCGAGCGGAGCCGTGAGGGAGTGCGCCACGAACTGGGTGATCAGCAGGGTCGCTATCACCGAGAAGACCGTGATGAAGCGGAACTCCGTCTTCGTGCGCACCGCGACCATCAGCAGGCCGGTCGTTATGAACACCGATACGACGACCAGGGTGCCGAGCTTCGTCTTGATCGAGAACGGCCGCAGTGAGCCCCAGGGGGCCCCGCCACGGCGTCGCGGGCGGGCGGGCTGCCGGCGCGGAGAACCCGCGTCCCCGCGCCTGCCTCTGTCCACAGGCCCTGCCCGCATGCTCATGGCGTGGGCGTCTCCAGTGCGTACCCGACGCCGTGCACCGTGCGGATCCGCTCGGCGCCGATCTTGCGGCGCAGCGCCTTGATGTGGCTGTCGACGGTCCGGGTGCCGGAGGCGTCCGCCCAGTCCCAGACCTCGGCCAGCAGCTGCTCGCGGGAGAGCACGGCGCGCGGTGTGTTCGCGAGGCACACCAGGAGGTCGAACTCGGTGGGCGTCAGATGGACGTCCTCGCTGCGTACCCGCACCCGGCGCTGGGCGTGGTCGATCTCCAGCTCGCCGAGGCGCAGTATGCCGCTGCGCGGGGTCGTCGCCGCGAGCGCGGCACGCTCCACGCGGCGCAGCAGGACGTGCACCCGGGCGGCCAGCTCGCGCATCGAGAACGGCTTGGTCATGTAGTCGTCCGCGCCGACGCCGAGCCCGACGAGCATGTCGGTCTCGTCGTCACGCGCGGTCAGCATCAGTACCGGCACGGGCCGCTGCGCCTGCACCCGGCGGCACACCTCGAGCCCGTCGAAGCCGGGCAGCATGACATCGAGGATCAGCAGATCGGGTTGCCATGCCTCGGCCGTGTCGACGGCGGCCGGTCCGTCGCCCGCTGTTTGCACGAGGAATCCCTCGGCTCGCAGCCGCGCGGAGATGGCGTCGACGATCGTCGGGTCGTCCTCGACCACCAGCACCCGGCGCTGGGCGCCCGGAGTGGCCGCCGCGGTGCCGTTGTGGGAGGTGTGTGTCGTCTGCTCCATCGCCCCGCCCCTGACTGTGCTTTCCGGAATCCGTGGGGTGATCCCATTAACTGCGCTTGACGCTTGAATGATCTGCGCGCCGAGCAGCAGCGTACGGGCAGCGACCGCGCCACGGCTATTCAGGCCTGGTTGCAAGATGGACTACGTCCGGAACGCCCCGGGCAACTGCCATCTCTTCGGTACGGACCCCTTGGAATCCGGCATTCTGCAAGGTTTGTTCAAAACGAGGCGATGGCTGGGCGGACCAGACGGCGAGGACACCGCCCGGGGTGAGCCGCTCGCGGCATGCCGCGAGCCCGGCAGGTGAATAGAGGCCCTCGTTGTCCTCGGTCACCGTCCAGCCGGGGCCGTTGTCGATGTCCAGGCACAGTGCGTCGAATGTCTCTTCCGGACCGTGTACGTATGCGACGAGGTCGGCGGCCACGACCTCCGTACGCGGATCGGCGAGCGCACCGGCGGAGAACTCCGACAGCGGGCCCGTGCGGTGCCAGTCGATGACCGCGTCCTCACGCTCGACGACCACGATGCGCCGCCAGCGCGGGTTCCGGGCCGCATGCGCGAGCGAGAAGCCGACCCCCAGCCCGCCGATGAGGACGCTGGGCGAGCTGCGGCCGTCCAGCGCGTCCAGGGCAGCGTCCACCAGGCGCCGCTCGGAGCGGCCGTCCGATGTGTCCATGAGGAAACAGCCGTTGGCGATGATCTGCAGCAGATCGCCGTGGCGGCGGAGGGCCACTTCACCGTGAGGGCCGTCCCGTCGGTCCAGGACGACGGGGCCTTCCGGGACTGGGGTGTTGTACGGGATGGACATGGTTCCCATCCTGGTCCGCCCGTCCCCGCAGGGCCACTTGTTTGCGCCTCCGGAGACCTTCGTGCCGTCACGGCGGAGCCGGTTGGTCAGGAAGCGGACGAGCGGGCCACCGGCGCGGCGGGCGGAGCCGGCTCACCGAACCACACCAGGCAGTGCCACAACTGCTTGACGTACTGCAGCACTTCGTCCTGTGTGCCCCATTCCGCCCACTCCTGCGGCTCGGTGACGACGGAGGCGGCGGCGCGTCCCAGGACCTGCGCGTCCAGCAGCCCGTCCGCACCGGCGAACTCCGCGCAGACGCGGACCGCGAGCGGCCGCATGACCGGTCCGCGGAACTCGTCGTCCAGCTCCTCCGCCCGCAGGCGGAACCCCTCGTGCCACTCGACCGCGAGCCCGTGACGCGCGGCGGTGTACAGCAGCAGCGCCCCGGTCGGCGAACCCCGGAAGGACGGGTCCAGGACCAGGGCTTCCGCATCGAGGCGCAGATCGACGGGACCGTGGACCTGCACCTCGATGTACTCGTCCAGCGCCCGCCCGTTCCGTACGGGGCCGACGGACTCCGGCAGTTCGCGCAGGACCGCCACCGGATCGGCGCCCGTGACACCGAGGATCCGGCCGGTGCCCCGTGCCGTCTCGCACAGCCCGGCGAGTACCGCTGCGAAGGCGTCGACGGTGCCGATGTCGTCCGGGCCGACATGGCTGTCGCCGAAGCAGTAGGTGGCCCGGTCGTGCACAGCGGGCCGCAGCCGCACATGGCAGGAGCCGTAGCGCGGGCACGCACCGTCGCGATGCTTCATCACATTGAGCCCGCCGTACCTCGGCCGCTCGCCCGCGCTGACACCCGGCGCGTGGTACGCCCCGCCGAACAGCCGCTCCTCCCAGCCGTCCCGGTCCCCGCCGGGATACGCGGTGCGGCTGCCGTTGGACAGACCCGTCTCGTACTGGCTGCGGTACCGCCCGTCCGAACAGAGGGACTCGGCCACCGTGCGGCCGTCCGCGAGCAGCCGGTCCGGGTGGAAATTGAGCGTCACGCGCGCGTGCTCGCGTACGAGGGAGGCGAGCTGCTCGACGTGGGCCGCGATGGAGGCGGTCATGTCCCTGCCGATGGCGGCAGCGATTCGGGCCACCGCGTCCGCGTGGCGGGCGCGACCCGCGGTCCGTACGTGGTGGACGGCCGCTGACTGAGCCGCCGTCAGGGCCCTCACGTGCCGTCGGCCCGGCGCAGTACGAGCGTCACGAAGCCCAGAGTGCCGCGGTAGCCGCGCAACCATTCCTCGCGGTGGGCGGTTGCGGTCTGCAGGGCTTCGGCGTGGCCGGGGTCGTCGGGGTGGTCCAGGCCCCAGCGGGTGAGGGTGCCGGTCCAGGACCACTCGTAGTCGTCCCACTCCTCGGCGGTACTGACGTGCCCGTACACCGGGAGCCAGCCGTCGGCCGTGATCCGGTCGACGGTCGTCGCGAGGTCGGTGAACTCGTCGGGCGCGAAGCCCGCGTCGAGCGTCGCCCGGTCCGGCTCACGCTCCCAGAAGCCGTCCCCGACGAGGACGCTTCCGCCCGGGGCGAGGTGCCTGCGGGCGGCCCGGAGGGTGGGCGGCAGTCCGCCGAAGGCGTGGGCGGCGCCGACACTGAGCACCAGGTCGTAGGGGTCGGTGGCGGTGAACTCCGTCGCGTCCCGGTGGTGGAAGGTGAGCCGGTCGCCGAAGCCGTCCCGCTCGGCCGCCGCCCGGGCGCGGTCGAGGGCCGCGGGCGCGAGGTCGACCCCGTCGGCCCGCAGCCCCGGCCGCCCGGACAGGGCCCGCAGCAGCCACTCGCCGGAGCCGCATCCGAGGTCGAGCAGACGTCCGCCCGCGCGCGGGAGCGCCCGTTCCAGTAGCCGTGCGACGGAGGCGTCGCTCAGGGGCGCCGCTATCGGGTGGTCTCCGTGGGCGAGAGCGCTGATCGTCTGGCGGTCCATGCGGGCATCGTGGCGGTGACGAGCCCCGGCTGTCATGGGAATTACCGCCCGGGGCTTCCGGTCCCGGCAAGGCACTCAGGTCAGATCGGCCCAGGGACGGGGCGGAGCCGAGGCGAAGAAGTGAAGGAGGCCCAGCAGCCGACTGGCCGGTGGGGCGGTCCAGTGGCGTGCGCCGGGTTTCGGTACGGGATCCCACAGGCGGCCGAGGGCCCAGGCGAGGTGGTACCAGAGCACGCGTGCCTCCCAGGACCGCGCATCCGCCGACGCTCCCTCGCCGGCCTCCTGGCGGTATCCGGCGAGCATCGCCGGGACGCCGGTCAAGGGAGTCTTGGCGAACTCGGTCGCCGGATCCGCCCACTGGGCATCACCCCAGTCCACGATGGAGGTGAGGTCTCCCGCCGCCGACGAGGCGAGCAGATTCTGCGGGGAGATGTCCCCGTGCACCAGGACCCGGGCGGGGGCAGGGGGAAGATGAGCGGAGAGCCGGTCGAACCAGTCGGTGAGCCAGCGAGACGTCCGGACGTCGATCCAGCCTTCGCCGAGGAGGCGGGCCACGAGTGTCCGCGGGTCGCCGGTGTCGTCGTCCGCAGGAACGGCAGAGAGATCCGGTGTCGTGGTGCGGGACAGCCGGTGGAGCTTGGCCAGCTCCCGGCCCACCTGGCGAAAGACGCGCTCCGTCTGGGCTGTGGGCAGTTCGAGTTCCGCGAGGTCCACTCCGGGCGCCCGAGCGAGCACCATGTACGGCACGTCCACCACGGAGAACGTGTCATCGAACGTGACGACATCGGGAGTGCGCACCCCGGCGCGTCGCGCGGCGGGGATGACCGCGGCCTCCTTGACCAGGTCGGGGAGAAACCGCACCGTCCGCGGAATCCGCAGCACCAAGTCGTCCCCGAGGAAGAAGACGCGGTTGGCAGCCCCCGAGAGGACGGGCCGGACCTGTTCAGCGGTGGTCCCGTGCCGGGCGGCGATGACGGCCAGCACCTCGGGACTCGCCTCGTAACGTTCCTCGCAGCGCTCCCCGCAGCCCTCCTCGTAGCCCTCCACGATCGAGCATCGTGGCATTGGCCCGCCCCGTGCGTCCTGCCCTTTTCGGCAGGCGGGCGCGGGGCGTGGCTCGGCGAAGGCGGCCGCTGCCGACCTCAGCCGGCGGGGCTGAAGTAGACCCCGGTCAGCGGCGCATGCACCCGCCACCCCAGCGACTCGTACAGCGCCCGCCCCGCCACCGTCGCGCTCAGCACCCCCGTCGTGGCGCCCTGCTCCACCGCGATGGTCGTGAGCGTGCGCATCACCAGGCTGCCGAGCCCCCGGCGGCGGTGGGCCGGGTCGGTCTCGATCCGGTCGGCGACCGCCGTCGGGCCGGTCGGGGCGATCTGGCCGCGGGCCGCGAATCCGCCGTCGTCGGTCACGACGAGGACCCGGGTGACGCCGTCGCGGGTCCAGGTCCGCAGCCCGTAGCCGTCCGGGGCCGGTGCGGCGGCCCGGTGCAGCGGGGCCGTCATGAGGAAGGCCGGGTCGTCGAGCGTCCAGCCCGGGGCGAGCCAGGGCGCGACCGTCTCCGGTGCCTCGAACAGCTTCAGCCATACGCCGGGGGCGCCCACGTCCTCGGTGAGCTTGCGGACGGTGGGCTCGTCGGCTGCCGGCAGGACGTGCCGCGTGACCTGATGGCGCAGCCCGACGTCGACGGTGTAGCCCCAGGGCCGCTCCACCGGCTCAGACGCTCCCCGCGAGACGACCCAACCGTCGACCCAGGCCCGGACCATGTCCATCGCTCCTCCTCCACGAAGTGCTCCCGGCCCATTCCGCACCCGGCTGACCTGGGCCGCCTGCTTGATCGCTCAGAGCGAACAACGCCCCGGGAACATCCAGCGACTCATGTGCATTGAGCGTGCATAACTCAACTTGACTGCCGAAGGGGAGATCATGGGATCGACGTCCACACCGCTCACCCTGCCCGTGTTGCCGCTCGACGACGAGGTCGTGCTGCCCGGGATGGTGGTTCCGCTGGACCTCACCGATGCCGACGTACGAGCCGCGGTGGAGGCCGCTCAGGCCGCCGCGCGGTCCACTGGCGACAGCAAGCCGAAGGTGCTCCTTGTTCCACGCATCGACGGGACGTACGCCGCGACCGGTGTGCTCGGCACCGTGGAGCAGGTCGGGCGGCTCTCCGGCGGTGATCCGGGCGCGCTGATCCGCGGCCGAGAGCGCGTGCAGATCGGCGCCGGGACGACCGGGCCGGGTGCGGCGCTGTGGGTCGAGGGCCTGCAGGTCGACGAGACCGTGCCGGAGCCGCTGCCGGGCGCGGTCGCCGAGCTGGTGAAGGAGTACAAGGCACTCGCCACGAGCTGGCTGAAGAAGCGCGGCGCCTGGCAGGTCGTGGACCGCGTGGCCCAGATCGACGACGTGTCGGCACTCGCGGACAACTCCGGCTACTCACCGTTCCTGACGACCACCCAGAAGGTGGAGCTCCTGGAGACCACCGACCCGGTCGCGCGTCTGAAGCTCGCCACAGAGCAGCTGCGCGAACACCTCGCCGAGCAGGACGTGGCCGAGTCCATCGCCAAGGACGTCCAGGAGGGCGTGGACAAGCAGCAGCGCGAGTTCCTGCTGCGGCGCCAGCTCGAAGCCGTGCGCAAGGAGTTGCGCGAGCTAAACGGCGAGGATGGGGACGACGAGCCCGACGACTACCGCGCGCGTGTGGAGGCCGCCGACCTGCCCGAGAAGGTCCGCGAGGCCGCGCTCAAGGAGGTCGACAAGCTCGAGCGGTCGAGCGACCAGTCGCCCGAGGGCTCCTGGATCCGCACCTGGCTCGACACCGTCCTCGAGCTCCCCTGGCACGAGCGGACCGAAGACCAGTACGACATCCAGGGCGCCAAGGCCGTGCTCGACGCCGAACACGCGGGCCTCGAAGACGTGAAGGAGCGGATCACCGAATACCTGGCGGTGCGAAAGCGGCGCGCCGACCGGGGCCTGGGCGTGGTCGGCGGGCGGCGCGGGGGTGCCGTTCTCGCGCTCGTCGGCCCGCCCGGTGTCGGCAAGACCAGCCTCGGCGAGTCGGTCGCGCACGCCATGGGGCGGAAGTTCGTGCGCGTCGCGCTCGGCGGCGTACGCGACGAGGCGGAGATCCGCGGCCACCGGCGTACGTACGTGGGCGCCCTGCCCGGCCGTATCGTCCGCGCCATCAAGGAGGCCGGGTCCATGAACCCCGTCGTCCTCCTCGACGAGATCGACAAGGTCGGCTCCGACTTCCGCGGCGACCCCGCGGCCGCACTGCTCGAGGTCCTCGACCCCGCGCAGAACCACACCTTCCGGGACCACTACCTGGAGGTGGAGCTCGACCTGAGCGACGTCGTCTTCCTCGCCACCGCCAACGTTCTGGAAGCCATCCCGGAGGCGCTGCTCGACCGTATGGAGCTCGTCCGGCTCGACGGCTACACCGAGGACGAGAAGGTCGTCATCGCCCGCGACCACCTGCTGCCGCGTCAGCTGGAGCGGGCCGGGCTCGACAAGGACGAGGTCACGATCGACGAGGGCGCGCTGCGCAAGCTCGCCGGCGAGTACACGCGCGAGGCAGGCGTACGCACCCTCGAGCGCTCCATCGCGCGCCTGCTGCGCAAGGTCGCGTCCCAGCACGAACTGGGCGAGCGCGCGCTGCCGTTCACGGTCACGGACGGCGACCTCCGCGGGCTCATCGGGCGGCCGCACCACGTGCCCGAGTCCGCGCAGGACCCCGCCGAGCGGCGCACGTCGGTCCCCGGCGTGGCCACCGGGCTCGCCGTCACCGGCGCGGGCGGCGACGTGCTGTACGTCGAGGCGTCGCTCGCCGACCCGGAGACCGGCGCGGCCGGACTGACCCTCACCGGCCAGCTCGGGGACGTCATGAAGGAGTCCGCACAGATCGCTCTCTCCTTCCTCCGCTCGCACGGCGCCGAACTGGAGCTGCCGGTCGGCGACCTGAAGGAGCGGGGCGTGCACATCCACTTCCCGGCGGGCGCGGTGCCGAAGGACGGCCCGAGCGCGGGCGTCACCATGACGACGGCCCTCGCGTCGCTGCTGAGCGGCCGCCAGGTCCGTACGGATGTGGCGATGACCGGTGAGGTCTCGCTGACCGGGCGGGTCCTGCCCATCGGCGGCGTCAAGCAGAAGCTGCTGGCCGCCCACCGGGCCGGGATCACGACGGTGGTCATCCCGAAGCGGAACGAACCCGACCTGGACGACGTCCCGGCCGAGGTCCTGGACAAGCTCGACGTCCACGCGGTCACGGACGTCCGCCAGGTGCTGGAGCTGGCGCTGTCACCGGCGACGAACGGCGCGCCGGCGCAGGTGCCGCTCGCCGCGTGACCAGGCAGCCCGCCAAGGCCGGGCGACGAAGGTTTCGGTCGCGGAGTGACGGACGCGACCGGAAGGCAAAGGCCCGGGACCCCTGTGGGTCCCGGGCCCGCGCGTACGTGCTGATCAGCCGTTGGCCAGTGCCTGCACCCGGTCCAGGGCCCCGTTGAACTTGTCGTGGTCGCCGACCGTGGGGCCGGTCGACGTGTACTGCCACATGGTGTAGTAGCTCCACCCGGCGGGGAGTTCACCGACCGTCGTGTTGTAGCGAGCGATCCACAGCGGGTTGGTCGACGCGAAACCGCTGTAGTTGCCCGTGCACAGCGTCCACCAGCTCGTCGAGGTGTAGATCACCGCGTCCCGCCCCGTACGCGCCTTGTACTGGTCCAGGAAGCTCTTGATCCAGCTGACCATGCCGCTCTGCGTCTTGCCGTAGCAGTCCGCTCCGTACGGGTTCCACTCGATGTCCAGCACGCCCGGCAGCGTCTTGCCGTCCTTGGACCAGCCGCCGCCGTTGTCCACGAAGTAGTTGGCCTGGGTGGCCCCGGTCGTCGTGTCGGGGGTCGCGAAGTGGTACGACCCGCGGATCATCCCGATGTTGTACGAACCGTTGTACTGCTGTGTGAAGTAGGCGTTCTTGTAGTACGTGCCCTCGGTGGCCTTGACGTAGGCCCACTTCACGCCGCTGCTCCACAGCGTCGACCAGGCGACGTTGCCCTGGTAGCTGCTGACGTCCACGCCCTCCGTCTGCGTGGCGTTGCCGTCCGCGGGCAGCCCGCCCTGGCCGTCGTGCTCGACGACGCCCATGCCCATGTAGGCCGAGCCGCGGGCCGGTACGTCCGCGGTGCCGGCCGCCTGCGCCGCGAACGGCAGCGCGAGCAGGAGCGAGAGTGCCGCGAGGAGAATCCCGGCCGCGGAGCGGCCCGAGCGGCGTGCGAGGCGCGGGCCGCGGGCAGAGGGGGATGCCGATGGGGATGTCGAGGGGGATGTCGCCCACGTCCGGCGGGGTGCGGGGGAGGGCGTGGATCTGTGCACGGGCATACGTGCCTCCGAAGGCCTCGGTGAGCTCGGTGGAGCCCAAAGGTGGGGGAAGGTGCCGCTGTGCCGGTTCGCCGCCATGTCGGTGGGGCTTCTTCGCCGCCCTCAATGGCGTGCACATGCCAGAGAAGTGGTGCTCGGCGGAGACTCTACGCACGTAGATCCCGGCGTGGGAAGAGGGCCCGGCGGCCGCCGTTGGTCTACTCCTGCGAAATACTGGTCGAGCTGCGGCAACGGCTGCGCATCGAGGGAAACTTTCAGAGTCGGGAAACCGGGGCATGGGTGCTGACGTGCACGAGGACGGGAACGAAGCCGGCAGAGAAGCCGGAACCGGGGCGGAGCGCGGGAGCGCGTCCGAAGCGCCGGAACACGGTGCGGACCGTGAATTCCTTTCGCTGGAACGCGAACTGACCGTCTTTCTGCGCCGCGCACGGGCCACCTCAGGCGAGATGGCCCGCGAGGTCCACCCCGACCTCGAACCCGCGGCGTACGGACTCCTCGTACGACTGGATGAGCGCGGGCAGCAGCGGGCCACCGAACTCGCCGCGTACATCGGCGTCGGCAAGGCGACGATGAGCCGGCAGCTGCGCGCGCTCGAGGAACTCGGGCTGGTCGCACGCGAGCCCGACCCCGCCGACGGGCGCGCCTGGCTCGTGCACCTCACCGACGAGGGGCGCGACCGCTTCCGCACCGTGCGGGACGCCCGCCGTGCCCGCTATGTCCGCCAGCTCGCCGACTGGGACCGCATGGAGGTGGCGGAACTGGCCCGCCTCCTCCATCAGCTGAACGCGGGAGCCGAGGGCTAGGAGTGTCCTGAAGATCTTGGAATCGCGCCCGGCTTGCATCGGTTCATGACGATTGACATTTACTGGCAATCCGGGGCGAGCCGGGTGGTCGGAGCAAGATCTTCATCGGTCTCCTAGGCCCGGCACGTTGCCGGCGTCTCACGGTTCGGCGTACACCACCGCCGCGTCGTCGTGTCTCTTGCTGCGGCCCAGGAACCGCCGCTCGGTGTCCGCGCTCTCCAGGGCCCGGACACGGTCGATGAGCGCCTGGGGGCCCTCCTTGCGGAGGAAGGTGAGGCAGTCGTGCCAGTCGCCCTCCCCGAACTTCTCCACCCAGCGTGTGGCCCCGTCCGTGAGCGCGGCCACCGCTCGTACGCCCAACCGCGGCACCGATCCGGTGACCGCACGCGCGGATACGGAGGGATCGGCCGCCGCGGTGAAGAAGCCGCCCTCCTTGTTGCGCACCGTCGCGTCGGCGACCGCGTCCGAGGCGAGCGAGGAGCGCGGCAGGCGCGACAGGCGGTCGTCCAGGACGGCGCGGACCGTGCCGTCCTGGCCCTCGATGAGCAGGGCGGAGTCGGACAGCACCAGATACTCGAACCGCTCGTCGTCCCAGCGCGCCAGCACGGCGGTCGCCTGCGGTGTCCGCGGGTGAGAAAGGTCACAGGTTTCGCGGTGAGCTTCGGCGGTGCGCCGGATTGCCTCCGAAAGGATCTCCTGCAGTGTCAAATCTCTTCGCGAAACGGACAGTTCGCCCAGCGCTCCGCCCAGTCGCGCCGTGAACCACGGAACGGAATGCCGACAGCCCGTCTCGTCCGGCGGTGGCGTCACTCCGTCGAGCAGGACGAGCGAACCACCCTGTCCTGAGGCCGGAACCGCCACCGATGCATAGTCCTCATTGGGCCGGGCAGGGGTACCCGGGGCTGTTGCGAGCTCGATACGCATTCAGTCAGTCTGCACGAGGTCTTCACGCGATCCGCAACTCTTGGTGAACGCTCGGATCATATGGCGAACCAGCAGGTCAGACGCCGGATTTCGGTCGGAATGATCCACCCCGCCTGGCTGCGGCGGGGCATCTTGCCAAAGGTCAGTGGAGACGTCCACCCATGGCCGTGTGCACGGGCTGTGAGCGTGGCTCCGGGAACTTGCCCACCAACTCCCCGTCGATGTTCACTCCTTCGGGTGGCGGGCAAGGCGATGGGCGGTCGCTGCTCATCGGCGCTGGAATGGTCTGGAGCCGTATGAGGAGGCGCTCGCGTTGACGGACCGTCACCCGGGCCCAGGGGTTGGACGAGTCAGGAATGCGAGCACCGGTGCAGAAGATGCGGCCTCGGCGACGCAAGGGCGGGCAGACGGCGTTCGACACGGTCGGCGGGGGTGCGCCCGGCGCCTCCGTGCCCGGCCAGCGGATCACGCCGACCGCTCCCGACGCGGCAAAGAGCGCTCCGGGCGCGGGTGCGCAGTACGGCACCGGTGTCCCGACTGGCGCGGGGGCACCGAGCGCCGCGGGTGACCTCGGCGCCGTAAATGCCATGTCCGGCGGAGGTACCGGCCCCACGGGAGCGTCGGGTGCCCCTGGAACGGCGGCCCTGGCAGCCGTGGACCGGCGCCGCCCCGCGCGCGTGCGCAACCGCCTCATCGTCGCCGTCGCCGTCGTCGCCGCCGCGATCGCCGGAGCGGGCGCGCCGGCCATCGTCGCGGCCTCCGGGCAGCTGAACGACTCCCAGCAGCTGGTGACGCTCGCCGAGCAGACGCAGCAGGCTCTCACCCTGGCCCACTCCCTGGCCGACGAACGCGACGACGTCACCTCCTATATCGCCGCGGGCCGCCCTGAGGGCAAGGGGCTCTCCGGGCAGCGCAGCGCCCGCGTCGACCGGCAGGCCGACGAACTGCGTACCGACGCCCCCGCCGCGCTGCTCCGCGACATCAAGGACATCGCGGCCGTCCGGAGAACAGCGCTCACCGGCAAGAGCACTGCTCTCGAAGCGCATGCCGCGTACTCCGAGGTCATCTCCGAACTGCACGCCCTCGCCAGGGAGCTGGCGGATCAGCTGCCGCCCCGCGCGGGCTCCGGATCGCGTGCCCTGGTGGATCTCGACAGCGCCGTCGAGCAGGCGGCGGCCGCCCGCGGGCTCCTGCTCGCCGCCTACGCCGTGCCCCGGACCACCACGACCACCACCACGATCGACCCGGTCACCGGGCTGCCCACCACCGTCACCACCGAGTCGGCCGCCGACGTCAAGGCGCGGGGCGAGCTCAGCGCCGCCGCCCAGCAGGCCCGCGTACGGGAGCAGGCCGCCCTCGCCGACTTCCAGGAATCCGCCCCGGCCGCCGGCCGCGCGTCGTACGACTCCACGGTCACCGGCCCGGACGTCACCACCGCGGAGAAGTACCTCGCCCGCCTCACCGACCAGCCGAAGCTGTCCGCCGCGGAGCTCCACTACAGCAGCAAGAAGGTCGATGCGGCCCTCTCCGCCCGGGTCGACCTCATGCGCGGTGTCGAGGCGTCCCTCAACGACCGGCGCACCAAGGACCTGGCCCAGCTGCGCGACGACGACGTGACCGCGCTGGAGATCCGCATCGCGCTGGTCGGCGTCTGCCTGCTGGCCGCGGTCGGCGTCTCCATGGCCATGGCCCGCTCGCTCACCCGCCCGCTCGCCGTTCTGCGCATCGGCTCGGCCCGTGTCGCCGCCGACCCGGTGGCGGAGGAGCCGGTCCGGTTCACCGGCCGCAACGACGAGTTCGCCCAGGTCGTACGTTCCGTCAACGCGCTGCATGCCCACGCCGTCGGCCTCCAGGAGCGCCTCGCCACGTTCGAAGCCGACCGCAAGCACCTCGTCGGCCAGCGGCAGAGCATGGCGGACGAGCGTGAGGCGCTGCGCGCCCAGCTCGCCGACGCCAAGGCCGGCCTGGAGGGGATGCGGCACAGCATCAACTCCACCTTCGTGAACCTCTCGCTGCGCACGCTCGGCCTCGTCGAACGGCAGCTGGCGATCATCGAGCGGCTCGAGGAGCGCGAGCAGGACCCCGAGCGGCTCGCCACCCTGTTCAAGCTCGACCACCTGGCGACCGTCATGCGCCGCCACAGCGAGAACCTGCTGGTCCTCGCGGGCGCCGAGCACGGCCACAACAACCCCGGGCCTGTGCCGCTCGTCGACGTCGTACGCGCCGCGGTCAGCGAGATCGAGCGGTACGAGCGGGTCCGTATCTCCTCGCTTCCGCCGCACGCCCATGTGGCCGGTTTCGCCGCGGACGATCTCAGCCACCTCATCGCCGAACTGCTGGAGAACGCCACGTCGTTCTCGCCGCCCGACGCCTCCGTCGAGGTCTCGGGCTGGCTCCTGGAGAACGGCGAGGTGATGCTCTCCGTCCAGGACGAGGGCATCGGCATGACCGACGAGCGGCTGCAGGAGGTCAATACCCGGCTGGCCGCGTTCGACCCGGACGACGTGCACGAGCACGACGACGAGGGGCTCGGTCTCGGCCTGTACGTGGTGGCGCGGCTGGCCGCGCGGCACGGGCTGCGGGTGCAGCTGCGCGAGCAGAAGCACGGGGGCATCACGGCCGTCGCCGTGCTGCCGGGGCCCCTGCTCGCCGCCGCACCCGGGATCTCGGCGCCCACGGCAGCCCCCGTGGTCGGGGGTGCGCCGTCCCTGGCGCTGCCCGGCTCGGAGGCCGAGGCCAACTCGAACGTACTGCCGGGGCGCACCGGGCGGGATCCGCTCATCGCCGCGGCGGAGCAGTCCCTGCGCGAGGCCGGGGAAACGGCCGAGCAGGGCGGCGGAGACGACGTCTTCGAACCGACCGCCGACGGCGAGGCAACCGGACGGACCGCCGCCGAGGCGGCGTACGGACGGGCCGCCGCCGAGGACGAGTACGGACGGGCCGCCGCCGAAGCACGGCGTGCCGCCGACGACCGTGAGATCCATGACCGGACCTCCGACGAAGGCGAGGAGCCCGCGGCCGGCCGCCGGTCGCCGGCGGAGCTGCCGCAGGCGGCGGCGCCCGCGGAGGAGCCGCGATCCCCGCTCCAGCCGCCCGCCTGGGACCGCGTCACGGACAAGGGGCTGCCCAAGCGGACGCCCAAGGTGGCACCTGCCGCCTCCGTGCCGAAGCCGCGCGGCGGTTCCGTGGACGCCGAAGCGCTGCGCCGCAAGCTCGGCGGCTTCCACCAGGGGTCGCAGGCGGGCCGGCGCGACGTCGAGGCCGAACTCGCCGGGGAGAGCGCCCAGGCGCCGACGCCGGTCAGGGAGTCGCCTCAGCCGCCGACGGCCGGGTTGCCGGAGCAGAGGGCCGCCGAGCCGCGGGAGCGGACGGTGGAGGCGCCTGGATGGGTGGCCGAGTCGCGGGAGCGGGGCACCTGGTCGTTCGAGCCGACGGCCGAGGCGTCACAGCAGCCCGGGTCGGCGCGGCCGGCATACGGAACTCAGCAGTCGCCGACGGCCGCGGTGCCGGAGCAGCGAGACCCTGAACCGCGGGAGCGGATGGTCGAGCCCGAGCGGCCGGCCGAGTCGCGGGAGCGGGCGTTCTGGTCGCCGGACCCGACGGCCGAGGGGCCGGAGCGGCGTGCCTGGTTCTCCGAGGCGACGGCTGAGGCGCCCCAGGCGGCGCCCCGATCGCCGCAGTCCCCGACGGCCGAGGCGCCGCAGGCGGCGCCCGGACCGGTGCCGCCGGTGTTCGGATCTCCGCAGCCGGGCCCCATCACACGTACTACCGACGAAGCCAAGGGGGACACAGTCGAGGAGGCAAGCAGTTGACTGCGCCCGCGCGTACGCCCAGCACTCCCAGTACGCCCACCACTGACCGTACGGACGGATCACCGAGCCGATCGGGACTGAGCCGCGAGGCCCGCAACCTGCAGTGGCTGCTCGCCAACCTCGTCGAGGAGGTGCCAGGGCTGCTGTCCGTCGCCGTCGTGTCCTCCGACGGGCTGCTGCTGCTCTCCTCCGACCCCGGACACCACGTGGAGCAGCCGGCCGCCAGGCCGCAGGGCCCCCGAGGTTCCAGCGCGGACCTCGCCACCATCGTCTCCGGGGTCGGCAGCCTCACCATCGGCGCGGCCAAGGTGATGGGCTTCGGCAACGTCAAGCAGACCATGGTCGCCATGGACGAGGGCAGCCTCTTCGTCATGTCGATCAGCGACGGCTCCCTGCTCGGCGCGCATGCCAGCCCGGACTGCGACATGAGCGTCGTCGCGTACCACATGGCGCTCTTCGTCGGCCGTGCCGGGCATGTGCTCACCCCCGAACTCCGCCGTGAGCTGCGCCAGTCGATGCACAGTGAGCCGATAGGGAGCAAGCCCATGGAGAGCGCCAAGTGACCACGTCGAAACCGTCGAAGCTGCCGACCAGAGGCGGCGACCGCAAACCGGCCCGGGTACGCCCGTACTCGCTCACCGGCGGCCGCACCCGCTTCGGGCACGTGCTGCTCGTCGAGACGTTCGTGGCCGCGCTCGATGCTCCCGAGGAGCGTCTCGAGCTGACCAACGGCTCGTTGTCCACGCGCGTCATGCCGGAGATGCGGGCCATCGTCGAGCTCTGCCGCCGGATGCGCACGGTGGCCGAGATCGCCGCGCTGCTGAAGATGCCCCTCGGTGTGGTCCGCGTGCTCCTCAGCGACCTCGCGGACCAGGGGAAGATCCGCGTGTACGGAACCGGCCACGGTCCGGGACAGCCGAACCGCGCGCTGCTGGAAAGGGTGCTGGGTGGACTCCGCCGTCTCTGAACTGCTTGCCTCCGACCGGCCGGAGGACCCCGAGGAACGACTGCAGGCCTGGCAGACGGACCGGACGCGCGCCCCCATCGCCACGAAGATCGTCGTCGCGGGCGGCTTCGGCGTCGGCAAGACGACGCTGGTCACCGCGGTCTCGGAGATCCAGCCCCTCCAGACGGAGGCGCTGATGACCCAGGCCAGCGAGGACACCGACGACCTGGCAGCGACCCCCGACAAGACGACCACCACGGTCGCGATGGACTTCGGCCGCATCACGCTCGACGACGACCTCGTCCTGTACCTCTTCGGGACGCCGGGCCAGCAGCGCTTCTGGTTCATGTGGGACGACCTGGTGCGCGGGGCCATCGGCGCGGTGGTCATCGCCGACACCCGGCGGCTGCCCGACTGCTTCCCGGCGCTCGACTACTTCGAGAGCTGCGGACTGCCGTACGTCGTGGCCGTCAACCACTTCGACGGCACGGAGAGCTTCGAGGTCGAGGACGTGCGCGAGGCGCTGACGATACCGCCGCACATCCCGGTTCTGATCATGGACGCGAGACAGCGGATATCCGTGGTCGAGACACTCCTCGCGCTGGTCGGCCACGCGCTGGACGTCGCCCCCGAATGAACCAGCGCCCAGCCGACGCCACCACCCGCAGGACCTGACCCCCCACCACAGCCACGGCAGTCCCCCAGTGCCTGAAGGGCCTGGGAGGTGCCCCCATGGCCAGTTCACCCCAGTAGGAAGAAGACACCCCGCCATGCGGAAGATACTCGTCGTCGGAGCCGGCCAGTCCGGGCTCCAGATCGCCCTCGGACTCCAGTCGCACGGGTACGAGGTCACCCTGATGTCCAACCGTACGGCGGACGAGATCCGGGCCGGCCGGGTCATGTCCACGCAGTGCATGTTCCACACCGCGCTGCAGCACGAGCGCGACCTCGGGCTGAACTTCTGGGAGTCGCAGGCCCCGAAGATCGAGGGTCTCGGCGTCTCCGTCGCCGCCCCCGGCTCCTTCGACCCGGGCCCCTCGCAGCGCGCCATCGACTGGGTCGGCAAGCTCGACGGGTACGCCCAGTCCGTCGACCAGCGCGTGAAGATGGCCGGCTGGATGGAGACGTTCGCGCAGCGCGGCGGCCAGCTGGTGATCCATGGTGCCGCGGTGTCGGACCTCGACTACTTCTCGCGCACGTACGACCTCGTGCTCGTCTCCGCCGGCAAGGGCGAACTGGTGTCCATGTTCGGCCGGGACGCCTCGCGCTCCCCGTACGCCGAGCCGCAGCGCGCCCTCGCCGTCGCCTATGTCCACGGCCTCGGCCCGCGGCCCGAGCACCCGGACTTCGACGCGGTCCGCTGCAACCTCGTCCCCGGCGTGGGCGAGCTCTTCGTCATGCCGACGCTCACCACGTCCGGCCGCGCCGACATCCTCTTCTGGGAGGGTGTCCCCGGCGGTCCGCTCGATGTCTTCAAGGGCGTCAAGGACCCGTCCGAGCACCTGTCGCTGACGCTGGAGCTCATGGAGAAGTTCACGCCCTGGGAGTACGCGCGGGCCACCAAGGTGGAGCTGACGGACGCGGGCGGCACGCTGTCCGGGCGGTACGCGCCGACCGTGCGCAACCCGATCGGGCGCCTGCCCGGTGGCGGGGCGGTCCTCGGCGTGGCCGACGTCGTCGTGGCCAACGACCCGATCACCGGTCAGGGCTCCAACTCCGCGTCCAAGTGCGCTGCGTCGTACATCGCTTCGATCCTCGAGCACGGGGAGAAGCCGTTCGACGAGGAATGGATGCAGGGGACGTTCGACCGGTACTGGGAGACTGCGCAGCACGTCACCAAGTGGACCAATGCCATGCTCGGTGTGCCGCCGGAGCATGTCCTGAACCTCATCGGGGCCGCGGGGCAGCTTCAGCCGGTGGCCGACCGGTTCGCCAACGGGTTCAACAACCCGGCGGACTTCGAGAACTTCTTCTATGAGCCGGCGAAGACGGAGGCGTACCTCGCCGAGGTGGCGCAGGCGTAGCCTGCCCCGGTCGTTCCGGTACCCGGGGGTTTCCGGGTACCGGGGATCCCCCCGGAAGCTGTGCTGAGGCCGTACGCGAGGGCACCCGCCGTCGTGGGTTGTGCCCACCCGTTCCGCCCCAGCGGAACGACTGCCCACAACGCAGCGCCTGGCTGCCCACACCTGGTGTCACCCGCCAGCCGGCCCGGAGGCCGCCCTATACCCCGTATCCGCGCCCGCCCCAGCCCCCCGCGGCACCTTCGGCGCGTCGTACGACGTCCGGGACAGGGCCTTTCGGCCCGGGTCCGGGCGGACGGCGCCCAGGACGGGGTTCGACGCGATGGGGGAGACCTTCACCTTCGCGCCGGGCCGCGGCGCCTGGACCACCAGGCCGTTTCCGAGGTAGATCGCCACGTGCGTGGCCTCGCGGAAGTAGACGACGAGGTCCCCGGGGCGGATGCTGCGCAGCGACACCCGCGGCAGTTGTGCCCACTGCTGCTGACTGGTCCGCGGAATGGTCTGCCCCGCGTAGGCCCACGCCTGCGACGTCAGCCCCGAACAGTCGAACGACGAGGGCCCCTCCGCCCCCCACGCGTACGGCTTGCCGATCTGCTGTACGGCGTACCGCAGGGCCGCGGCCCCGCTCCCGGACGGCGTCCGCGAACCGCTCAGCAGCCCGGCCGCGAGGAACTGCTGCTGCGCCCTGGCCGCCTCGGCGTCCTCGGCCCGCCGCAACCTGGCGAGCTGCTCGGCCTTCAGCGAGGCGATCAGCCTCTCGACCTCGCCCAGCCGCTTCCGCACCGTGTCCCGGTCCTTCTTCTGCTGCTCGGCGAGGGTGAGTTGCCGGTCGAGTGCGCCACGTGCCCGGGTGGCCAGTGCGTCGGCGTGCGCCTCGCTGCGGGTCAGCCGGTCCACGGTGGCGGCCCGTTCCTGCGCCACGCGCTGGATCACATGTCCCTGGTCGAGCGCCTGCTGCAGATCGCGGGCGAGGAGCAGCTCCATGTACTGGGAGATGTCGCTGCTGCTCTGGTACTGCTGCCGGGCCAGCCGTCCGGCGGCCTCCCGGCTGTTGTACAGATCGAGACGTGCCTTGGCGAGCCGGGTGCTCAGCGTGGAGACCTCGGCCCGCTGACGTTTCAGTTTCACCGCGGTCGCGTTGTACGTCTCCGTGGCCTTCTCGGCGTCGCGGTACAGCCCCTGAAGGTCTTTCAGCAGCTGGGAGACGGACCGCTCGCCCGGCCCGGGTGAGGTGACCGCCGCGGTGGCGGACGTCGCGGCCGAGCCGGCGGCGGAGGCGGGAGCGCACAGCGTGCCCGTGTTCCCGACCGTCAGTGCCGCCGTCGCCGCTCCGGTGCAGACCAGTCGCAGAAGTTTGCCTGACACGTCATCACCTCCGCTTGCGGGGTGGGCCGTCCACCCAGGGTGAGCATGCAACCAGGCAAGGGAGGAAATACCCTACAACTGAGCAATGTGGATCAAATCGGTCACCCCATCGGTCGCTTCTCCGAGGGGAGCGCCGTGAGCGTGCTCTTTCGGAAGGCGAATGTGTGCTCGGGCGTGGCCGCACGGCGGGACTTGAGTGGGTCGCGTCAGTCCTGACCCGGCTTCGACCAGGGCCATCTGGGCCCCGAGCCGGCCTTCCCCTCCGGATCGAACTCGTACCTCCACCCCCGGTGCAGCGACAGCGCCCGGCCGCCCGTCTCCACCGGGACCCGGCGGTAGACGAGCACGGTCGGCGGGCCGCCGGCGGCGTCCGGTACCGGCACCCGGTACACCTTCGGCGGGTGGCCGGTGATCCCGAGCAGCACCGGCAGGACGCGGCCGTCCAGCGGCCCGCCCACGAAGGGGGTGTTCTCGCTCTTCACGGCACCAGTGTCACAAATCCGGGCCGTCGGCGGCCTCCCGCGACAGCGCGTCCCGCAGCACATCGGCGGTCCCGGGGTCCCGCCCCGCGGTCACCGTCAGCACCGCGACGAACTGCTCGACGAGCCAGTCCCGCAGCTCCTCCAGCGGCGGCTGCTTGTCCTCGTCCAGCCAGATCAGCGACGCGGCCTCGACCGCAGTGATCCACACCCGTACGGTCATCCGCAGCCGTGCCCCGGGCTCGCTGGCTCCGAGGTGGGCGAGGACCTGCTCGGCGGCGGCCCTGCGCACGCCGTCGACGATGGCGGTCGTACGCGAGGTCTCCACGACGCTGCCGCCCTGCAGCAGGGCGCTGAACCCGGCGTCGTGCTCGTTCACGAAGGCGAGATAGCGGTCCAGCGCCCGGGACAGCCGCTGCGTCAGCGGGCCGCCCGGCGGCTCCTCGAAGCACATCTGCAGGGCGTCCGCGGCCGACCGCAGCGCGGCCTCGTACAGCTGCTGCTTGCCGCCGGGGAAGTAGCGGTAGACGAGCGGGCGCGACACCCCCGCCGCCTCCGCGACGTCGTCGAGCGAGACGTCCTCGGGCGCGCGGTGCGCGAAGAGGGACAGCGCGGCGTCGATGAGCTGGCTGCGCCGCTCCTCCACGCTGAGCCGTCGGTACGCACGGGTGCCGGCAGCGGAGGTCATGGCCGGAAGCCTAACGTTCGCCCGCAGCCGGACGCCCGTCGGTCCAGCAGCCCTGACGTCCGTCACCGCCGGTGGCGGCCCGTCAGGCCAGCAGCCCCGACGACCGCCACATCCTGCGGCCCACGCCCCGGAGCACCCCGATGTCGTCCAGGAAGTCCGTCAGCCGGCGGGCGCCTGTCTGCATCACCTCGCGCCGGTGCCCGCTGGCCCTGACCTGGGCCACGGCCTCGCGCTTGTCCAGACCGACGTTGGTGTACACCTCGGGGTTGACGAAGGCGACCGAGAACACCCGGGCGAACTCACCGGAGGTGATCCTGGTGAACTCCTGCGACCAGCGCGGTGCCGTCATCATCTGGCGGCGCAACTCCTCGCGCGCGTAGCGGACATGGCGCGCCTCCTCGACGACGTGGATGCGCGTGACCCCGCGGATCAGCGTCTGGACGCGCTCGTCGGGGAACGTCAGCCGCTGCATCCAGTCGAGGATCTCCTCGCCGAGCAGCGTGGCCGTGAAGGAGCCGGGGGTCGTGGAGATGGTCTTGAACACCCGGCCGAGGTTGTTGTGCGCGCGGCTCACCGGATAGTGGGGGGTGCCGCTGCGGCTGATCAGCCGCGCGAACATCTTCGAGTGCCGGCACTCGTCCTCGATCTCGGTGAGGGCGTACCGCACGTGCGCGCTCGTCGCCGCCTTGTCGTAGATGTGCCGTACGAGCAGCTGCATCAGGATGATCTCGAACCAGATGCCGAGCGAGGCGAGCGCGGACGACTCGTGCTGGGAGAGCAGGATCCGCTGCTCCTCGCTCATCCGCTTCCACAGCGGGGTGTCGTACAGCGACACCAGCTCCGGCGGCCAGAACCACTTGCCCTCCTCGAAGGGCGCGTCCCAGTCGAGCTCCTTGTCCGGGTCGAAGGAGTGCTTGGCGGACGAATCGAGCAGCCGCTTCGCCACCTGCTCCCGGTCCTTCAGCAGACCGAGCGCGTCGCGCAGCACCTCGGCCTCCGTCGCCGTCGTCATGGCTGTCCCCACCTCGTCGTCAGGGTCTCCGCGTCACCGCGCGGGCGTTGCCGCGCGGGTGTTGCCGCGCAGGTGTTACCGGCGGTCACCTCTTATGAGACTGGCTGTCAGCAAGGTCGTCAATCCCTTGCGCAGGACTTGTTGACTCGGCGTCTACTTGTTGACCGGGTCACGGCGAGGTGTGAGTCTGCTGTGTATGTCGACGCAAGCGCTCTACACCAGCGACCCGGGCGAACCGAACTGGGTGGTCCCGGCCTGCGGCGCCGCCCGCTTCAGCTGGGAGGCCATGTTTCCTGGCCAGGAGAACGGCTCCGGACGTGACCGGCTTCTCGCCCTCTACCAGAAGGGCAAGGACAAGCAGTGGGACGGCCAGAAGCGGATCGACTGGGACCTGGAGGTCGACCCGCACGACGCGCTGGGCACCCCCGACGAGGCGATGACCCTCTACGGCACGCCCCACTGGGCGAAGATGACCGACAAGGACAAGGGCGAGCTGCGGCAGCACTACGCGTCGTGGCAGTTCAGCCAGTTCCTGCACGGTGAGCAGGGCGCCATGATCTGCGCCGCCCGCATCGTCGAGTCCGTCCCGGACCTGGACGCGAAGTTCTACTCCGCGACCCAGACGATGGACGAGGCGCGGCACGCCGAGATCTACGGCCGGTTCCTGCACGAGAAGATCGGCATGCTCTACCCGATCAACGACAACCTGCAGTCGCTGCTCGGCGACACCCTGCGCGACTCCCGCTGGGACATGCCGTACCTCGGCATGCAGGTGCTGATCGAGGGCCTCGCGCTGGCGGCGTTCGGCATGATCCGCGACACCACCGACAAGCCGCTGCCCAAGCAGATCCTTGCGTACGTCATGCAGGACGAGGCCCGGCACGTGGCCTTCGGCCGGATGGCGCTGCGCGACTACTACAAGCAGCTCACCGACGCCGAACTGCGCGAACGTGAGGAGTTCGTCATCGAGGGCTGCTATCTGATGCGCGACCGGTTGCGCGGTGTCGAGGTTCTGGAGAACTTCGGGATCCCCAAGGCGGAGGCCGAGGAGTACAGCGAGCAGTCGGAGTTCCTGCACCTGTTCCGCCAGTTGCTCTTCAGCCGCATCGTCCCCTGCGTCAAGGACATCGGCCTGTGGGGCAAGCGCCTGCAGGAGGCCTACGTCGACATGGGCGTCTTCGAGATGGGCGACTCGAACCTGGACCTGCTGATGGCGCAGGACGAGGAGATCGCCGAGAAACTGGACGCGGAGCGCTTCGCGGCCGAGGAACGGGAGCGGGTGACGGAGGTCCAGGAGGCGATCGACGCGGGGACGGCTTCCTGACCGCGGTGGGCTCAGACCGTCGTGCCATCCGGCGGGAACGTCGTCCGCAGGCTGAACGCATGCGGCGTGGGGCCGTGTTCGCGGAGGTGGAGCAGTCGCTCCTCGGCCTCCGCGACCGTCGGCTGATGGCCCGCGGGGACCCACCACAGGGTGGTGACCGCCTCCTCCAGACGCTCGAACCACTCACGCCTCCGCTTCAGCAGCTCGCGATGCCGGCCCTGGTACATGAACGCGGTCAGCGCGTTCATGTCCCGCCACACCGACATGTTGACGATCAGCCACTCGTCGCCCAGGAAGGGAATGTCCGTCGCGTCGCCCGAGTCGCTCTGCAGCCGCCAGACGAAACCGTCCGCGGCGTCCGCCGCGGTGTTGACCGGATCGAGTGCGTCGACGAAGTCCTTCAACTGCGGGGAATCCAAGGGAGCCTGCAGACGGGCGATGTTCACCTGGGCGAGTTCGAACGCGGCTGTCTGTGTCATGAGCCGCACACTAATCGCCGGCTTGTGTCTCTGTGGGGGCTATGAGTGACTGGCAGGCCGTGACTCGTACGGCGCCCGAACGCCTTCTCACGGAGGCCGCCGCCGACAGGTGAGTACCTGTGAACCGACGTCTAACGGCCGGGAAACCGCACCTCGCCGGGCAGGCCCTAGCGTCGCGCGGCATGACGGGGAACACATCCCACCACAGGCAGTTGCCTGCCGGGCGGTCGGCCACCGTCCGGCTCCTCCGACTCGTACCGTCCCTCGCCCGCGCGGAAAAGCGCCCCGGCCCTGGCGCCCGCTCCGGCCCCGGCACCCGCTCCGGCCCCCGATCGGGCACGGGCCCCGGCCGTCGGGTGCATCCGCTCCCGGGCTGGCGCAGCATCCGCGGCCGCGTGGCCGTCGTACTGGCCGTGCCGACCTGTCTGCTGCTCTCCCTCACGGGGCTCGGCGTCGCCGACCGGGCCGCCGACTGGTCGGCCGCCCGTGACACCGCAGGCCAGGTCGGTCTTCTGGTGCGGGCCCAGGACCTGGTCCGCGAGCTGCAGCGCGAACGCGGCCTGACCAACGGGCTGTTGGGCGGGGCCGGGGAGTACCGCGACGACGTCGACGCACAGCGGGTGCGTACCGACGGCGTCCTCACCGAAGTGGAAACGGTGCTCCACGAGCAGAGCAGTGATCACACCACTACGGCCACCACCGCGCTCGAGGACGCCCTGACGGCGCTGGACAGCCTCGGCACCACACGTGACGAGGTCGACGCGGGTTCCGCGGACCGGTCCAGCACCCTGACCTTCTACACCCGGGCGGTCAGCGCGCTCATCGACGCCGAGTCCGCGCACACGCCCACGGGCGACCGCCGCGTCAGCGACGGCATCCGGGCGCTCCAGGCGCTGGCCCGCGCCACCGAGGCCGTCGCCCTGGAGCGCGGCTCCCTCAACGGCGTCTTCGCCGCCGGCCGCTTCCGTACCGGCGAATACCTCGACTTCACCGAGATCCGGGCGGCCCGTGTCGCCGCCCTGGACCAGTACGCCCAACTCGCCACGCCCGCCCAGGAGTCCGCGCTCGACGCCGTGTTCGATACGGCGGCCGCGCGCCGCGCCATGACCTACGAGAAGCGGGCCGAAGGCGGCGCTGACGGATCGCGGATCTCCGTCGACCCGTCGGGGTGGTGGAACACGATGACCACCCTCGTCGACGATCTGCACGGTGTGCAGCGGAAGGTCGGTGACGACGTGCGCGCCCGCGCCGCTGACGCCGGGTCCACCGCCACGCGGCAGCTCGGTGGGTTCCTCGCGCTCGGTGCGCTGATCCTCGCCGTGGCCACCGCCCTCGCCGTTCTCGCCGCCCGCTCCATCACCCGTCCCCTGAGCGCCCTCGCCGACCAGGCCGACGCGGTCGCCCGCAGCGGGCTGCCCGCGGCCGTCCGGCGGATCCAGGAGGCCGGCCACGGCGACGCCGACGAGCCGGTCGCCGCCCCTGAGACGAAGGGGGACGCCGAGGTACCCGGCAGCGCACGCGAGATCACCCGGCTCGCGGCCGCCCTGCGCAACGTGGAGCGCACCGCGGTCGGTCTGGCGGGCGAGCAGGCCGTGCTGCGCCGCAACACCACCGAGTCGCTGGCCAGCCTCGGCCGCCGCAATCAGGCGCTGCTCGGCCGCCAGCTCGGCCTGATCACCACCCTGGAGAGCCAGGAGCTGGACCCGGACGCGCTCGCCGAGCTCTTCGAACTCGACCACCTGGCCACGCGTATGCGCCGCAACGCCGAGTCGCTGCTCGTGCTGGCCGGCGCGGAGACCCCGCCCCGCTCCTGGCCCGGCACGGTCACCATGTCGGAGGTGGTGCAGTCGGCGATCGCCGAGGTCGAGCAGTACCAGCGGGTCGAGGTACCGGACCTGCAGCAGTCCCGGGTCCGCGGTCACGCCGTCGCCGAGCTCTCCCACATGCTGGCCGAACTCGTGGAGAACGCCCTGGTCTTCAGCCCGCCCGCGCGGCCCGTGGAGATCTACGGCTGGCGGGATACGGGCGAGTACTGCCTGGCGATCGTGGACCACGGCATCGGCATGAGCGACGAGCAGATGGCCCGCGCGAACGCGCGGCTGTCCGGCCGCGAGTCGTTCCTGATCGCGCACGCCGGTTCCGCCGCGCGAGCGGGCGGCACGCTCGGACACTACGTCGTCGGCAGGCTCGCCGCCCGCCTGGGCGCCCAGGTCGAACTCCGCCGCTCGCAGGGTCCGGGCACGACGGCGTATGTCGCTCTGCCCGCCGCGATCGTGCAGCGCCCGGACCAGCAGCCGGCGGCGTCGGCGCCGGCGCCGGGGTGAGCGCCGGAACCGTTGTGGGCAGGCGTTCCGCCCCTAGCGGAACGACTGCCCACAGCGGGTGGGGGCGGCGGCTCAGTGGCGGCGGTGCGGCCGGCGGTTGCCCCGTGGGGCGTCCGCCGACGGACCCGACGGCCCTGCCGAGGCGTCACGGCGGGGGTCCGACGGCTGGGCGGCCGGCAGGTGCAGGACCGCCTCCATCACCGCCTTCGCGATCGGTGCCGCGGACCCGCCGCCGCTGATCTCCGCTCTGTCGGCCGCCGCGTCCTCCACGACGACGGCGACCGCCACGGCGGGCGCCGCCGCGCCGTCGGCCTGTGCCCAGGAGATGAACCAGGCGTACGGGGTGCCGGTGTTGCCGACGCCGTGCTGGGCGGTGCCCGTCTTGCCGCCGACCGTCGCGCCGGGGATCGCCGCGTTCGAGCCCGTGCCCTCCTCGACGGCGTCCGTCATGAGTTCGCGCAGCTGCATCGCGGTGGACGGCGACATCGCCTGACGCAGCGTCCGCACACCCGCGGTCCGCACGGTGGAGCCGTCGTCGGTGGTCGTTCTGTCCACCAGGCGCGGCGATTTGACCGAGCCACCGTTGGCGACCGCCGCCGCGACCATCGCCATCTGCAGCGGTGTCGCCCTCGTGTCGAACTGGCCGACGGAGGACAGGGCGAGCTGCGCGTCGTCCATCTTGGTGTCGAAGTTGCTCGCCGAGACCGGGAGCGGGATCGTCAGCCCGCTGTTGTTGAAGCCGAGCCGCTGTGCCATGTCCGTCATGGCACCGAGCCCGGTCTGCACACCGAGCTTGGCGAAGACCGTGTTGCACGACCACTCGAAGGCGTACCGCACGGGCGCGTCCTCGCAGCCGTCCACCTCGTTGCTCAGTTGCGACTTGCTGCCGGGCAGCGTGTACGGATCGGGCGAGTCCGTCGGCCTGTCCAGGTCATCCACCACGCCCTGCTCCAGTGCCGCCGCCGCGGTGACCACCTTGAACGTCGAGCCGGGTGGATAGGTCTGGTGGATGGCCCGGTTCAGCAGCGGCTTCTCCGGGTCGGCGTTCAGCTGCGTCCAGGCATCCTTCACCGAGTCGCTGTTGCCCGAGAGCCGGCCGGGGTCGTACGACGGCGTGGACACCAGCGCCAGGATCCGCCCGGTGGCCGGCTCGATCGCCGCGACCGCGCCCTTCCTGCTGCCGAGTCCCTTGTACGCGGCCTCCTGGGCGGCCGCGTTGATCGTCGTGACCACCCGGCCGCCCGGACTGCGGTCGCGCGTGAGGTCGTTCCACCCGGGAACCGGCCCGAGCAGCGGATCGGTGCCGGCGAGGACGTCGTCCTCGGTGTTCTCCAGCAGCGACGTGCCGTACGCCTGCGAGGAGAAACCGGTCACCGGCGCATACAACGGGCCGTTCTTGTACCGGCGTTCGAAGCGGAGCTGCTCGCCGGTGTCCTCCGACGCCGTCACCGGCGCCCCGCCGACGAGGATGTCGCCGCGCGCCTGGGCGTAACGGGCGATCGCGTGGCGGCGGTTGGCGGGGTTGTCGTCGTACGCCCCGGCCTGGAAGACCTGGATGCGGGTGGCGTTCACCAGCAGTGCGACCAGCAGCAGGGCGCACACGATCGCCGCGCGGCGGATGCAGCTCGTCACGACGGTGCCGTCCCGTCGTACTGGCTGCGCGCCGAGTCGCTGATACGGATGAGCAGCGCCACGATGATCCAGTTGGTGACGAGCGACGAGCCGCCCTGCGCGAGGAACGGCATGGCCATACCGGTCAGCGGGATCAGCCCCGTCACGCCGCCCGTGATCACGAACACCTGGAGCGCCACGATCGAGGCGAGACCCATGGACAGGAGCCGGCCGAAGGGCTCGCGCAGGGCCAGCCCGGCCCGGAAGCCGCGCTCCACCAGCAGCCCGTAGAGCAGGATGATCGCGGACAGTCCGGTGAGGCCCAGTTCCTCGCCGGCCGTGGCCAGGACGAAGTCCGACTTCGCGGCGAAACCGATGAGGATCGAGTGGCCGAGCCCGAGACCGGTGCCGAGCATCCCGCCCGCGGAGAACGCGAACAGCGACTGCGCGAGCTGGCTCGGGCCCTGGCCCGCCTCGATGGAGGCGAAGGGATGCAGCCAGTCCTCGATCCGGCTGTGGACGTGCGGTTCGAGGCCGCCGACGGCGAACGCGCCGAGCGCCGCGAGCAGCAGGCCCACCGCGACCCAGCCGGTGCGGCCGGTGGCGACGTACAGCAGGATCACGAAGAGCCCGAAGAACAGCATCGAGGTGCCCAAGTCCCGCTCCAGGACGAGCACTCCGACACTGAACAGCCAGATCGCGACGATCGGCCCGAGGACGCGGCCGGTGGGCAGCTGCAGTTTCCAGATGCGGCGGCCGGTGTACGCGAGGGCGTGGCGGTTGGCCGCCAGATAGCTGGCGAAGAACACGGCGAGCAGCACCTTCGCGAACTCGCCCGGCTGGATGGAGAACCCGCCGAGCCGGATCCAGATCTTCGCGCCGTTCACCGCCGGGAAGAAGATCGGCGCCATCAGCAGAAGCAGCGCGGCCGCCCCCGACAGATAGGCGTAGCGCTGCAGTGCCCGGTGGTCGCGCAGGAGCACGACGACCGCGATGAACAGGCCCACGCCGAGCGTCGACCAGACCAGCTGCGTGGGGGCGGCCCGGTCGGCCGGGGTCTCCAGGTCGAGGCGGTAGATCAGGACCAGGCCGATGCCGTTGAGCAGGACGGCGATCGGCAGCAGGAGCGGATCTGCGTACGGTGCGCGGAAGCGGACGGCGAGATGGGCGAGCAGCGCGAGCGCGCCGAGCCCGGCCCCGTAACCGACGGCGCCGGGCGGGACGGAACCGCTCTTGGCGAGGCCGACAGCGCAGTACCCGTACACGGGCAGCAGGACGGCGAGGGCGAGCAGGCCGAGTTCGGTGCCGCGGCGGCGGGGGAGGCGTACAGCGGGGACCGCGGCGGGGGCGGCGGTGTCCGCTGTCGTTCCGGTCATGGCGGGAACGTAGCAAGCGGCGCGCGTGATGTCCCGTTATGTCGTGATAATCGGGCTGTTCTGGTGGTTCATAGGCGGTTTGCCCCGTCGGGGAGGATGTCGCGGTGCGCGAGCCGCCGTCGGTGCGTGCGCCGGCATTCGACCGCCGTCAGCACCAGCGCGGCGCCTTCCAGACGTTCTCGATGTAGCGGGCCGCACCCCACGCCCAAGTGCCGTCGGTGAGGAGGTACCACCGGTCGTTGCCGTCGACCGATTCGCCGGCCGTCTTGCAGAAGACCGACACGAGCGCCCCGTACGGCTCGACGCGCAGGACGATGCCGCCGCGGGTCGGGGAGTCGCGCAGGATGAGCCCGGTGCGGGCGATGACCCGGCCCGTGTACGTCTCGTACGGCCGGGCCGGAGCGTTGTCGCCGCCCGTGGCGAGGGCGGGCGTGCCGACGGCGACGGCGGAGAGCGCGGCGCCGGCGGCGACCACGGCGAGCCGGGCGGCGGTGGACCGCGGGGACATGGGGCCTCCGTGGGTGGTCGGGAAGCGGGTGGTCGGGGAAACGCGGCGGATCACGGATCTCGGCGATCGCCGATCCATCGCCACACTAGGAGCGGCCCTTCATCTGCGCAGGTCACACTGCGCCATCGGGGCCGCGCGGCCCTCCGCCCCGCTCCGGCCCCGCTCCGGCTTCTTGCCCCCGGCGCCCCCGCCTGTTCCCATGGTCATGGGGTGATGGCCATGAGCGGATTGCGCGTCGTACCGATCTGGACGCACGGCCAGGAGCGGCTCCACGTCCTTCTCCCGGACGGCAGGAACATCGCCTGGTACGACCGTGAGGCGTCCCGGGTCAGCCTGCTGAGCGAGGACCGGAGAGAGGATGTGCTGGGCGTTCTCGGCCCCTTTCTGACCGGCCCGGTCAGCGTCGGGCCGCCGCCCGTGCCGACGCCCGCCGACATCGCCCGCCTCACCCTCCACCCGGACGACGACCTCGCCCCGAACCGCCCCGGCGAGGCCCTGCTGGTATCCCTCGACCGCGATCCCGCGCCCGCGCGGCGGCTGCGCCCCGATCCGCGGCGCCGGGCGCTCGCCGCGGAACAGGCCGTCGGCGAGATGCTGGACAGCCTCGAAGGCGCGGGCTGGCGCGCCCTCCACTCGATCCCGCTCCCCGGCGGCGACCGCATCCACCATCTGCTGATCGGGCCCGGCGGCCTCTTCGCGCTGCACGCGGTGTACGCGCACAAGCAGCGGCTGCGCGTCGCCGACCCCGCGGTCGTGGTGGGCCGGGGAGAGCCGCGTCCGCTGCTGCGGCAGGCGCGCAGCGACGCGAGCCGGGCCTCGTTCGCGCTCACCGCCGAGGTGCGGGCCGTGCTGGCGGTGGCCGGGCCGGCGGATGTCGAGGTCACGGGGGTGCCGCGGGAGGTCCGTGTCCTGCAGGACGCGGAGCTGGTGGGTCTTGGGCGTACGGGGGGAGTGCTGAAGCCGGCGGATGTGGAGGCGCTGCATGCGATGGCGCGGGATCGGCGCACCTGGCTTCGGGTGTGACTTCCCCACCCCGCCCCTTCCCGTAACCAGGGGCTCCGCCCCCTGGACCCCCGGAATCGCCCTTCGGGCTCGTCCTCAAGCTCCCCCAGCTAACACTGGGAGGTGCCCCCAGACGGGCTGATGGTTCGGGGCGGGGTGGGGGATTCAACGGAACCGTTCCACCGCCACCACGGCCACCGCATGCCGCGTCGTCTCCTGCCGCACCTCCACCGTCAGCTGCGGCTCCGCCGGCAGCACGCCGTACGTCACGTCCCCGATCCCGGTCGCCGTCGCCGTGCCCTCGCCCACCGGCTCCGGCAGGACGGCCGCCGCGACGGCCCGCACCCCGGCGGACAGCGGCGACGAGACGACCGGCACCCCGTCCCCGGGCAGCGCCAGAACCAGGGCCTGGGGGCGCGTCCGGGGGCCGGTGAACCCGACGACCACCGCGTCGCGCGTATCGCTGTGCCGCAGTTTCAGCCACGCGCGCGTGCCGCCCCGGTAACCCTGGTCGACCCGCTTGATCACCAGCCCCTCCACACCGCAGTCCACCAGCGTCTCGTACCAGGTCAGCGCCGTCGCCCGGTCCGTCGTCGCCGGTACGGGCTGCAGGGGCGGCCCCAGCGGCTCCAGCAGCCGTACGAGCCGCTCGCGCCGCCGTGCGTAGGGCGTCGGGCGCAGGTCGTCGCCCCCTTCGGCGAGGAGGTCGAAGGCCGCGTACGAGGCGGGGAGCGTGCGAGCCAGTACGGCGGCACGCGCGCGTGTGGCGGCCGCCCGTCGCTGGACCGCCGCGAAGTCGACGCACCCCTCCGACCAGATCACGACCTCGCCGTCCAGCACGGTGCCTGCCGGCAGTCGCTCCGCCGCCGCCACCAGATCCGGGAAGGCGCTGGTCACGATGCGTCCGGAGCGCGCCTGCAGGGTCACCCCGTCTCCGGTGCGGAAGACGACGAGGCGGTGCCCGTCGAACTTCGGTTCGTACGCCCACCCCGTGCCCTCCGGGAGCGCCGTGACCGGTTCGGCCAGCGCCACCCGCACCGGCGGGGTCACGGCGGCGGAGCGCGACCGGGGCGGCCCATCGGGCGTCACGGCAGCGGCCTCGCGTGGCCGGGGTCGAGCAGCGGATCCAGCAGGTCCCCGTACCGGTCCAGGCGCGGGGCGATGTCCGTGGCCAGGAACACCAGCTGTGCCGGGTCCGCACAGTCCGCGACCTCGTCCCAGGTGACGGGCGCGGACACGGCCGGCTCCGGCCGGGCCCGCAGCGTGTACGGCGTTGCCGTGGTCTTCGCGGCCGCGTTCTGGCTGAAGTCGACGAAGACCTTGCCGGGCCTCAGGCTCCGCTTCATCCGGTGCGTGACCAGCTCCGGCAGCTCCCGTTCGGCCTGTACCGCGAGTTGCTTCGCGTACGCCGTGACCTGCTCGGACGGCGTCGGCTCCAGATGCGCGAGCAGATGCAGCCCCTTGGACCCGGACGTCTTCGCGTACGCCTCGATCCCGTCTGCGGCCAGCCGCTCGCGCAGCCACAGCGCGACCCGGCAGCACTCCACGACGGTCGCGGGGTCCCCCGGGTCGAGATCGAGTACGAGGCGGTCGGCGATGCCCGGCGCGTCGGCCCGCCACTGAGGGGTGTGGAACTCGGTGACGAGGTTCGCCGCCCACATCAGCGTGGCCAGGTCCTGGACCACGATCTGCCGCGCGGATCCGTCCGAGTGCGGCACCTCGGCCGTCCTGACCCAGCTGGGCGTACCCGGCGGCACGTTCTTCGCGAAGAACAGCTGGCCGTCGGGTCCGTCGGGGAACCGCAGGAAGGACAGCGGCCGGTCGGCGAGATGGCTGAGCAGGGCGTCGGCCGTGGTCGCGTAGTAGTGCAGCAGCTCGCCCTTGGTGAAGCCGCTCGCCGGATACAGGACCTTGTCCAGGTTGCTGAGCGCCAGGCGCCGGCCCTCCACCTCCGTGATGGGCGTCATACGATGAGAATCGCATGAAATGATATGAATCCAACGCAAAAGGTGCTGAACGTGCGATCGATTTGGAACGGAGCCATCTCCTTCGGGCTGGTCAGCATTCCGATCAAGCTCGTGAACGCCACCGAGAGCCACTCCGTGGCCTTCCGCCAGATCCACGCCGAGGACGGCGGACGGATCCGCTACCGCAAGGTGTGCGAACTGGAGGACAAGGAGGTGACCCAGGCCGAGATCGGCAAGGGCTACGAGGACGCGGACGGAACCATCATCCCGATCAGCGAGGAGGACCTGGCCTCGCTGCCGATCCCGACGGCCAAGACGATCGAGATCGTCGCCTTCATTCCGGCCGAGCGGATCGACCCGCTCCAGATGGACGCGGCGTACTACCTGGTCGCGAACGGTGTGCCCGCCGCGAAGCCGTACACGCTGCTGCGTGAGGCGCTCAAGCGCAGCCAGCGAGTCGCCATCGCCAAGTTCGCCCTCCGGGGCCGGGAGCGGCTCGGCATGCTGCGCGTCGTCGGCGACGCCATCGCCATGCACGGGCTGCTGTGGCCGGACGAGATCCGCGCCGCCGAGGACGCCGCGCCGACCACGCATGTGACGGTGCGCGACGCCGAGCTCGACCTCGCGGACGCCCTCATGGACACGCTGGGCGAGGTCGACCTGTCCACGCTGCACGACGACTACCGCGAGGCCGTCGAGGAGCTCATCGCCGCCAAGATCTCGGGTGCGCCGCTGGAGTACGAGCCGGTGGCGGAGGAGCGGGCGGGCAAGGTCATCGACCTCATGGCGGCCCTGGAGAACTCCGTGCGTGCCGCTCAGGCCGCGCGTGGGGAGGAGGCCGCGGAGGCTTCCGGAGGCGGCGGAGAGCGCGAGGCCGAGGTGAAGCCGCTGCCCGCCCGCAGGGCGCGGCGGTCCGCGCCTGCCGCGCCCAAGGAGGTCGGCGGCAAGAAGTCGACGGCCACGGCCACGAAGAAGGCCGCGGCGGGGAAGAAGACGGCGAGCGCGGAGAAGAAGGCGAGGTCGACTGCGTCGACTTCGTCGGCGGCGAAGAAGAGTTCCGCCGCGTCGAAGTCGGGCGCCACCAAGGCCAAGGCGGGGACCGGATCCGGGGCGGCGGCCAAGAAGACGGCTTCGCGCCGGCGGACGTCGGCGTGATGCCTCCGGCCCTTCGGCACGCTCGCGGCTTCCGCCGGTGGCCGGTATCGCCTTTTGCGGAGGGGGCGGGGTGGGCAGCTACGCCGCTACCGTTGTGGGCAATCGTTCCGCAGGGCTGGGGGCACCTCCCAGCGGTAGCTGGGGGAGGGTGGGCACAACCCACGACGGCGGGTGCCCCTGCGTGTCAGAGTCGGCGTACATCAGGCGCCCGCCGGGATCACCACCGTCGTGAGCGCCAGACCGTCCCGTACGAGCCACTGCCCTTCGAACTCCTCCGGTGCCGTCGGCACGGCCCGCAGCAGGCGTGCGGTGAACACGCCCTGCGCGGTCGCGTCGGCGGCCTTCCGGAACACCAGGTCGGCATCGGAGAAGTCGAGATCGACACCGGTCACCGGGTACCACGCCTTGAACACGCTTTCCTTCGCGCTGAACAGCAGCCGGTCCCAGTGGATGCCGCTGTCCCGCAGGTCCCGTGCCAGCCGCGCCCGTTCGGAGGGCAGCGCGATGACGTCGAGGACGCCGTCGGGCAGCGGCCCATGCGGTTCGGCGTCTATGCCGAGCGCCCGGATGTCCTCGGTCCGGGCGACGGCCGCCGCCCGGTAGCCGTCGCAGTGCGTCATGCTGCCCACCACGCCAGCCGGCCACTGCGGTTCGCCACGGGGTCCACGGAGCACCGGCACCGGCGGCAGCCCGAGGTCCGCCATGGCCAGCCGGGCGCAGACCCGTACGGTCCGGAACTCGTTGCGCCGCTTGGCCACCGCCCTCGTCAGCAGCGACTCCTCCTGCGGGAACAGGGCACCGGCCCCGGCATGGTCGGTTCGGGTCTCCGAACAGCGCACCGCCTGCGGCAGCAACTCGCCGATCACGACGGCCTCTGAGCCGTTCCGGTCACGTCCGCCCCCCAGCATCCGTACATGTCGTGGCTGCGTCGCACCCTAGCGAAGGCCCGAAGAAGGCTCAGCCTCAGTTCCCGGAGTAGGAGGAGCGGAAGCCCCGGCGGTCCTGGCTCGTGCGGATCCAACGGGCGGCCAGCAGACCCAGCAGGCTCACCACGATGACCGCCAACCCGGGCGCCACTGTACGGAAGTTGACGATGTCGCTCAGTGCGCTCCGCCCACCTGCGGTTGTCTCCCGTGCCGCCGGTGATCCAGTCAGTTCCGGCGACTCCGGCACGACAGCGGTGCCTGCCTGCGATCCGTTCTCGCCCGGGGCGGCCGCCGTGCCGTCGTTTCCGGCGCCGGCCAGCTTCACCCCGAGGGCCTGCAACGCCTTGGTGACGGGCTGGAAGAAGGTGGTGCCGCCGGAGCGGCAGTCGCCGTCGCCTCCGGACGTCACGCCGAGCGCGACGCCCTGCGCGATCAGCGGGCCCCCGCTGTCCCCGGGCTCGGCACAGACGTCGGTCTCGATGAGGCCGGTGACCGTGCCCTCGGGGTAGTTCACCGTCGCGTTCAGCGCGGTCACCTTCCCGGAGTGCAGCCCGGTCGTGCTGCCGCTGCGGAACACCTGCTGGCCGACGACCGGATCGGCCGCGCCGACGACACGTACCGTCCGGCCCCCGCCGATGTCCACGACGCCCGCCCCGCCGCTGGTGCCGTTCTCGTACCGCACGAGTGAGAAGTCGTTGCCGGGAAACGTGTCGGCGACGGTGGTGCCGATCCCGGCGGCGCCCTGGGCGTCCTGGAACCAGGTGGTGCCCACGGGGCCGCAGTGCCCGGCCGTGAGGACGAAGTCGTTGCGGCCGTCGGTCACGTTGAAGCCCGCGGAGCAGCGGCCGCCCGCGGCGAAGATCGGGGCGGCGCCGTTGACCCGGGTGGTGAAGGCGCTGTGGGTCCGTTCCATCTCGACGTAGCCGCCGATGCTCTTCGCGACCCCGGAGAGCCGTGACCAGGCGGCCGCCGAGACGGTGCTGTCGGCGTGCACCACGACCTTGTTGGACGTGTAGTCGACGGCCCACGAGGTGCCGGGCACCCGGGGCGCCGCGCTCAGCGTCTCGGTCGCCGAGCGGAGCCGGTCCATGCTGTGGGCCACGACCTTGGCGCGCGCCCCCGCCCGCCGCACCTCGGCCGCCGCCTCCGCGTCGGTCACGGCCACGACCGGCCGCCCGTCGGCACCGATCCAGTTGCCCGCGGTACGGGACGTGCCGAGCCGCGAGACCATACGGGCGCCCAGCGCGGAGGCGCCGGACGACGCCGGGTCTCCGGGCGACGCCGAGGCCCCGGAGGCCCCGGCCGGGGCGGCCGTCGTCTGCCCGCTCGGCCCGGAGTTCCCGCTCGCCATGGCAGTCGACACCATCACCCCGCCGCAGACCAGCCCGCAGGCGGCCGTCAGTTGCGCGATCTGCTGAAGCCTCCGCCGTGCGTGCCTCATCGCGGCCCCCAAGTCGTCGTCCGTAGTCCGGCACGGCGTCAACCGCGCGGGGGCCACCGGAGATGACCCGCCTCCAATACGTGCCGGTCGCCGTCCCGGTTCACCGCGATCACCGGGCACGCGCCGCGTACGGGCCTCGGAGCGTCAGATTCCGGCGTCGACGGGGGCGGAGACGGCCGCGGCCGCGGTTGCGGGACGTGGGGAGCGCCGCGGCATGCAGACGATGAGCCGCAGACCGCCCGGCAGATCCGTCGAGGTGATGAGGGCGGGGCTCTCCCCGTGCTGCGGGTGGCGGACCCTGCGCAGCGAGAAGCCCGGGCCCAGACTGGCCCGTTCGTCGCGCCAGAGCCGTTCCGCGACCGGGTGCTCCATGATGCGCGAGACGAGCGCGTCCAGCGCGGCCTCACCGCGGCACATCGTGTACACGATCTGCAGCCGGGCGATGGCGAGACGGCGGGCGTCGGCGATGTCCGCGATGCGCGCGGCGGCGGTTCCGGTGAACAGCCAGAGCAGGGCGTTGCGGTCGTCCGGTTCGATCGTGCCCGGGTCCTCGAACCAGTCGGCCACGGCGTCGTTGGCCGCCAGCACGTTCCATGCGTGGTCGGTGAGGATGGCCGGGTTGGGTTCGGCGGCTTCGAGCGCGGCGAGGTGGCAGGCGTCGGGTACGGGTCTGCGGTGGCTGAGGGTCGGCGGAACCAGGCGGGCGGCCAGGCAGAACAGGTCGGTGCGCTCCTCGGGGCTCAGGCGCAGGGCGGTCGCGACGTCGGAGAGGAGCCCGGGGTCGACCTCGCCGAGCTCGCCGTTCTCGAGCGCGCTGTACCAGCGGAGGGTGGTGCCCGACAGGAACGCCACCTGCTCCTGCTCGAGGCCCCTGTCGCGACGCGTCGTCTGCTGCGGCAGCCCGACGTCCTGAGGGGTGAGCCGGGACCGCTGCTTGATCAACAGGCGGCTGAGATTGCGGCGGCGTACGTCATCGCTCTGCTGCATCGGTGCCTCCCGCGGCACGTGGGGGGTCGGTCGGCGGGCAGGCGGTCCACGCATGCGGACCCGCTGACTTCCGATGATGATCCGCGAGGTGCCTGCGGTTTTGCCGCTTGTTGGGGTTTCGCTCGATCGGGCTACCGAAGACCCTCAGGACGTGGTACGGGACTGCTGACGCAGACCACCGCCGCTCCCGCTGGTCGGCCGGCCGCACGGGGGCGTTCACACAGTCGCTCGGCCCGGCCGGCTGACCGGGCCGAGCGGCGGAGCCGTCGGCCTGACGGCAGGTCAGGCTGTCTCGGGCGCGGGCGTGGTCTGCTCCGCTGGTGCGCTCTCCGGCGCGATGACGCGGCTCTTCGCGCCGCTCAGGGCGAAGTAGAGCAGCCCGGAGACGATGACACCGATGAACCAGGAGTACGGGCCGAGAGCCTCGGCGTACCCCGACGGGCCGTACACCGGCAGGATGCTGGCGAAGACCGCGCCGACCGCGGCCGCGGCGAAGGCGCGGACGTTCCAGCCGCCCTGGAAGCGGAACTCGCCGGTCTCCCGGTACAGCGCCGGGACGTCGAGCTGGGCCTTGCGGACCAGGTAGTAGTCCACGACGATCACGCCGAAGATCGGGCCCATCGTCGAGCCGATGGCGTTGACGAAGCTCGGCGCGTTGTCCCACGGGTGGAGCGGGTACAGCAGGAGCGCGATGACCGCGGCGATGAGGCCGCCGCGCCGGAAGTCGACGTGGCGCGGCGCGACGTTGGCGAAGTCGAAGGCCGGGCTGACGAAGTTGGCGACGACGTTGATGCCGAGGGTTGCGACCGCGAAGGTCAGGGCGGCGAGCAGGACCAGGAAGGCGCTGTCGAACTTGGCGGAGATCTTGGCGGGTTCGAGGATCACCTCGCCGTACACCTTGCTGGCCGCGGCCGTCGTCAGGGCGGCGACGAACGAGAAGAGGATCAGGTTGACGGGCAGACCCCAGAGGTTGCCCTTGCGCAGCACCTTCTCGTCCGGGGCGAACCGCGCGAAGTCGCCGAAGTTGAGGAAGAGGGCCGCGAAGTAGGTGATCCAGGTGGCGGCGATCGCCGCGATCGCGGCCAGTGAGCCCGGGGTGACCTCCAGGCCGGTGGCGCCCTTGGCGAGCCCGGCGAGGTCGCCTGCGGGCATGTCGACCGAGAAGGACAGCGCGCCGGCCTTCACCGACAGGCCGATGGCGAGGATCAGCATCATCAGCCACACCGCGGGCCCGGCGAAGTCCTGGAAGCGGCGGACGGTCTCCATGCCCTTGCTGATGATCAGCAGCTGGGCGGCCCAGACACCGAGGTAGCACACCACCTCGAGGCCGCTGTGGTCGAAGAGGCGGGTCGACTCGTGGAAGTGCCGGGGGCCGTCGTAGCGGGTGAGGAACGCGACGATCGCGCCGGCCGCGGCGCTGGTCTGCGCCCCGTACCAGAAGGTGGCGACCACCGCCCGTACCAGCGCCGGGATGTTGGCCCCGAAGGTGCCGAAGGAGGCCCGCGCCAGCACGGGGTACGGCACGCCGGTTCTGACGCCCGCCTTGCCGATGAGCGTCATCAGCCAGTAGATGACCAGCGAGCCGACGCCGATGCCGATGAGGAACTTGAGGGTGTTGCCGGCGACGAGGAACAGGCTGGCGGCCAGGAAGTAGCCGTACAGACTGTGCACGTCAGAGGTCCAGACGTTGAAGATGCTGAACGCGCCCCACTTCCGCTCGGCGGCCGGAGCGAGGTCGTCGTTGTAGAGCCGCGGTGAGTGATCCGCCGGGGGTGGGGCCGAAGCCGTGTTCTCCGTCGCCGCCATCGTTGCCGTCTCCTTGCTGAGCAGACCTGCTCCTTACGGGATGCGGGATGACGTACAGGGAAAAGGCGGCATCTTTCCCCCCGATGGCGGTCCTGTAACAGACATGTCAACGCGCCCGCTCACGCTTGGGTGGCGGTCGGCGGTTCCGCTGTGGCCGTCGCGCCGGCGAACGCCGCCGGCACGGCGGCCGCCCCCTGCGGGGTGCCATGAGGGGCACCCGCCGTCGTGGGCTGTGCCCACCCCCCCATTGCCTTCAGGGCACGGGTAATACCCCCATCGCCTTGCGAACGACGGCCCACAGCCGTCACGGCAGGGCGGCGGCAGCCGCGTTCAGCGGTGAGGGATCACCTGTTCTTTCTCGGGACGTCCTCGCCCCGCTCGCCCTCCGCCTGGGACGGCTCGGTCCTGGGCACGTCCGGGTGCTGCTCCGTGGCACTGCGCTCGGCGGGTTCGTCGCGTTCGCCCTCGGCCTGCGACGGGGTGTGCGAGTAGAGCCAGGGGTCGTACTCCGAGGCTCCGGATTTCATGGTGGCCTCCTTCGCTCGTTCACCCCCATGCTCCAACCTTTCGTGCGCCGAGGCGAGAGGAACACGGGCAGCCGTCCTCACCGCGCCGTCGGGCCCGAAGGTGCTCCCGGCGTGAAGGTGACGGGCATCCGCTCGGGCCCGCGCAGGCCGCTGGGCTTCCACCGCAGCTCACCCGGCGGTACCGCCAGGGCGAGACCGGGGAGGCGGCGCAGGACGGTGCCGATGGCGATCTGGCCCTCGAGGCGGGCCAGCGGCGCGCCGAGGCAGTAGTGGATGCCGTGTCCGAAGGCCAGGTGGGCGTTGTCCTGGCGGGTGATGTCCAGGCGGTCCGGGTCGGGGAAGCGCGCCGGGTCGCGGTCGGCGATGGCGGAGGCGATGAGCACGGTCGCGCCGCGCGGGATGGTCACGCCCGCGATCTCGACGTCCTCGCGCGCGAAGCGGGCGATGCCCGGGTTGACCGGCCCGTCGTAGCGGAGGAACTCCTCGATCGCGTCCGGCAGCAGCTCCGGATCGTCCCGCAGCATCTGCAGCTGCTCGGGGTGGGCGAGCAGCGCCGCGATACCGCCGCTGATCAGGTTGACCGTGGTGGCGTAGCCGGCGACCAGGAGCAGGAACGACATGGCGATCAGCTCTTCCTCGTCGAGCCGCTGCTCCTCGTCCCGGGCGGTGATCAGCGCGCTGAGCAGGTCGTCCCCGGCCCGGGCCCGCTTGGCCTCCAGAAGCCTGGTCAGATACGAGCGCATCTGCTGCCACGCCGCGTCCACCACGGCCGGGTCCGGTGGCTCCGCACCCCTGGCGATCATGTCGTCCGTCCACCGCTGGAAGTCGTACCGGTCCGACGTCGGCACCCCGAGCAGCTCGCTGATCACGGTGACCGGGAGCGGCAGCGCGAAGTCCGCGACGAGGTCGGCGCGGCCCGACGGCACGACGGCGTCGAGCAGCCCGTCGGCGATGTCCTGGACGCGGGGCCGCAGCTCCGCCACCCTGCGCGCGGTGAACGCCTTCGAGACCAGGCGGCGCAGGCGGGTGTGGTCGGGCGGGTCGGCGCGGAGCATGGTGCGCATCATGGACTCGCGCTGCGACGCGGGCAGTTGCCGAATGAGCCGGGGGTCGGTCGCGTCGCGGACGTCGCTGCTCAGCCGCGGGTCGGAGAGGGCCGAGAGGCCGTCCTCGTAGCGCGTGACCAGCCACGCCTCCAGGCCGCCGGCGATGACCGCGCGCCGCACGGGTCCCTCCTCGCGCAGCTGCCGGTACAACGGGAAGGGGTCAGCCACGAAGGCCGGGTCGGCATAGGGAAGAAGGACCGGTGGCTGGCTCGTGGTGGTGCTCATCGTGGCCTCCCGAAGTGCGTCGCGACCGCTTGGCGGATTCAGTAGATCTCGATGGAATATGCCACTTGTCAGCTACTTTGTCCCGATATGACTGACTCTGTAATTGTCGCCCAAAGCGACGATTGTCGCCGAAGGGGGTGATTGTGGTCGAAGGGAACGAGAGGGGTGCGATGGAACGGACCGCGTGCTGTGTGGTGGGCGGCGGCCCCGCAGGGATGGTCCTCGGCCTGCTGCTGGCCCGGGCCGGCGTGGAGGTCACCGTCCTGGAGAAGCACGGCGACTTCCTGCGCGACTTCCGCGGCGACACCGTGCACCCGTCGACGCTTGCCCTGCTGGACGACCTGGGTCTGGCCGAACGGTTCGCCGGTCTGCCGCAACGGCGGGTCACGACCGTCCAGCTGCCGATCGGCCCGGGCCGTTCGCTCGTCACCGTCGGGGACATCGCCGCGCTGCCGGGCAAGTACAACTACATCGCGATGGTGCCGCAGTGGGACCTGCTCGACCTCCTCGCGGACGAGGCCCGCCGGGAGCCGTCCTTCTCCCTGCGCATGAGCACCGAGGCGACGGACTTCGTGGTGGAGGCCGGGAGGGTCACGGGGGTGCGGTACCGCACGTCCGACGGCGACACCGGCGAGCTGCGCGCCGCCCTCACCGTCGCCTGCGACGGCCGGGGCTCGCTGGCCCGCTCCCTGCCCGAACTGGGGCTGCGGCAGTTCGCCTGCCCCATGGACGCCTGGTGGCTCAGGCTGCCGCGGCGCGACGGCGACCCGCACGGGCTCGTGGGAGGCACTGGGAACCGCTTCCTCACCGCCATGATCGACCGCGGGGACTACTGGCAGTGCGCCGTACTGATCGCCAAGGGCACCGATGCGGCCCGCCGCGCGGCCGGCCTCGAGGCGTTCACGGCCGAGTTCACGGACGCCGTCCCCTGGCTCGGCGACCGCGTGCACACGCTGCGGTCCTGGGACGAGGTGAAGCTCCTCGACGTACGCCTCGACCGCCTCAGGCGCTGGCACCGGCCCGGTCTGCTGTGCATCGGCGACGCGGCACACGCGATGTCGCCGGTCTTCGGCATCGGCATCAACCTCGCCGTCGAGGACGCCGTGGCCGCCGCGCGGCATCTCGTCGAACCGCTGCGCGCGGGCACGGTCGGCCTGCACGACGTACGCGCGGTGCAGCGCCGCCGCTGGCCGACCACGGCCGCGACACAGGCCCTGCAGCGGACCGCCCACGCGCGGGTCATCGAACCGCTGCTGTCGGGCCGCCCGGCTTTCGGCGACCCCAGGCGGGCCCAGCGGCTGACCGAGCGGGTCGCCACCTCGCGGTGGCTGAACCGGGTGCCCGCGTACTTCCTCGCCTACGGTGCCGTACGGGAGAGGCCGCCGGCCGCGGCGGTGCGCTGAGCGGTGGCCGGGCCGGGCGCCCCCGCCGTTCGGCGGGGGATTCCCGCCGAACGGCGCGTACGCAGCCCGTTCCCTCGCCGTGCATCATGAACGCCCTGGCCACACCGTCGTGGCCGTGACGCGAGGAGTTCCCATGACCGCTGAGCCGACGGCCTCCGCAAGCCCTCTCGACGCATCACCGGCGGACACCGGGCCGGTGTACCCGCCACCGCCCTTCGACCCGGAGCTGGCCGCCGCACTGGAACTGATCGAGATCCCGCCCGGGTTCACACCCGAGATGATCCAGGCGATGCGGGAGGGCTCGGAAGCGTTCCAGGTCCCGGACGAGGAGCTGAGCAGGAACGGCGCCTTCCAGGTCGAGGAGCGGGCGGTGCCGGGCCCCGAGGGGGCGCCGGACATCTCGCTGCTGATCTGCAGGCCGACGGGCGCGAGCGGACCTCTGCCGGCCGTCTACCACATCCACGGCGGCGGCATGATCCTCGGCAACAACCGGCTGGGCGTGACCGAGGCGCTCGACTGGGCCGAGGAGCTGGGCCTGGTCGTGGTGTCGGTGGAGTACCGGCTCGCACCGGAGCACCCGCATCCGGCGCCGGTCGAGGACTGCTACGCGGGCCTGGTGTGGACGGTCGAGAACGCCAAGGAGCTCGGGATCGATCCCGAACGCGTCCTGGTCGCCGGAGGCAGCGCCGGCGGCGGGCTCTCCGCCGCCATCGCCCTGCTGGCCCGGGACCGCGGCGGACCGCGGCTGATCGGCCAGATGCTGATGTGCCCGATGCTGGACGACCGCAACGACTCGGGGTCCGGCCGCCAGATGGCCGGGCGCGGTGTCTGGGACCGTACCTCCAATGAGGCGGGCTGGGGCGCGCTGCTCGGCGATGCGCGCGGCGGCCCGGACGTCTCACCGTACGCCGCCCCCGCCCGGGCCACCGACCTGTCGGGGCTGCCCCCGGCCTTCATCGACGTGGGCTCGGCGGAGACCTTCCGCGACGAGGACATCGCCTACGCGGGCCGCCTGTGGCAGGTGGGCGGCCGCGCCGAACTCCACGTCTGGCCGGGCGGCTTCCACGGTTTCGACGGGTTCGCCCCGCAGGCGTCGCTGTCCCAGGAGTGCCGGGCGGCGCGGCTGCGGTGGGTGCGGCGGCTGCTGGGGGCGTGAGGGGGCGGCCGGCCGGGCCGACCGGGGCCGCTCGCCGGCGGGCTCGACCAGGTTGGCCGGTATGCCCGTGCGCGTGACGGGGCGGTCGATGCGCGTGTCCGGGACGGTTCGACCGAACGGGCCGGCCCCTCTCCAAGCGGGCGGCCCTGCGCCTGAACCGGTCGGGGCCGGTCCGTCCCTCCCGGCCCGGCCTCTTCGAACCCCGGCGCTTGGCACGCCGGGCGCTCGGTCGCAGGATGGTGTGCGTGAAAGAGCTGGCAGGCCGGCTGGCGGCGCTCGACCCGGACGCGGGGGCCGCGCTGCAGGTCATCGCGTACTTCGACCGCCTCATGGAGGGCCGGGTCGGCCTCGAGGCCCTCGTGCGCGGTGCCGCCGTCCTGTCCGGCTGTCCTGCCCGGCTGGTCGACGAGCGGCGCGGCGTACGGGTCCGGGTCGAGGCGGACGGGCGGCGCGACACGTCCGTCGGGCCCATCGACCCGGCCTGGCCGTGGGTGCCGCTCGAGCCCGTCGACTCCCCGGCGAACTCCACGGCCACCGCCACCGTCGCCGCCGCCGCGGCCCCGGAGCCCCCGGCCGCTCTCTGGCTGGAGCGCCCCGGCCCGCCCGACGGCGTGCACGCCATGATCCTGGAGCGGGCCGCACACGCCGTACGGGCGGTCATGGACCGGACGCGCGGATGGGCACCCCTCGCCGTACCCGCTCACGATCCCGCGCTGGTCGAAGTGGTGCTGGACGCCTCCGCGCCGTCGGCCACACGGGCGCATGCGGCGTCGCAACTTGGCCTGAAGAAAGGGAAGTTGGTGCGGGCAGTGGCGCTCCACGGGGGCGGTGCGCAGCTCGTCCCCGTGGGACAGCCCGTGCCCGAGGTGCGGCGCGCCGGCGTGGGACCGGCCGTGGAGCCGGCCGAGCTGCCGCAGTCGTGGGCGGCCGCCCTGACCGCACTCCGGCTCACCGCCGACGGCACGGCACAGGACCCCGGGCCGCGCATGGTGTACGCCGAGGAGCTGGGCGCCCTGACCCTGCTCGCGGCCGCCGTGGGCCCGGACACTCCACCGATCCCCGACGTACTCGCAGTGGAACGCGCGGTCGCGGAGGCGCCCTGGGCGGCCGCGACACTCCACGCCGTGGCCGCCGCACCGAGCCTGCGGGCCGCCGCCGCCGAACTGACGGTGCACCACTCGACGCTGCAGGAGCGCCTGGCGCAGGCCGAGCACATCCTCGGCTGGGAGGTGAACTCCCCCCAGGGCCGGCTGCGCCTTCAACTGGCGCTTTCCGTAAGGAAGTTGCAGCGCACCGCGCTGCCGGGGTCGCGAACCGGAGACACCGGCGCGGGACAGCCGACGCCCCCGGCGTAACGGTTCAGCAGAGGGCGGCCGGGGTTGCCTGTGGCCGGCCGCCGCGGCCGTGGGGCCGGCCGCTCTCGACCGTTACTGCGCGTCGTTGCCCGCCGCCCGGCGGGCTTGTCCCCGGCGCCGCAGCAGGAGCAGCCCGCCGGCGAGGGCGGTGATGCCGGTGGCGGCCGTCCAGGCCACGGCGTCGGAGGAGCCGGTGGAGGCCAGATCGCCGCTGCGCCCACCGAGCGGACTGGCGGCGGAGGACGGCGTGGCGGACCCGGACCCGGAACCAGACCCGGACCCGGACGCGGCACCGGAGCCGGACGCGGCGGTGGACGCCGAAGAGGACGCCGCCGGGGAGGCCGAGGCGGCAGCCGAGGGAGATGCGGTCGCCTCGCCGGCGGCCGCCTTGGGCCGGGTGAAGGCCAGGGTCCCGAAGCCGAGCTGGTCGTAGCCGCCGCTGTTGGGCCCGTAGTCACCGCCGCCGCCCTCGGGCGCGGCCTTGGCGGCGATCTGCGTGAGGTACGACGCGGAGAGCCCGCGCCGCTTGGTGTAGTGGTTGGCGATCATGGCCCAGATCGGCCGGGTCATGTTCGGGTCGGCGGCCGCGACGCCGGAGGTGGTCTCCCATCCCGACCAGCCGTTGATCGCGCCCTTCTTCCGGGTGAAGGAGGTGAAGGGCACGCCCCCGCCCATGCTCCACTTCGCCACGTACTGGGCGCCCTTGAGGAACCGGCTGTCGTCGTAGCCGTACAGGTCGATGCCCTGGTTCCAGGCCATCTCGCAGAAGGTGCCCATCAGGCCGACGCCGAGCAGGGCGTGGCCCTGGTCGCGGCCGGCCTCGGCCCATTCGGCGAGGCCGTCGGAGTGGACGACGGGGATGGCGTTCTTGATGGAGCCCATGCCCGCGCCGTGCTTGAAGTACTCGACGGCGCGCTCGACCTTGGCGCGGTCGTCGCACAGGATGCCGGTGGCGAGGACGCAGGCCATGGCGGTCAGGTCCCAGTTGGTCCAGTAGTTGGTGATGTAGGCGCCGTTGTGGTTCGCGAGGAAGTCCTCGCTCAGCGGGTAGAAGACGTCGAGCATCATCTTCTGGAAGCGGGCCAGGTCGAAGCCGTCGTAGTCGCGTACGAGCTCGGCGGCGTTGGCGAACTGATAGCCGTAGAGGCCTGCCGCGAGGAACCGGTCGGCGCTGCCCGCGAGACCCGTCAGCTTGGCCGACCAGGCGTTGAGGATGTCGCGAGCCGTGTCGGCGTACGCGGTGTCGCCGGTGACATGCCAGCGCAGGGCGTTCTGGTACGCGGCGTGGATGTCGTTGTAGAGCGTGACGTAGTTCTGGGGCGAGCCCGCGCCGCGGTAGACGGTCGCCTGGGGGTTGGCCTTCCAGCCGCTCTGCGCATGCCGATTGGCGGTCAGTCTGGCGAAGCCGGCCGTGTACGGCTGGGCGCCGGCCTTCACCTCGGCCGCCATGCGGGCGAGGTCGGCCTTCGTGTGCAGCAGCCCTGGGTGCGCGAACGTCCCGCCGGCCGCCGACGCCGGTGCCGCAGCCGTCACGGTGGCCGCACCGATCCCGGCGGCGCCCGCGGCCGCACCGGCGATCTTCAGCATGCCCCGGCGACTGATCTGTGCTGTCACGTGCTTGGTTCCTTAACGGTCGGGTGACTACGGACGCGTACACACAGGAGACGCGGGCGAGCCCGGCCGATAACAGAAATCAGACGGTCACGGACCGGGCCGGGCGTGGCCCGTCTGCCAGGCCCAGGCGGCGATCTCGACGCGGTTGCGGGCGTCCAGTTTGAGCTGGACGGCGGCGAGGTGCGTCTTGACGGTGGAGAGGGAGACGTACAGCTCGGCGGCGATCTCGGCGTTGGTGCGGCCGAGGGCGACCAGGCGTACGACGTCCAGTTCCCGGTCGGTGAGGGGTTCGCGCGGCTTCTGAGGCTCGGACGGGGATGCGTCGGGCTGGGACGGCTGGGGCTGCCAGGGCCCGGTCGAGTCCGCCTCTGAGGCGGTGAGGTGCTTGAGCAGCCGTACGGTGATCGAGGGCGACACCAGGGAGTCCCCGGCCGCGGCGGCCCGGACGGCCTCCGCCAGCAGGGTCGGCCCCGAGTCCTTGAGCAGGAAGCCGCACGCGCCCCCGCGCAGCGCGGCGTAGACGTACTCGTCGAGGTCGAACGTGGTCACCACGACCACGCGCAGCGGATCGGGGACCCCCGGCCCGGCCAGCAGCCGGGTGGCCTCCAGACCGTCCAGCTTCGGCATCCGGACGTCCATCAGGCACACGTCCGGCCTCACCTCCCGGGCCAGCGCCACGGCCGTCTCGCCGTCGGCCGCCTCGGCGACCACGGTGATGTCCGGCTGGGCGTCCAGGAAGAAACGGAAGCCGGTGCGGACCATGTCCTGGTCGTCGGCGATGAGGACACGGATGGGACGGGCGGTCATGGCCCGATGATGCCGTATGCCCGAAACGAGCGGGCTCGGGCCCCCCTACGGCCCCCCTCGGCCCGCCCGCGCCCCGCGTCAGGCCGGCGCACGCCCCACGTCAGTCCGCCTCCCGACAGCACCGTCGGTGACGGCCCTCAGCAGGGGGCGGCTCGCGCCGATCGCTGCGAACATCGCCGCAGCGCCGACGAGGACGCAGACGGTCAGTTGCAGCGCTCCGGTCGTGTTGATCGTGGTGCCGCCTGCCTTGTTGAGTTTCATGGCGCCGTAGACACCGGACGCGGTCATTCCTCCGGCGAGGACGACCAGGGGGATCACGGTCTCCCGGACCCTGGCCCGGTCCAGCACCCCGAGCGGCGTACCGGCCAGGCGCAGCCGGCCGTAGACGCGGCGGCGGTCGAGGACGTTCGCGGCGGCCGTGAGACCGGCGGAGGCGGTGGCGACGGCGAAGCCCAGGGCCAGGGTCGCCAGGCCCACGTCCCGCAGTTCGGCGCCGGCCAGGTCGTCGGCCGCGGTGAGCTGCTTCTGCGTGTACGGCGGTGAGGCGCCGTTCAGCGGCGTCAACGCGGTCACGGCGGCGTCGAGCTGCGCCGGTCCGCCGGAGACGCCGGCGATGACGCCGGTGGCGCCCATCAGGAGGGAGTCCCAGGCCCGGTCCCCGCTCCGGACCCGCACGGTGGCGGTCACTCCGGCGTCCTCCAGCAGCTCGCGCGCCCGGTCGGCGGCTTTCCGTACGGCGGCGGGGTGGTGCCCGGTGCCGGAGTCCGGTACGGACACGGCGACCTGCCCCGCGTACTCGTAGCCTCCGAGATCCAGGTGCGCCACGGAGAAGAAGCCGGCCACGAACCCTGCCATCACCAGGCCGCTCACCGTCCGCCACGCCCCCCGCGGGTCGTCGCTGAGCCTCCGGGCCGCCAGCAGGGTGGCCGGGCGGCGGGCGAAACGGCCGAGCAGGCGGCCGAGCCGGTCCACGACCCAGGGGCCGACGATCCAGAACGCTCCGTAGAAGAGCATCAGCAGCGCCACCATCTGGCGGGTCTTCAGGCCTCCGTGCCTGGAGGTGACGGCGATGTAGAGCACGAGGCCGGCGAAGAGGACCACGCGGACCAGGCGGGTCCGGCGCGGATCGGCCTGCTGGGCGACGCCCAGCGGGGAACGGGCCACCTGGCGCAGCGCGCTGACCGCACTGAGGGCCGTGAGCAGGGCGACGCCGGCGACCACGGCCGGCACTCCGGACACTCCGGCCCACAGGTCGCCGGCGTACCAGGTGCCGACACCGAACGGGAGCCGGGCCAGGGCGGGCAGCAGCGCACAGTACGCGAGCGCACCGGCGAAGGCCCCGGTCGCGCCGACGGCCGCCGCCTCGACCCCGGTCATCGCGAGGATCTGCCGGGGAGTCGCCCCCGCCAACCGCAGCGCGGCGAGCCGCTGTTCACGACGGGCCGCGCCGAGCCGCCCCGAGGCCGCGGCCAGCACCAGTACCGGCACGCCGAGCAGGCCGGCTGCCAGCAGCATCCCCTGCTGGTCGGACGCGGTGGACCAACTCGCAGTGGTCCCTGAGTAACCGGAGACGACGGCGCGAGCGGCCAGCCCGTTGTCGAGCGGACCGTCACCCGCGGCGGCGGAGACCGCGGGCTCCGAGGAGGCGCGGCCGACCACGGCGACCAGTTCGCCGGGCGAGGCCAGTCCGGCGTCGCCGATCGTTCCGTACGAGGACGGCTCGGGGAACCGGTCGGCGAGCTGTGCCGCGGGCAGCTCGTGCACCAGCCGGGCGAGGGCGGGGGAGAGGAGGACCTGCCCCGGCTTCGGGAAGGCGGCCAGGCCCGGCGGTGCGGGAGTGGCCGCGTGGCCGGGGAGTTGCGCGAGGTCGACCACGGTGACCGGTTCGCCGCGTACGAAGGTGGTGTTCAGGACCTGGACGGCGGTGCCGTGCCGGTCGTGCTGAGGGGTGCGCCAGGCGGTGCGGTCGGCGCGGGCACCGGCCCCGAGCCAGGCGGCGAGCAGGACCAGCAGCACCAGGGAGCTGACGGCTGCGGCACCGGCGGCCAGCAACTGGCCCTGCAGGCCGCGCCGGCCCGAGCGGCGGGCGAGATGCCAGGTCAACGGCAGGACAGAGGATGACATGAGGGCTCCGGAGGGCGGATCGTGCGGTTCGGATCGTGCAGTTCGGAGGGTTCTGACCGCTCTTGCGGGTCAGGGGCTGACGGTGTACTGGCTGTGGCCGGTGATCAGGCCGTCCCGTACGTGGAGGATCCGGTCGCAGTGGGCCGCCACATCCGCGTCGTGCGTGACCATCACCAGCGACGCGCCCTGATCCCTGGTGACCGAGGTCAGCAGCTTGACGACCTCCGCGCCGGTGGCCTGGTCCAGGGCGCCGGTCGGCTCGTCGGCGAACACGACGTCCGGTTCGACGGCCAGTGCCCGTGCGATCGCCACGCGCTGCGCCTGCCCGCCGGACAGCTGACCGGGCCGGCGCTGCTCCAGGCCGCCCAGGCCGAGCGGGCCGAACCAGCGGCGGGCCCGGGCGACCGCCTGCCGGCGCGGTACGCCCTCCAGCATCAGCGGCAGCGCCACGTTCTCGTCGGCGGGCAGCTCCGGCAGCAACTGGCCGGACTGGAAGACGAAGCCGAACCGCCTCCGGCGCAGGGCGCTGAGCCGGTTCTCGCTCATGCGGTCGATGCGCTCCCAGCCGCCGGCCGACGCGAACCCCGTCCCGCTACGCTCGCCGCGCAGCATCACCTGCCCGCCGTCCGGGCGGATGATCCCGGCGAGGGTGTGCAGAAGGGTCGACTTGCCGGACCCCGAGGGGCCCATGACGGCCAGTGACTCGCGCTCGCCGACTTCGACGTCGACGCCGGTGAGGGCGATGGCGGACGCGTACTTCTTGACCAGGCCGTGCCCGGCCAGGACGGTGCCCATGATCGTGTGCCCCGCCCTTCTCAGCGCTCGAACTTCCAGGTGACGGACGTGCCGCCAGCCCTGACCACGCTTACCGGAATCTCGACCTGCTTGCCGTCCCCCTTCGCGGTGCAGGTCATGGCGGTACCGGTGACCGCCTTCAGGCCGGTCGGGCACGAGACGCCGGTGACCTTGCTGCCGATCCACGGCAGCGGGTGGTACTTCGACTCGATGCGGCCGGCGACGATGTTCTTCGCGAGGGCCTTCTGGCCGTCCACGGTCACCGTGGAGTAACTGTCCAGCTGGGTGGTGGACTCGGTGCCGCCGAGGGCGTACGTCGCCGCGGTGGTGGCGCCGAGGACGACGGCCGCGGCGATTCCTGTGGTGACCAGGTGCTTGCGCTGCATGGGTGCCTCCTGAAGTGAGGGACGGATCGGGCTGAAGTGACGGGTGGATCGGGTCGGTCGCGACTGCTACCGACCCGAACTCTCGCTCCCGGCGGCCGGTACGCACCTCGGCCGAACGGTCACCGTTCACCGGCCCCTCTGGCCGCTCGGGTCAGCCGATCGGCCGATCCGCCCCTTGCGGCGCCTCCGTACCGTGGACGGCGTGAACCTCGTACATGCGATCGACGACCCGGCCGCGCCCCGCACCCGCCGGCAGGGTTGCGTCCGAGCGGCGGGCATCACCGTCCTGGTCCTGCTGGCCGTGGCGGACCTGCTGATCGCGGGCGCCGGCGGCGGCGCGGTCTGGCCGGCGTTCCTCGTGCTGCCGCTCGGCATGGCCGCGGTTCTGTGGCCCGCGGCGAGACGGCCCGCGTGGCTCCCGCCGCAGCTGCGCACCGCCGTACCGGCGTGCCTCTCCGCGGCGGTGACGGTCGTGGCCACCGTGACCGGCCGTCTGCCGGAGTTCGGCCCGGGCGAAGTGGCGGTCATGCTCTGCCTGCTGCTGGTCGCGGTACGCACCTGCCCGCCCAAGTGGGTGGTTTGGTGCGCCGCACTCGACGGAGCGGCCGTCCTCGCCCAGCCGCTGCGCTCCTACCGATCCGCTGCCGGCAGCGGCGACCTGGGCAACCTCTTCGGGGTCATGCTGGCCCTCGTGCTGCTCGTCGGCGTCGCCGCCGGACTGGGCGGCTATCTGCGCGTCCTGGACCACCGCCGCACTGTCGCGGTCACCGAAACCCGCCGGTCCGAACGCCTCGACATGGCCGCCGACCTGCACGACTTCGTCGCCCACCATGTCACGGGCGTCCTCGTTCAGACCCAGATGGCGCGCATGCTGGCCGCCACCGAACCCGACCGGCTCGATCCGGTCCTGGCGGGCATCGAACGCGCCGCCACCGAGGCCCTCGCCTCGATGCGCCGCACGGTCGGCATTCTCCGCGAGGGCCCCGAACCCTCGGCCGGAGCGGAGTCAGGCGGGGTGGGGCCGGGCACATCGACGACCTGGTCGCCCTCCGCGTCCCGCCGCCCGGTGGGAGATCTCGCCTCTCTCGCCGGACTGGTCGAGGACTTCGGCGGTCCGGCCGGCCCGAAGGCCGTACTGCGCCAGGACCCCTACGTGCCGGACGGTCTGCCCCACGAGGTGCAGGCCGCCGCCTATCGCGTCGTCCAGGAAGCCCTGACGAACGTACGGCGCCACGCGGCCGACGCCACCGAGGTCACGGTGGGCCTGGATCACGACGGCCGGAACCTGACGGTGACGGTACGGGACGACGGGCGCGGCGGCGCGGGGCTGCCGCACGCCGCGCGGGGTGGCGGCTTCGGCCTGGTCGGCCTCACCGAACGCGTCGCCGCCCTCGGCGGCGAGCTGCACGCCGGACCGCGGCGGCCCCACGGCTGGGAGGTGGCGGCGGTGCTCCCGAGCACCGGCGCCGGATGACCACGACGCAGGCCGCGGGCTCCCAGCTGTGGGCCTGCGTGGTCGTCAGCGGGTCGCCGTCCGGCCCCCCGCCACCTCGTCGTAGAACGCGTTCGCCGGAGGACCGAGGAGTTCATGGGCCTCGATGAACATCTCGTGCGCGTCGCGGCCCACCCAGCCCGCCGGGAGCAGCTCGGTCGGCAGGTCGGGGTCCCGGAAGGGGAACTTGCGGTAGTCGTAGGTGAGCCGCATGCGCTCGATCAGCGCTTCCTCGGGAGTCAGATGCCCGGCCCGGTAGGACGGCATCCGGCCGCGGTAGGTGCGCAGCAGCTCGCGGTAGTCCTCGTTGAGCGCGTCCAGGTCCCAGCTGCGGGCCGCCATCTCGCGGTCCACGGGGAGACCGGCGGACTGGCAGCGCAGGGTGTCGAGCCGTACGGCGGGCTCGTCGGCGAACTTCTCCCTCACCTGCTGGAGCCGGTCGTGCGGGGACACATAGGTGGAGGGCGCGAGCGGGCCGAAGCCCAGCCACGCCAGTTCCTTGCGGATGCGGTCGCGCACACCGCGCTCGGTCTCCGGCACCGAGTAGATGACCATGTACCAGTGGCGGTCCCAGTCGCTCCGTACCGGCTCGAAGATGCGTGACCGGCCCTCGTCGAGCAGCTGGAGGCTGCGGGCGTTGAGCGCGTAGAGGGTCTCGCGGCCCTCGCGCCGCGCGTCGAACCAGCCCTCCTTCTTCAGCCTGGCGAGCACCACGCGCACGGTGCTCTCACCGACGCCGAAGCAGCCCATCAGCGTGCTCAGGGTGCGCAGCCGGGCGGCGCCGTCGCGGTAGCGGACGTAGTCGCCGAACAGGTCGAAGACGATCGAGCGGGGCTTCACGAACATGACTATGGCATACGGGCGGCCGTCGCGAGTCCGAGACACCTCAAAGAGAAGCCCGTGCCAGCACTGGAACTAATGCGTGTCATATCAATTGACGGTCGCGTTTCAAGTGACACATACTGCCGACGTCTTCCGGCCATCCAGGCCGGCTGAGCTCCAGGAGTCGGCAATGACGCCAGACACTGCTCAACCCGCTGTCCGCACCGCGCCCGCCGGGCGCCACCGCCGTCCCGAGTTCCTGGTCACCGCCGTGTGCTTCGCGGTGATCGTCTTCGACGGATACGACCTGATCGTCTACGGCGCCACCGTTCCGGCGCTGCTGCAGTACGACCGCTGGACCCTGACCCCCGCCATGGCAGGCGCCATCGGCAGCTACGCGCTCGTCGGCATGCTGATCGGTGCACTGATCGCGGGCGCCGTGACCGACACGGTCGGACGGCGCAGGGTGCTGCTGACCGGGGTCGGCTGGTTCTCCGCCGCGATGATCGGGTGCGCGCTGGCGCCGGACGCGACCTGGTTCGGGATCTTCCGGCTCCTTGGCGGGATCGGCCTCGGCGGCGTCATGCCGACCGCCGTCGCGCTGACCGCCGAGTACGCGGACCCCCGGCGGCGCAGCCTCAACAACGCGATGATGTTCTCCGGGTACGCGGTCGGCGGCATCCTCGCGGCCGTGCTCGCCATGACGCTGATGCCCGTACTGGGTTTCCGGTTCATGTACGCGATGGGGGCCGCCCCGCTGCTGGTTCTGCCGCTGCTGGCCCGCCGCGTACCGGAGTCGCTGGCCTTCCTGATCACGAAGGGGCGGCACGAGGAGGCGGCCAGGACTGCGGCGAGGCTCGGGATCGACCTGCCTGCGGCCGGCGCCGCACCGGACGGCAGACCCGCTGCGGACGGCGAGCCCCTCGGGCAGCGCAAGCGCACCGGGATCATGCAGCTCGCCGAGAGGGAACACCTCGGGCCGGCCCTGCTCTTCGCCGCGGTCAGCTTCTTCGGGCTGCTGCTGGTGTACGGCCTGAACACCTGGCTCCCGCAGATCATGCGCGCCGCGGGCTACCCCCTCTCCAGCTCCCTCCTCTTCCTGCTCGTGATGAACCTCGGCGCGGTCGTCGGCTCGCTCCTCATCTCGCCGTTGGGTGACCGGTTCGGCATGAAGCCGGTCACGATGGCCGTCTTCCTGGCCGCCGCCGTCTCCATCACGCTGCTCGCTTTCGCGACGGCCGCGCCGCTGATGTACGCCTTGGTCGCCGTGGCCGGCTTCGGCACCATCGGTGCGCAGATCATGGTCCTGGGTTATGTGGCCCAGCACTTCCCGGTGGAGGTCCGGGCCACGGCCCTCGGCTGCACGCTGGGACTCGGCCGGCTCGGCGCCATCGCCGGTCCGCTGTTCGGCGGCTTCCTGCTGGACGCGCAGGTCAGCACGGCGTGGAACTTCTACGCCTTCGCCGTGCCCGCCGCCCTCGCCACGGCACTGGTGCTGCTGCTTCCGGGCAGGGGACTCCTGCGACGGGGGCTCCCGGGGCGGACGGTGAGCCTTTCCGCGACAAATCATTGACGCTCGTGAATTGATCGACACACACTGGTGCTCCGGGGCGGGCGGTCCTGCGACCGGCCCGGAGCCGTACCCGATGCGGAGGCAGAACATCATGGTTTCTCGGATCGCTTGCGTGGGAGGCGGCCCCGGCGGGCTGTTCTTCGCGACGCTCATCAAGCAGGCCGATCCGTCGGTCGACGTCACCGTCTTCGAGCGGAACCGGGCAGAGGACACGTTCGGCTTCGGCGTGGTGTTCTCCGACGCGACGCTGGCCGGGATCCACGAGGCCGATCCGGTGCTGCGGACCGGCCTCGCGGACCACGGACGGCACTGGGACGACATCGAGATCCGGCTGAAGGGACAGCGGATCCGCTGCGGCGGCAACGGCATGGCCGCCATCACCCGCAAGACCCTGCTGCAGCTGCTGCACCGGCGCGCGGCGGAGGTCGGAGTCGACCTGCGCTTCAGCTCCGAAGTCCCCTCCGATCCCGCGCAGTTGGCCGACTACGACCTCGTCGTCGCCGCCGACGGCGCGAACTCAGGCTTCCGCAGCCGCCTCGCCGACGTACTGGTGCCCGAGGTCGAGGTCGCCACCGCCAAGTTCATCTGGTTCGGTACCAGCTACCTCTTCGACGGCCTGACCTTCGTGCACGAGCACGGCCCCCACGGCACGTTCGCCGTGCACGGCTACCCGATCAGCGACGACGTCAGCACCTTCATCGTGGAGACGGACGAGCAGTCCTGGCGGGCGGCAGGTCTCGACGAGTTCGACACCGCGCAGCCGCCCGGCCCGAGCGACGAGAAGACCAGGCGTTATCTGGAGAAGCTCTTCGCCGAACAGATCGACGGACACGAGCTGCTCGTCAACAACTCCCGCTGGGGCAACTTCCGTACCTGGCGCACCAGCCGCTGGACCAGCGGCAACGTCGCCCTGCTCGGCGACGCCGCGCACACCGCCCACTTCTCGGTCGGCTCCGGCACCAAGATGGCCATGGAGGACGCCGTCGCGCTCGCCGGCAGCCTGCTGGAGCACCGCGACGACCTGCCGTCCGCGCTGGAGGCGTACGAGGCGGCACGGCGGCCCTCGGTGGAGAAGATCCAGGGTTCCGCCCGGCCGAGCCTGTCGTGGTGGGAGCACTTCGGCCGCTACCACGACGCGTTCGAGCCGACCCGGTTCGCCTTCCACTTCATGTCGCGCAGCATCGGCAAGGCGCGGATCGCCCGCCGGGACCCGGAGTTCACCGGGCTGGTGGAGCGCGACTGGCGCGCCGGGCACGAAGGGCGCGACCCGCTCGAGACGCCGCTGCGGGTGGGTGAGCGGGAGTTCGCCGGGCGGCGCCTGAGCGCGGCGGACACCGAGAGGCTCAGGGACGGCGATCCGGGCTGCCTGTGGCTCGCCGCGCCGGACGGAGAGGCGGGGCTGCCGGAGGCGTACGGGCGCCTCGCGGAGGCCGTCGCGGCGGCGGGCGCGCCGGAGCTGGTCGTCGCGCACGCGGGGACCTCGCTCACCCGGTCCCTGCTCGCCGAGCAGGCCCGGCTGGTCCACGGGGTACCCGCCCTGATCGTGGAGGACGTAATGGACGACGACCGCGCCGAGACGCTGCTGCTGTCGGGCCGCGCCGATCTCGTCGGTTCGGCGAGCGCGGCCGACACCCTGGGCGAAGGGGAGGCGCGGGCGTGACCACCGACCTGACGACGATCGCGACCACCGACCTGGCGCCGATGTTCGCGCCCGCGGGCGTGGTCGTGATCGGCGCATCGCGCCAGAGCGGCAAGCTCGGCGCCGCCATGGCCCGTTCGCTGGCCGCCTTCCCCGGCCCCCGCGCCCTCGTGAACGCGCGCCGCCCGGAGCCGGCCGAGGGCGTGTATGCGTCGGTCGCCGAGGCCGCCGCGCACACCGACGGGCGCCTGGACCTGGCCGTCCTGTGCGTACCGGCCGCCGGCTGCGCCGACGCCCTGGCCGAGGCGGCCGCCGCGGGCTGCCGCGCCGCGCTGGTCTGCGCGGGCGGTTTCGGCGAGGCGGGCCCGGAGGGCGAGCAGTACGCGGACGCCCTGCGCCGGGTCGCCGACCGCACCGGAATCAGGCTTCTCGGGCCCAACACCTCGGGGTTCTACGCACCTCGGCTGGGCCTGACGGCCAGTTTCGTACCGGCCGCGGCGCAGCTTCCCGCCGGGGAGGTCGCGGTGGTCGCGGCCAGCGGCGGCGTCAACCACGCGCTCGCCTTCGACCTCGCGGACGCCGGGAACGGCATCAGCCTCGGCGTGGGCATCGGCGCGGGGCTCGATGTGACGGCCGCCGACGTGCTGGAACATCTGGTCGCGGACGCGGGTACGACCGCGGTGGCGCTGCATCTGGAGACGGTGCCGGACGGGCCGCGCCTGGTGGCCGCCGTACGCCGGTTCGCCGCCGTCAAGCCGGTCGTGGCGCTCGTCGTGGGGCGGTCCGACGTGGGTGAGTTCGCGCGGTCGCACACGGGTGCGCTGGCCACCTCGTGGCGTACGGCACGGGCCGCGCTGCGGCAGGCCGGGGCCGTGGTCGTCGACGACGAGCGCGAACTGGTCGACGCGATCACCGCCCTGTCGCGCGTACGGCTGCCCGCGCACGCCGATCCGGGCCTCGGCATCGTGACCGCCCAGGCCGGGCCGGGTCTGCTGCTCGCGGACCGGGCCGGGGCGGACGGCATCCGCATGCCGGAGCTGACCGAGGCCACGCAGGACGCGCTCGGCGGTCTGCTGCCGCAGCTGACGTACCAGCGCAACCCGGTCGACACCGGCCGGCCCGGTGAGACCTTCGCCCGGGTGCTCGGCGCGACGGCGGCCGACCCCGCGGTCGACCTGCTCGCCGTGTACGCGCTGACCGAGCCCGACAGCGTCGATGTGGCGGCCGCCGCCCAGGACGCGGGCCTCGGCGCCGACTCGCCCGCGGTGGTCGTCGTCGGCGGCCCCCGCGAGGAGGTCGCCGAGGAGCGGGCCCGGCTGCACAAGGCGGGCATCCCCGCGCTCACGGGCCCGACGTCGGCCGCCAACGCGGTACGGGCGCTGGTCGCCGACGCGCGGCAGCGGGCGCGGGCGGCCGGCGCGGGAGCGGTCACCGCCGCCAGGACCACCGGGATCCCGGCCGGCCCTCTCGACGAGGACCGTGCCAAAACGTTCCTGGGCACCCTCGGCATCCGTACCACCGAGCGCGCCGCCTGCACCACACGCGAGGAAGCGCACCGCGCGTTCGAACGGCTGGCTGCCGACGGGCGGTCGGTCGCCGCGAAGGTGCTCGACGCGGCGATCCTCCACAAGACGGAGCTGGGCGGGGTCAGGCTCGGCATCCGCACGTCCGGGGAGCTGGACGCCGCCCTGGACGCGATCGACGCCATAGAGGTCGCTGGATCGGGCGGCCGCCGCTATCTCGTCGAGGCCATGGCCCCGCCCGGCGTCGACCTGGTGCTCGGCGCCCGCCGCGACCCCGTGTTCGGACCCGTCGTGCTGGCCGGACTCGGCGGTACCGCCGCCGAGGCGCTCGCCGATGTGGCGATCCGGCTCGCGCCGCTCGCCCCGGCGGAGGCCGCGGCCATGCCGGACGAACTGGCCGCCCGCGCGCTGCTCGACGGCTGGCGGGGCGGGCCGGTGCTCGACCGCGCGGAGTTCGGACAGGTGGCCGCGGCGCTCGCCGACGCCCTCGCGGCGAGTCCGCCGGACGTCGCCGAGATCGAGATCAACCCGCTGCGACTGACCACCGACGGCCTGATCGCACTGGACGCCGTCGTCGTGCACGACCGCGCCGCGACCGCGCCCACCGGCGCCGCTGTCGCGCACCCCGGCCAGGAGACCGACAAGGAGACCGACCATGCCCAGGCCTAGCAGCAACGGCGCTGTGCCCTGGCCCGACGGGTACGCCGAGCTCTACACCGACAAGGGCTACTGGACCGGGGAGACCCTCGGTGACGCGCTGCTCGCCGTCGCGGACGCCGCGCCCGACGCGCCCGCGCTCGTCGACGGCCCGCGCACGCTGACCCACCGTCAGCTCGCCGAGCGCGCCGACGCCACCGCGCTGCGCCTCGCCGACCTCGGCCTGCGCCCCGACGACCGGCTTGTGGTGCAGCTCCCCAACACCCTCGAGTTCGTGGTCCTGACGTACGCCTGTCTGAGGCTCGGCGTCATCCCGGTGATGGGCCTGCCCGGTCACCGACGGCACGAGATCTCCCACCTCGTCGAGCACTCCGAAGCGGTCGGCATCGCGGTCCCCGACGTCCTGAAGGACTTCGACCACCAGGACATGGCGGCCGCGGTCGCCGCCGAGTCGCCCACCGTCCGCCATCTCCTCGTCCTCGGCGAGAAGACCGGCGAGGGCGCCGTCGACCTACGGGACCTGTGCGCACCCCCTGAGGCGGGCTCGGCCGAGACGGCGCGGGCCGCCGTGGACGCCTACCGGCCCGACAGCCGCTCGATCGCGGTCTTCCTGCTCTCCGGCGGCACCACCGGCCTGCCCAAGCTGATCGCCCGCACCCACGACGACTACCTCTACAACGCCCGCCGCAGCGCAGAGATCTGCGGCTTCGGCCGGGACACGGTGTACTTCGCCGCGCTGCCCCTCGGACACAACTTCCCGCTCGCCTGCCCGGGGCTGCTCGGCGCGCTCCTGTGCGGCGGACGTGCCGTCCTCGGGTCGCCGAGCCCCGCCAAGGCGTTCGCGCTGATCGAACGCGAAGGCGTCACCGCGACCGCCGTGGTTCCGGCCATCGCCCAGCGCTGGCTGGAGCACCGGCAGGACGACCCCCGCGCCGATCTCGGCTCGCTGCGCGTCCTGCAGGTCGGCGGCTCGCGGCTGGCCGACCATGTCGCCCGCCGCGTGCGCCCGGAACTCGGCTGCACACTCCAGCAGGTGTTCGGCATGGCCGAGGGGCTGCTCAACTACACGCGCCTGGACGACCCCGAGGACGTCATCTGTACGACGCAGGGGCGCCCCATGTGCGAGGACGACGAACTCCTCGTCGTCGACGAACAGGGCGAGCCGGTGCCCGACGGTGCACCCGGCGTGCTGCTCACCCGGGGCCCGTACACCCCCCGCGGCTACTACCGCGCCGAGGAGCAGAACGCCCGCGCGTTCACCGAGGACGGCTGGTACCGCACCGGCGACATCGTGCGGCTGCGGCCCGACGGCCATCTCGTCGTCGAGGGCCGCGACAAGGACATGATCATCCGCGGTGGCGAGAACATCTCCGCCGAGGAGATCGAGAACCTCGCGTACCAGACCCCCGGCATCGCCCGCGCCGCCGCGGTGGCGATGCCGGACGCCGAACTGGGCGAGCGCGTCTGCCTCTACGTCGTCCCGGAGCCCGGCCGCACCGTCACCCTCGCCGACGTGCACGAGGTGATGGAGAGCGTGGGCGTCGCGCGCTTCAAGTTCCCGGACCGGCTGGTGGCCGTCCCCGAACTGGTCGCCACCAAGGTCGGAAAGATCGACAAGAAGGCGCTGCGCGCCGACATCAGCCGGCGCCTCGGCTCGGAGCCCCGGGCAGCCGACGCCACATGACACGTCACGTACCCAACCGCGCGATCAACGGACCCAACCACGCGATCAAGGGAGATCGACATGAGTGAGACCTTCGTGCTCGTCACGGGAGCCTGGCACGGCGGATGGGCCTGGCGCCCGGTCGCCACCGCTCTCCGGGCCGCCGGGCACCAGGTGCATACCCCCACCCTGGTCGGCCTCGGCCCCGACGACGACCCGCGCGGCGTCACCCTCACCGACACCGTGAACGGGCTCGTCGAGTACGTCGAGCGCGCGGGTCTGACCGATGTCACCCTGGTCGGCCACAGCTGGGGCGGCTATGTGCTGACCGGTGCCGCGCCCCAACTCGCGTCCCGGCTGCGGCGGCTGGTCTTCTGGAGCGCGTTCGTGCCGGAGGACGGCGAGTCGCTGATCGACGCGTGCCCGCCGCACTACGGCGAGATGTTCCACGCGCTGGCCGCCGCCTCCGGCAACGACACCGTGCTGCTGCCGCTGGAGGTCTGGCAGCAGGCGTTCATGCAGGACGCCGACGACGAGGCCCAGCGGATGGTCCACTCCCTGCTCGTACCGCAACCGCTCGGCACGTTCACCGAGAAGCCGGACACGGCCGCGTTCCAGGCGCTCGACATACCCACCAGCTACGTCCTGTCCACGGACGACGTGTCGCTGCCGGATGAATGGGCCTGGGCCGGTCGCTTCCCGCAGCGCCTGAAGAACCCGCTGGTCATCGAGGTCCCGGGAAGCCACGAGGGCTGCTTCACCCGCCCCGCCGAACTGGCCGACGCCTTCGTCAGGGCCTGCGCGTCCCGTTAGGCCGGCTCCCAACTCGGCCCGTCCTCAGGAGAATTTAAGCTTCACATTTCCATCACACACTCCCCACAATCTTCGGATTGTCGGTTACATTCAAGTGCCCGAGGGACGCGATTCAGGCGCGTCCTTCGCGTACCTGTGTCAGAGGTGAGGTGTGTCGCACCGGGGCCACGAGCGTCGGCGTGACGGGGGGCCTCACGGCATCTGGGGGGAAGACATGAACCGCCTTCACAGCGCAAGTGCCCTGGGACCGAGGGTCGAACGCGGCTATCTGCACACGCCGCGATAACGCGATCACGCCTCTGGCGGGTCGGCGGCCCTGATGCGTCACCACTGTGACGGCATCGGCCGGCGCCCAGTCATCTCTGCTTGACCGACATGCCGCCTGCCGCACACGCAGGCCGGCTCACTGTGCCCTGCCCGGCGGTCGACATGGACCGCGCCCACCGGCACGGCACAGCAGTATCCCGCGCCTCCGCCTGGGAAGCGGAGCGCGGTGCCAGGGGGGAGTCTCATGCAGCAATCTCAACTCGTACCCGTGGACGGTGTCCCGGCAGGCGCCGCCGTCCTCGCCCCGCCGCCCGACCCGCGCGCGACCAGCTCTCTGCGCGTCGTCGTGCTCGGCCAGGGATATGTGGGTCTGCCGCTGGCCATGGCGGCGGTGGCGGCCGGGCACCAGGTCATCGGCCTGGAACCCGACAACCGTCGCAGACTGCGTCTGGACGCGTCGGACTCGTACGTCGAGGACGTGCCCGGCGAGCAGATCCGCGCGGCGCTGGACAGCGGCCGCTACTCGACCGCCGCCTCCATGGCCCAGGCCAGGGCCTTCGACGTGGCGGTCATCACCGTCCCCACACCGCTCAAGGACCGCACACCGGACCTGAGTTACGTCAAGCGCGCGGCCCACATGCTGGGGCCCTGGGTCACCCGGGGTGCCGTGGTGGTCCTGGAGTCGACGACGTACCCGGGCACGACCGAGGACGTCGTGGTGCCGATCCTCGAGCGGCGCTCCGGGCTGGTCGCCGGTACCGACTTCCACGTCGGCTTCAGCCCGGAACGCATCGACCCCGGCAATGCGACGTGGAACTTCCGGAACACCCCCAAGGTGGTGTCGGGCCTGACCCCCCGCTGCCTGGAGAAGGTCAGGGCCTTCTACGACCTGATCGTGGAGCGGACGATCCCGGCGAAGGGCCTGCGCGAGGCCGAACTCGCCAAGGTCCTGGAGAACACGTTCCGGCACGTCAACATCGCCATGCTCAACGAGCTGGCCAAGTTCACCCATCTCCTCGGCGTGGACGTGTGGGACGCCATCGACCTGGCGAGCACCAAGCCCTTCGGGTACATGCCGTTCCGGCCGGGGCCCGGTGTGGGAGGACACTGCCTGCCGATCGATCCGGTCTACCTCTCCTGGCAGGTCAAGCAGGAGCTGGGCGAGAACTTCCGGTTCATCGAGCTGGCCAACGAGGTCAACGAGCAGCAGCCCGCGTATGTGGTGCAGCGTCTCCAGGACGGCCTCAACGCCCGCGGCAAGGCGCTCAAGGGCGCCCCCGTGACCGTGCTCGGCCTCACGTACAAGGCCGGCACCTCGGACGTACGGGAGAGCCCCGCTGAGCGTGTGGTGCACCTGCTGCGCGCCAAGGGAGCCGAACTCCTCGTCGTGGACCCGCATGTCTCCGAGTGGCACGCCCTGCCCGATGTGCGGCTGGTCAAGCAGCTCGCCCCGGCCATGGTCGCGTCGGCGGACGCGGTGATCGTCCTCACCGACCACCCCGAGTTCGACATGCGGATGGTGCAGGAGCACGCCGCGTACGTCTTCGACACCCGCCGCTCGGTTCCCGTCGGCGCCAACGTCGAGCTGCTCTGACACGCCAGCACAGCCGTCCGGGGCGGGCGCGTGCGGCGCGGCCGCCCCGGCACAGCCGCGGCGGGGGGATCACACGCGGGGGCCGCGGCGCCCACCGCGTGCCGGCTGTCCGCCGGGACCACAAGAAGATCAAGCGGCGCTGAGCCGCAGGGAGGGGAGAACACACATGGGTTACGACGAAGGAGGGCTCGCCAGAACCGGCGTGGGCGCCCTCACGCTGTTCGGGGTGAGCGTCACGCTGGACTGGATACTGGCCGTCGCGGTGACGCTGATCCTGGTCGGTGCCTTCACCTACCGGGCCGTCACCCGGCACAAGCAAGAGCGTGCCTGACGTGCCCGAGCGACACCGAAAGTCCAAGCGGAGCCTGCATGCTCCGTGGCAGACCTGGGTCTGTGTGGCCGCCGCTCTGGCGGCCACCGCCTGGACCCTCGTCTACCACATCCTGTGGAGCACACAGCCCTGGGGAACCGCGCTGGTCTTCTACTGCGCCATCACCGCAGTGCTGATCTACTCGCTCGCGGCGGTGGTGAAGGGCAGAAGCTTCACGCATCTGCCCGCCTTCGACGGACGCGTACTCGCGATCGTTCCGGCGTACAACGAGCCGCCCGAGGCCCTGTACAAGACCGTGTGGGCGCTCATCGACCAGGTGCGTCCGCCGGACGCGATCCACGTCGTCGACGACGGTTCCAGGGTTCCGGTGGTCCCGTTCGAGCACCCGCTGGTCACCTGGCACCGTCAGGACAACGCGGGCAAGCGTGAAGCGCAGGCCCATGTCCTGCGCCAGGTCGACCCCTCGACGTACGACCTCGTCATGACGGTCGACTCCGACTCGGTCGTGCACCGCATGGGCCTGTGGCACTGTCTCAAGGCGATGTCGGACACGCGCGTACAGGCGTGCACCGGGCTGACCCTCGTCTCGAACCGTGCGCACAACCTGCTGACCCGGGTGATCGACGTCGAGATCGTCACCTGGTGCCTGGTCACCCGGATGGCGCGTTCCCAGGTCGGGGCCGTCGCCCCCACCTCCGGCATCCTCGCGGTGTACCGCAAGGACCTGGTCCTGGACAACCTCGACGACTACGTCAGCTCCGGGACGGCGGGAGACGACCGGCGCCTGACCCACTACGCGCTCCAGCGCGGCCAGGTGGTGGCCGTCAACGAGGCGTGGGTCTACAGCAAGATGCCCACCGACCTCAACGAACTGTTCACCCAGCGCGTCCGGTGGTTCAAGTCTTACTGGAAGTACGTCGGGTGGGAGCTGACGAACTTCTCCGCGGCTCCTCTGTTCTTCCGGCTCTACGGCCTGGTCGTCACCGCGACCATGCCTCTGCTGTACGTCTGGGTCCTGTTCGTACTGCCGTACCACACCGACGACAAGCTGCTGTTCGTTCAGGGGCTCGGCTACTGGCTCGTCATGACCTACGCGCAGACAGGCATGTACGCGGCCATGCGACCCGAGCTGACGGCCGGACAGAAGATCACCGCCTGGCTGTTCCTCACGCCTCTGGTGACCTTGCTGAATCTGCTCATCATCCGGCCTGCCATGTACTGGGCCCTGACCCAGGCCCGCACCACGCACTGGGGCACCCGCAAGGCGTCCCTCCCGGCGCCGGTCCCGGAACGGACCTGACAGCGGACACGGATCGAGGGGGCGGCGGGCTCTGGAGCCGGTCGGGGGATCACGGAGCCCGCCCCGCCTGCCGTGCCGGCACGGGGCCGCCCCCAGGACCGGCCTACTGCGCGATCGTCGTGGGAGGCCGGGAGCCGGTGGCCGGGGGAGTCTTCTCCGGGTACAGGTCGTGGTGGATGGCCTTCGCCACGCGCTCGACCGTGTCCGTGCCGTAGCCCCAGCCCACCAGCGGCGAATCGCCTTCCGGGACCCTGTTGTTCTCGGTGAGGATCACGAGGCCGTAGTCGTACCCATGGCCGGTGAACGCGCTCATGCTGTTGACTTTCCAGTCGCCGCGGTCCCAGGGATTCTCGACTTCCGTCTCGGAACGCTGCAGCCACCCGTTCTTGACTTGTACGGAAGCGTCCCGGGGAGCCCCGGCGGGAGTTCCCCACCGCTGATCCTTCTGTACGTCACGCATGAGACGCAGGATGTAGGCGCGCTCTTCGGCGTTCAGGACCGAGTTGTCCTTGCCGGTGAGCAGTTCGAGCAGCTTGGCCTGGTCCCTCGCAGTGATCTGCGTCAGGCCCATGAAGCCTTCCTCGTCGAGGATGGTGTCCGTCATCCCGGCCTTGTCCAGGAAACGCTGGATGTTTTTGGACCCCACACTGTCCCACAGGGCGTACATCGCGTCGTTGTCCGAGCTCACGATCATCTGCCGGGCCAGGTCCTGGTCATCCTCGGAAAGGCGGACGCCTCTTTTCAGGAGCAGGGCCCCCAATATGATCGGCTTGATCGTGCTCGCTGAGTCGTAGTGCTTGTACGCGCCGTATCTGCAGGATGTGTCGCTGACGCGGTCGTACAGCACCACAGAGGCGTGACTGGCGCGATTCGCCAGCGAATTGGCTATGTCTTGAGTGAGGCGACGTGCCAGTTGAGGTTTTCGGGAGGTGCATTCGACCAGCCCGCCCTTGAGCCGCTGGGAAGCGAATTTCAAGCCCGGCGTCTCACGGGAGGCGGTTCCTGTGAAAGCCGGAACGGCGGCCGAAGTGGAGACTGCGGCGACGACCACGCCTAAGGTCACCTTCGAAGCCATCTTGCTGAGCGCCAATTCCTTCCCTCTCTGCAATCTCCGGCCTGCCGGTGCGGATACGGGCAGAGCAGACACTACAAGATCGGGATGCGCCTGGCTTGTCGGGTAATTCGGTAGGTCTACCGGTGGTCCGCCAGTGGCAGCCGATGAGGTGAAACATGTCCCTCGATCGGTGCCGGGGGATTAGCCGGGGGATTAAGAACGGCACATCCGCGGGTCCGGGCGCCGGGGCAGGACAGTCTTGGCGAAGTCCTGAATCGCGGCCTGTTGACCCCCCGGCCCGCACGGCGTTGGATCTTCCCTGCCGGTGCGGGTGCCCGGAAAGCGGGTGCCCGGAAAGCGGGAGCGGGGAAGGAAAGAGGGGCGCGGACGATGGCTGAGGACGGCAGACCCGGGCTGATAAGGGTGGTGGACTTCGAGCAGGTGTCCGCGCTGATGACCGGTGCCGGCATGCTGCTGTCCGAAGGGCCGCTGCTGGTCTTCAGCGGTATGACGTACGGGCTGGAGACGCTCCTCGTGGTGGGAACGACAGCGGTCGCTCTCGCGTCCCTGTTGCTGCTGCCGCTTTACTTCCGTCTCCCCGCCCGGCTTCGCCGCAAGTACGAACAGGCCGTGCAGATCGACGGCGTCGACGAACCACACGCAGGGCAGGACGCGGCACGTCGGCAGTTGCTGTGGCGTACGGCCGCATACGCGGGTCTGCTGACCTGCTGGTTGCTGCTCATCGCCCTGACGTTCCATGAGGTGATGGCGCCCATCATGCTGATTCCGCCGGCCCTGGCCCACTGGGCGCGGTCCCGGGCAACCGCGGACTGGGAGCGGGCGAACGGGGCGACCCTGTGGCAGCGCGTGCCCGGACTGCGCGGTAACCGGGGCCCGGTGTTCCGCGTGCCGGCGGAGGGCGGGATGTGAAGCCACGGCTTCACCGTCACCCGGCCGGGCCGGGCCCTCGGGCGGCCCGGCTCGTGCCGGTCCGGGGGCGACGGTCCGGCCGGGTGGGATCGCCGGTCAGGGTGACCGGTCGGCCTCAGCTGGTCACCGCGCACTGACCGCGGTCCGCGGTCTTCGGTCCCTCCGCGGTGGGACGGACGTCGAAGTCGAAGATTCCGGTCGGGAGATAGAGGGAGCAGCAGGCGTTGGGGATGTCCACGATCCCGCTGATACGTCCCTCGATGGGGGCCGCACCGAGGATCAGGTAGGCCTGCTCTCCGGTGTAGCCGAACCTCTTCAGGTACTCGACCGCGTTGAGGCAGGCGCGGCGGTAGGCGACCGTCGCGTCCATGTAGTAGTTGGTGTCGGTGTCGTGGTCCACGGAGATCCCGATGAAGGACATGAACTCCGTGTACCGCGGCTCGACGTTGCCCGGCATGAAGACGGGGTTGGTGCTGATGCCGTACTTCTGCATGCCGCCCTTGATCAGATCGACGTGGAAGTCGATGAAGCCGCCCATCTCGATGGCGCCGCAGAAGGTGATCTCCCCGTCTCCCTGGCTGAAGTGCAGATCACCGCCCGACAGCTTGGCGTCCTTGACGTGGACGGGGTAGAAGACCCGGGCGCCGCGCGTGAAGTTCTTGATGTCCTGGTTGCCGCCGTTCTCCCGGGCGGGAACGGTGCGTGCTCCTTCCTGGAGGATGCGTGTGGCATCCGATCCGGTCGCCGTGCCCGCGAGGCCCGCGTCGGCTTCGGGAGGCAGCCCCAGCGGGGGAACCCGGTCGGGATCGGTGTCGATCAGGGCCTGCTCGCGCCTGTTCCAGCTCGCCAGCAGGTCCGCTGAGGGGGCGGTGCCGAAGAGACCGGGGTGGGTGATGCCGGTGAAGCGGACACCGGGGAGGTGCCTGGACGTCGCCACCTGCCCGTGGAAGTCCCATATCGCCTTGACGGATTCGGGGAAGTAGTCCGTCAGGAAGCCGCCGCCGTTGGTCTTGGCGAAGACCCCCGTATAGCCCCAGCCCTGACCCGGCGCGTCCCCGACCTGCTGCGGTACGGGCCCGAGGTCGAGGATGTCCACGACGAGCAGATCGCCGGGCTCCGCGCCCTCGACGCCTATCGGCCCGCTGAGCATGTGCGTGGCATTCAAGTTGACATCGCGCACGTCGTTGGCGGACTCGTTGTTGCCGATCTGTGCGTCGGTCCATTCGCGGCATTCGACGCGGAACTCGTCCCCCGGGCGGACCATGGCAACGGTGGGTACGTCTGGATGCCACCTGTTGTGTCCAGGCACATCCTGGTCGCGCATCGACCGGGACTGGTCGACGCTGAAGATTACTTCAGGCATTTGTGAACTCCTCAGGTGATCTGTGACGGTGAGCGGTTCGGCCATGACGCCCGGAGGCGTCCCGGCCGGCCCCTCACGCCGCTTCGTACGTCTCCTCAACCACCTCCCGCGCTAGCCAGGGCTGCCGGCCGGGCGGGCCGGGGCGCCGCCGTACTCCTCAGCGGGGTGGGCGGGCCCCCTCCGGCGGAGTACGAACCACAGCGCGCCGAAGGTCAGCACGCCGAACGCGCCCAGCGCGATCGCGATCTCGTAGTAGTTCTCCGCGACCCAGTAACCGGACAGCAGCAGAAATGCCGGTATCACGCCGGTCACCCAGCCCTCGATCGCGGTCACCCAACCGACGTAGGGCTGTAGCGTCTCCCGTTTCAGTCCCAGCAGCAGGAAGAAGAAGAACCAGAGGAAGGCCCAGTAGAGCCATATCACTCCGAACGGTGCATCGCCGAACAGCCGGAAGCTGACGAAGGAATAACCCAGGGCCACGATGGCCACAAACAGGGAGTAATAGCCCACGCCTGTCGTGTCGAGTCCCATGAGTATGCCGACTCCCACATACAGGTATGTGAAACCGAAGAGGAAGATGCCGGATGCCAGCAGAATCCGCCGGGGATCCTGGTCGGCGGCGATGATGAGATATGTGGGTGTCAGGACCTGAAGCCCGCCCACGAACAGGTTGAATATGGCGGCTGCCCGGGTGTCCACCTTTCCCAGCAGCATCAACCCGTTCAGGAAAAGCACCGCGCCAACGAAGAGAAGTCCGACGTTGGCCAAGGGGACACACCTCCCGATGTTCCGCTCTCGCGAGCGACGCGCCCGCCGGGCGGTCAGACGACCGAAAAGCCGTTGTGCACGTATCCGCGCCATGCTCTCCGAGGCGGTACGGACTGCGTCCCGACGGCGTACCGGCAGGTCGGGCCGGTACGCGACCTCCCCCTCGTCAAGGCCGGGGGAGCCGGGCGACAGCCGGATGGACCGGCCTCGGCGCAGCAGCCCTGGGAGGCACCCGCGTGACCACCGCGGGGTTTTCCCGAGACTTCTCCTCTTGCTCGCGCAGACCCGCGACGGCGGGCGATGCGAAGGCGGTGGCGGGAGGCGAGTAAACACGCCGGGCCGTGTGAGAGCACTGCGGGCAGGCCCGCTCGGCGGGCGCGGTGCCGATCGGCAGCTTTACGTCGAACGATCCGCAGCGATTGCAGGAATACTCATACGTCGCCATGCGTCGTCTCCGCCCCGCAGCGCCTCCGGCCATCGGCCGTGGGCGCGGATCTGGTCGAGCGAGCGATGAATGCCGCAGAAATATCTCTGTATTCAAGGCAACGCCTGGGACGACGGCGTGTCAAGGCGAGGAAAACGCTCTGTGCGTCGCCTCCACGGCCTTCGTGAGAAGCCGCGGCCGTCGTGCGAAACAGGGCCGGTTTGATGTGCGGCGCGCCGGGCACTTGGAGCTCTGGACAGGAAGGCCGGCCGGAGCGCATGCGCGGCTACCGGGTCGATGTCTGCGTGCCGGCCTTCGGCGATGGAGAACGGCCATGGCAAAGATCCTCACGGTGCTTTATCCGGATCCTGTCGACGGCTACCCGCCCAGGTATGCCCGCGACGAGATTCCCGTCATCAGCAGCTATCCCGGAGGGCAGACGACGCCTACCCCTCAGGGCCTCGACTTCAAGCCGGGCGAACTGGTCGGCTGCGTCTCCGGCGAACTCGGTCTGCGTCCGTTCCTGGAGAGCCGGGGCCACACGCTGGTCGTCACCTCCGACAAGGAGGGACCCGGCAACGTACTGGACCGCGAACTCCCCGACACCGACGTGGTGATCTCGCAGCCGTTCTGGCCCGCCTATCTGACCCCTGACCGGATCCGGCGCGCACCGAACCTGAAGCTGTCGATCACAGCCGGGATCGGTTCGGACCACGTGGACCTCCCCAGCGCGATCGAGCACGACATCACCGTCGCGGAGATCACGTACAGCAACAGCATCAGCGTGTCCGAGCACGCGGTCATGTACATCCTCGCCCTCGTCCACAACTACCTGCCCGCCCACGAGTGGGTCACCACCCGCAGAGGGTGGAACGTCGCCGACAGCGTCTCGCGGAACTACGACCTGGAGGGCATGGACGTCGGCGTCTTCGGTGCCGGACGGATCGGCCGGGCGGTGCTCCGCCGGCTCCAGCCGTTCGATGTGAAGCTGCACTACAACGACGTGCACAGGCTGCCACCGGACCTCGAGAGGGAGCTGGGGCTGACCTGGCACGAGGATGTCCGGTCCCTGGCGGCCGCCGTCGATGTGCTCTCCATCCACGCACCGCTGCACGCGAAGACGGTGAACCTCTTCGACGACGAGCTGCTGGGGATCATGAAGCGCGGGTCCTACATCGTCAACACGGCCCGCGCGCTGATCGTCGACCGGGACGCCGTGGTACGCGCTCTGGAGCGAGGTCATCTGGCGGGCTACGCCGGTGACGTCTGGTACCCGGAGCCGCCGGAGGACGACCACCCGTGGCGCATCATGCCGCACGAGGGCATGACACCCCACGTGGCCGGCTCGCCGCTCTCCGCGCAGGCCAGGTACGCGGCAGGCGTCAGGGAGATCCTGGAGTGCTGGTTCGACAACCGCCCGATCCGTCAGGAGTACCTGATCGTGGAGGGCGGCAGGCTGGCCGGGACCGGGGCCAGCTCGTACACGGTCTGACCTGCACCTGCGTGGCAGGAGCCCTGACGGACACGACGGGAGCCGGATGGGACCGTCGCTGCCCGGGCAGCAACGGTCCCATCCGGTCTCCGGCCGGACAGTGCTCCGGCCTACGTGTCATACGTGTCAGGGCGTGCCCGCGATGGCGCACGCGCGGCACGGGGGCCGGCCGCAGGTGCACTGCATGATCGCGTCCAGCACCTGGTGGTCGTGGTAGAGGCACTCGTCCTTGCAGGTGTGGCGTGGGACGAAGCCCGCCTGGTGCTCGTCCGGCCAGGGCTCCTCGCCCTCCCGGCAGCGCACGAAACGCTCGGGATCGGTGGAGTGCAGCTGCTGCATCCTGTCCCGGGCCTCGCCCTCCAGGTCGCGCGTCGCGGCGACCATGCCCTTGAGCTGGTCGGCGAGACCGGAGAACCTGGCGTCGCCGGTTCGCACATGGGCGGCGCGCAGTGCCATGACGGCGTTGCCCAGGAATCGTCGAGCGTCCTGGAGATCGGTGACGTGGTGCAGTTGGATGCCGGTCACGCCTCTGACCCACACGGCGTCTTCGCTCACGTGTCCACCTTCCGGTCTCGAGTTGCCTGTTTCGCGACCGGCCGCACCACAACTACGGAAATCGCCTATAAGGCTCGTATCATCTTTAAGCAAGCTAAAGTCTTTGATACATATCAGTCCAGTCATCTATGGGTGAAGTGCCTCACAAGCGCCCCGTATCCGGGGTGAAACGCAGGAGTGAAGCTCCGTGAGGCCGAGTCAGGGAAGCTCGAAGGGCAACGGGAGACCGTCCAGGCTCGTCGCGCAGCGGCAGGCCCGGTCCTGGGGCAGGAGTGGGACGGTCTCCAGCAGGAGTGCGCGCACTCGTTCGGTGTTCGCTGCGAAGACCCGGAACACCTCGTCCTGGTCGACGCTCTCCGCCGCGTCGACGCCCGCGTCGTAGTCGGTGACCAGCGCGACCGAGGTGTAGCAGAGGGCGAGTTCGCGGGCCAGGGCGGCCTCGGGCATGCCGGTCATGTTCACCAGCGCCCCGCCGGCGGCGGCGTACCACCGCGACTCGGCGCGGGTGGAGAAGCGCGGTCCGTCGATCACCACCGTCGTCCCGCCGTCGTGGGCGTCCGCCCCGGTGGCGGCCGCGGCCTTCAGCACCGCCGCACGCCCGGCCTCGCAGTACGGGTCGGCGAAGGACACATGCACGGCGCCGTCGAAGAACGTGCGGACCCGGCCCGTCGTACGGTCCACCACCTGGTCCGGCACCACGATCCGGCCCGGCGCCAGATCGCGCCGCAGCGAGCCCACCGCGCACGGGGCCAGCACCTGGCGCACTCCCAGTGAGCGCAACGCCCACAGGTTCGCGCGGTAGTTGATGCCGTGCGGAGGGTGGCGGTGCCCCTCGCCGTGGCGCGGCAGGAAGGCGACCGTGCGCCCGGCGACCGTACCGACCGCCACGGCGTCCGACGGACGGCCGTACGGAGTGTCGACCTCGACGCGGTCCGCGTCCCGCAGCAGCCGGTAGAGCCCGCTGCCGCCGATCACGCCGATGCCGGCCTGTCCGCTGCCGTTGTCCGGGTGCGTCATCGTCCACCGTCTCTTCCCGTCGTCGGTCGCTGCCGGGCATTACTGGGCACCCGGATGCTTGCGCGGTGCCTGGCGGTGGGTTGGTTCCCGGATGTGCCGGGCGCCAGGCGGCAGGAAACCCCGCACAAACCGGCGGGCAGCCCGCGGTATGCACCATGGCCGCCGCCCGAGAACGATCCGCGAAGAACCTCTGGGAGCGTCGATGACTATCAGCGGTCCGGTGCCTGGTGCGGTGGAGGATCCGGTGTCCGGCGAGGCGGGCACCGCGCCCGGTGCGGTGGATCCCGGTCCCAAGGCGGTGGATCCCGCGGCCGTCGTGGCCCGGTTGCTCGCTCCGGAGGGGCCGGGCGATCCGTATCCGCTCTACCACGCGCTGCGTTCCGCCGGCCCGGTGCGCAAGGCCGGGAACATCTACTTCGTGTCCGGGTACGCGGAATGCCAGGCCGTCCTCGGCGGGCCGGAGTTCCGGGTGCAGGACCCCGAGTGGTACGACGCCAACCTCCCCGGGTGGCGGGACGACATCGCAACCCGGCTGATGTACCAGTCGGTGCAGAGCCGCAACAACCCCGACCACAACCGGCTGCGACGGCTCGTCGCCGGCGCCTTCTCGCCGCGGCGGATGGCCGGGTACGCCGAGGTGATCGACCGGGTCACCGACGGCCTGCTGGACCGGATGGCCGAGGCCGGCGCCGACGGCGGGCCGGTCGATGTGATGGAGCAGCTCGCCTACCCGCTCCCCACCGCGGTGATCGGCGAGATCCTCGGCGTGCCCGAAGCCGACCGCGAGCACTTCCGCGATCTCGCGGTGGACTTCTTCCGGGTGATGGACCTCGTCACCGACCGCGAGACCCGCGAGCGCATGGACGCCGCAGCGGCGACCCTGCTGGAGTTCTGGACCGGCATGGTCCGCGAGCGTCGGCGGGCGCCGCGCGAGGACCTCACCACCGAGCTCGTACGGGCCTGCGACGCCGGTCTGCTGTCGCAGGACGAGCTGCTGGGCATCGCGATGTTCCTCTTCTCGGCCGGATACGGCACCACCGCCGCGCTCCTCGGCAACGCCACCGAGCAGTTGCTGACCCATCCGGACGAGGCGGCCCGGCTGCGCGCGGGGGAGATCGCCGTGGAGGCCGTGGTGGAGGAGTCCCTGCGGCACGAGACCCCGACGCAGATCGCGCCCCGGCTGACCGGCGAGGACTGCACGGTGGGCGGCGTCGGCATCCCGGCGGGGCGGCTGCTGGTGTGCCTGCTCGGGGCCGCGAACCGCGATCCGGCGCGCTACGAGCAGCCGGACCGGTTCTGGCCGTCCCGTACGCCGGGGCGGGTGCTCAGCTTCGGCGGCGGGGTGCACTACTGCATCGGGGCGGCGCTGTCGCGGATGGAGGCCACCCGGGTCCTGCCCCGGCTGCTGCGGCGCTTCCCTCAGCTGGCCCCGGCCGGCCCGCGGGAGCGGCGGCCGGCGCTGCGGATGCGGTTGCACACGCGCTTCCCGGTGACCCTCTGATCCTCCGGGGTCCGGTGAACCTGCGAAGCCTCCGGGGGCGTTGAGGGTACGCGGCGGGCGGGGCTTATGGTCACCGCCCGCCGCGTACGTGTGTGCGCACGGCGTTCAGAAGAGCAGGCCGCCGATGGACATGGGCATCTCCATCTCGGGGCCGCCGTGCGCCTCCACCTCCGGGCGCACGTCGCCGATGCGTTCCTTGATGTCCAGCAGCACGTCCACTTCGCCCTCGCTGAGCGAGGCGAGGAGGCCGAGCTGCTCGTCGGTGAAGGCTTCGAGGTCGAATCCCGCTGCGCGCAGCCGCTCCAGCGCATCCCTCGCGTCGTCGGGCTTGCTCATCGCGACCTCCTGCTCAGGTCAGTGGATGTGGTTGAAATAGGCGGCGGTCGGGGAGCCGACGCCGGTCACGTCGTCGTAGGCCGCCGTGGTGGCGAGCCCGGTGTCCTGGGAGCGCCCGAAGGTGGCCAGGACGTAGTTGGTGGTCACGGTGCCCGTGGAGTCGGCGGTCAGCACGGTGTGGACGGCGGCCGGCGGCTTGGGCGCCCCGGCGGGCTGGTCCGTCACGTCGCGGAACGCGCCGTCCTCGGCGGCCTGGTAGATCACCGGGTTGGCGAAACCGAGCGGTCTGCCGGCCCGCTGCTGGGCAAGGGCCTGGATGCCGGCGAAGAGCGGTGCGGCCAGGCTCGTGCCGCCGGACGCGTACTCGACATAGCCGCCGGCGCCGTTCGGCAGCGTGTAGGTCTGCCCGACGAGCATGCCCGTGACGGGGTCGGCGTCCATCGCCACGTCGGGCACGACCCGGCGCCGGGTTCCGTTGCTGGTGAAGGCGCTGCCAGGGATGAGCTGCTGCTGGTAGGACGGCCGGGTGAACAGGGCGCTGGGGCCGCCGCCGGCTCCGCCTGCGTAGGCGCCGGGCAGGCTCGCCCAGCTGGTGCCGTCCGCGGACAACGAGGCGTAGTCGCTCTCCCAGCCGGTCTCCCACTGGTACTGGCCGTTGGCGTCGACGGCGAGGCTGGTGCCGCCCGCGGCGGTGACCCACGAGTCGGATGCGGGGTATTCGGTGGCGGTGGTGAGCGGACCGGTGCCGTCCTGGGACGCCGCCTGGGAGCCGTGGTCGCCGGAGGCGAAGACGAACCCGATGCCCTCGACCGCGCCCTGCTGGAACAGCTGGTCGAAGGCGGACACGGTGGCGGACGGTATGCCGGTGTCCGCGCCGATCACCCAGGAGTTGGAGACGACGTCGGCGAGATGTGCGTCGACGATGCGGGAGACGGCGTCGACGAAGCTCGCGTCCGTGGCGTCCGCTGCCGCCACGTATTCGACGCCGGCGGCGGGCGCGATCGCGTGCACCGCCTCCACATCCATGATCTCCTCCATGCCCCAGTCCATCGGCTGGGCCGCCAGCCCGTCCGGCACGTCCTGGGTGAACTGGCCGCTCGCCCAGGCCTGTTCGCCGTGCCGGGACGCATAGGTCTGGGCGTCGGAGGCCACCGTGGTCGAGGCGTACGCGCCGATCACCGCGACCTTGGTGCCCGTGCCGGTCAGGCCGGTGGGGGTGACGCCGTAGGCGCCGCGCAGCTGACTGGGGAGATAGCCGCAGACCTGGTACGGCTGGGTGGTGCCGTACGCGGGCGGCAGGGCGGTCGCCGGGTTCGCGCCGTACGAGCTGGAGCAGGTCGCTGAGCTCGCCGGGGTGACGGTGGCGGACTCGCCGCTCGCCGGGCTTACGGTCGGGCTCAGGCTGCTCAGGCCGGATATAGACAGCACGTCGGTGGCGACGGAGCGCGGGAGGCGCGCGGGCCCGGCGAGGGCGCTCAGGCTCCTGCCGTGCCAGCGGTAGCGGTGCAGGGAGGCGCCGACCGCGCAGTCGACCGCGGCCGGGCTGCCGGAGGCCGAGACGTAGTGGCCGGTGCCGCCGTCCACGTCGAACCCGCACGAGCGCAGCCAGGCGGAGACCGCGGCGCGCTGCCCCGCCGTCGGGGCGTACGCCGACCGGAACTGGGCGGGGGTGAGGAAGTGCCGGTAGTGCGCGTCGCCCGGCGTGGAGACCTCCCGGGCCAGGGCGCGCAGTCCCGCCGGGTCGCGGCCGTTCAGGTAGACGCGCAGGGAGACCTTTCCGGACGCGGACGCGGCGCCCTCGTCCACGGCGCCGGCCGGGGCGCGGCCGGTGTCCGAGGCGAGCGGAACCCGGTCGCCGGCCGGGGCCGTGGCCGCCAGGGCCTGGGGCGCGGTGCCGAGCGCGACGAGCGCCACTGTCAGGGCCGCGGCGGCGGCCGGCAGTCTTCGGCCACGGCCGGGCCGTCTGCTCTGGGCCGCATGGGGTCGGGACATGGGGAGTTCTCCTTCGGCTGGGACGCGTCCGATCGGAATGCGGCGTCGGGGCGCGCCATCGGAGAGCGGCAGATACGACGTGGGCTGCCGCCCGGTCGAGGAGACCTTCGCGGATGCCGGCTGCGCCGGGCCTGGTGCGCAGTAACTGACCGGTATAGAGCGGTACTTGCATGATGCATCGGTATGCGCGCGGCGCGTCCCGAACGGATCGCCCATCCCGAACGGGGCGCCCATCCCGAACGGATCGCTCATCGCGAACAGGTCAGCCGAGCGCCAGGCGCCCCACAGGACCGTGCGGCCCCTCGGCGATCTCCAGGACCGTGCCGAAGGGGGCGGACAGTTCGCCGAGTTCCTTGAGGATGCGGTGGCCGTCGGCGGGCAGGGCCCTCTCGGGCCGGCCCCGGCGGTGGACGGGCCGGCCGAAGCCCAGGGTCACCGGGTGGAGTTCGACCACGGCGGGGCGGTGGCGGCCGGCGTCGTCGGCGGGCGGTGCGGTGGTGACGACCGGGACGACCGTCTCCCAGTACTCGCTGTGGGCGCCGAATCCGCGGGTGTCGGCCAGGCTGCGGGCGTTGAAGAACCCGAAGGGGGTGAGCGGCCGGTCCGACGGCACCTTCGCGTAGTCCTCCGCGGGCAGCCGTTCGGTCAGCTCGATCTGGCTGACGAGATTGCCGAGGCTGTAGAAGACGGGGCGTCCCCGGTGCACCTCGATGCCGCGCAGCCGGTGCGGGCCGTGCCCCACCACGATGTCGGCCCCCGCCTCGATCACGGCGTGGGCGAAGGCGCGCAGGAACGCGGCCGGTTCCAGCCGGCTGTTGCCCGACTCGTGCGAGTGCACGCTCACCACCACCAGGTCGCTGCGCTGGCGCGCCTCACGCACCCACGGCAGGATCGCGGCGAGGTCCTGGTCGTCCACGTGCGTCGAGACCCCCGGCGTCTCGCCCGCGCGGAAGAGACCGCCGAGGAAGGGGAAGGGGTCGGCGTCCTCGCCCCAGGGGTCGGTGCCCATCATGGCGACGAGGCCGGCGCGCCCCGCGGCCAGGCCGCTCTCCCGGTCGATGGTGCGCAGCACGGCCAGCTGCTCGGCGGTGACGTCGACGATCTGACGGTGCCGCAGCGGGCTGATGCCGGTGCGCCCGGGCAGTTGCAGGCCGGCCGGCGCGGCCTCCTGGCCCTGCGCGTAGCTGGCGGTGCAGGCGATGAGCGCGGCGCTGCCGGCCGGACGGTCGACGTACGCGGGCATACGGGCCGTGGTGAGGTCGGCCCCGGCGCCGGCCGCTGCCACCCCCCGGTCGGCGAGCGCGCGCAGCTGCGCGAGCAGGCCGTCGGCGCCCATGTCCATGGCGTGGTTGTTGGCGCACGAGACCATCGTGATGCCCGCCTCGCGCAGGCCGTCGAGCACGTGCGTGCCCGCGGCGAGGGTGGAGCCCCAGGGGTCGCGGACGGGGTGCCCCTGCCAGCCGCCGGCGGCCACCTCCAGATTGGCGAAGGCGAAGTCGGCCCGGGCCAGCATGCTCTGCAGCGACCACGCTCGGTCCGAGTCGCCGAACACCGCGCCGCGCGTGGCCATCCAGTCTCCGCCCAGCGCGATGCTGAGCCCTTTGCCCGCTGCCCCGTCTGTCCGCTCGGCCATCCGTCTCCTCCTCGGGCCGTTGCCACCTCTGCGCCGCCGATGTTCGCCGGGCGCGGTTGCGGCGGGGTTTGCCCGCGGTTGGCCGGGGCGCGGCCCGTGTGCCTACCGGGGTGCAGGCCGCGGCAAGGCGGGCCCAAACCAGGCCGGTCGAGGGTGACGGCGTACCGCGGCCCCATGTGAGGAGGAGAGCCGGATGACAGCCCCCATGACCGAGTCGCCCCCGGCCGTCGAGCAGTTCCCCGAGGGCTCCGCCACGCCGCTCCCCTGGGACCTGGCCGGGTCCGAGGCCGAGTTGCCGCCCGCAGCGCGTCCGGGACGGTCCGTCCGCGGCGGCGCCCGGCGCTTGGGCAGGCTCGCGGAAGGGCAGGAGGACCGGCCGTACGAGCTGTTCCAGCTGCGTCCGCTCGGCCCGCTGATCGGAGCGGAGATCACCGGCGTGGACCTGGACGAGCCGCTGTCCGCTCGGGTGCGCGAGGAGCTGCACCGGGCGCTGCTGGAGTGGAAGGTGCTGTTCTTCCGGGACCAGTGGATCAGCCACGAGCAGCACACCGCGTTCGCCCGGAACTGGGGTGAGCTGGAGAAGCAGCGGATCACACCCGGCGGCACCGGGCCCGGCGTTGCCCGGTACGTCAAGGACGCCGAGCACGCCGGGTTCGAGAACGCCTGGCACGCGGACATGACCGGCAGGCCCCGGCCCGCCATGGGCTTCGTCCTGCGCCTGCTCAAGGGGCCGCAGGCGGCGGGCGACACCCTCTTCGCCGACGCCGCCGCGGCCTACGACAACCTGCCCGAGAAGGTACGGGAGCAACTGGACGGGCTGCGGGCGGTGCACGACCTCACCGCGACCATGGGGCCGTTCGTGCCCGCCGAGCAGGTCGCGCGCATCAGGGAGCAGTTCCCGCCGGTCGTCCACCCCGTGGTGCGCACGCATCCGGAGACCGGACGGCGGACCCTGTTCGTGAACTCGGTCTTCACCGACCGGGTCGTGGACATGGAACCGGAGCGGGGCGAGCGGCTGCTGCAGTACCTGTTCCGGCAGCTCCAGGCCCCCGAGTATCAGGTGCGGTTCAGCTGGACGCCGGGCGCCGTGGCCTTCTGGGACAACCGGGCGGTGCAGCATTACGCGGTCAACGACTATTTCCCCGCGCCGCGGGTGACCGAACGGGTCGCCATCGCGGGCGACTTGCCTTACTGACGACACGGCTCCGCAGCGCCTACCGTCTGCAAAGCGCGCGGCAGTCACCACACAGGCCGCCCGCGGCAGGGTTGTCGCACTACCCCCACGTGAAACGGAGCGTCATGAGCACCACTGTCACCATCAACCGCGCCGGTGTGGGCCTCGACGAGATCGCCGAGGCCGTGCGCACCGAACTGGGCCCGGAGTACACGATCGAGCAGAGCGGCAAGCCCGACTCCTTCGTCGTGAAGGGCGGTTTCCTCACGACCGCCAGCGTCCAGGTGCGGGCGGCCGGCGCGCAGACGGCCGTAGTGATCAAGGGCGGGGGCGGAATCCTCATCGCCCAGCGCCTGCGCAACGAACGCGGGATCGCCCAGCAGGTGGCCGGCGCGATCGAGCGACGCTGCTGAGCCGCACCGGCGGCTGAGCGGATTCACACATGAAGAGGCTCCCGACGGGCTGAACGGCCCACCAGGAGCATTCAAGGAGGTGGTCCGGCCCGTGGCTGCCATAGCCATCGAGACCAGGGATCTGCACAAGACGTACAGGGACGGCGGCCGAGAGGTCCACGCGGTGCGCGGCATCTCCCTGTCGGTACGAGAGGGAGAGGCCTTCGGCCTGCTCGGCCCGAACGGGGCGGGCAAGTCGACGACGTTCGGCATGCTCACCACCCGGGTGCAGCCGACGTCGGGCTCGATGCGGGTGGCCGGGGCCGACCCGGTCGCGGACCCCGTCGCGGTCAAGCGCCGCATCGGCGCGGTGACCCAGCACAACACGCTGGACCGCCAGTTGACCGCGCTGGAGAACCTGGAGTTCCGCGGCCGGTTCGCCGGCCTGTCCGCCAGGGCGGCCCGGCAGCGGGGCCAGGAGCTGCTGGATCGCTTCGGGCTCGGCGACCGCGGCGACGCCATGGTGCACCGGCTCTCCGGCGGCCAGGCCCAGCGGGTGATGATCGCCCGCGCGCTGCTCACCCGCCCGGCCGTCCTCTTCCTCGACGAGCCGACCTCCGGTCTCGACCCGCAGACCCGCGTCAACCTGTGGGAACTGCTGCGCGAGATGCACGCAGAGGGCCAGACCATCGTCCTGACCACGCACTACCTGGAGGAGGCGGAGGCGCTGTGCGAGCGGATCACCGTGGTGGACCACGGCAGGACGCTCGCCTCCGGCAGCCTGGACGAGCTGACGTCCCTCAAGGGCGGTGACGCGGTGGTGAGCGTGGCCCACGAACCGGGCAGCGACCTCACCGGGCTGCTGGAGCCGGTGCGGCGCGTCCCCGGGGTGCGCCGCGCCGAGGCGGACGGCGCCACGCTGCGCGTCTTCACCGGCCGCCTCGACGGCGTGGTCCCGGCCGTGCTGCGGGCGAGCCTCGACGCCGGCCTGTTCGTACTGGATGTGTCCGTACGCCGTCCCAGCCTGGAGACGGTCTTCCTCGCCCTGACCGGACGGGAGTACCGCGAATGACCACTCAGATCATCCGGCCGGCCTCCGGCGAGCCAGCAGTCACGACCACCCCAGCGGCCCCCGGGGCGCTGCGGCTGGTGCGGCCGCTCTTCGCCCTGCTCGCCCGCGACATGCGGGTGCTGCGCCGCGACATCACCGGCTTCGTGCTGCGGTCCATGACCCAGCCCCTGCTCTTCGTCTTCGTCTTCGCCTACGTCATGCCGAAGACCCAGGGCGGCGGCGGTGCGTCCGCCACCCCCGGCGGTGTGTCGTTCGCGACCATCCTGGTGCCCGGCATGGTGGCCTCCGCGGTGATGCTGCAAGGCATCATGTCCGTCTCCACGCCGCTGGTGATGGAGCTGTCCTACACCCGCGAGATCGAGGACCGGGTGCTCGCCCCCGTACCGCTGTGGATGGTCGGCGTGTCGAAGATCCTCGCCGGTGCCGTCCAGGCGTGCGTCGCGGGCCTGGTCGTCCTGCCCTGCGTGCTGTACGTGCACGCCCCCGGGCAGGCGCCGCACGTGTCCCTGGACCGCTGGCCCGCCGCCCTCGGGGTGCTGGTGCTGTCCGCTCTGCTGATGGCCGGGCTCGGGCTGCTGTTCGGGACCGTGGTGGAACCGCGCAAGCTCAGCACGCTGTTCACCGTGATGATGGTCCCCATCACCATGCTGGGCTGTGTCTACTACCCGTGGGCCGCGCTGGACAAGGTCGGCTGGATGCAGTGGGTGGTGCTGGCCAACCCGCTCGTGTACGTGAGCGAGGCGCTGCGCGCCGCGTTCGTACCGGGCGTGCCGCACCTGCCTGCCTGGGCGTACCTGGGCGTGCTCACCGTGGGCACGGCGCTGGTCTTCGCCCTCTCCGTACGGACGCTGCAGCGCAGACTCACCGACTGAACCGGTGCCGATGCCGAGTATGCCGAGGATGAAGGACACCGCACTCGTCACGGCGGGGCCGGCTCTGCACGCCCGCGAACGCGAGCTGGCCCGGCTGCGCGTACTGCTGCAGAACGCCCGTCTGGTCACGCTCACCGGGCCGGCGGGCGTGGGCAAGAGCAGGCTCGCCGAGGCGCTGGTCGCCTGCGGCCCGCAGGACGGGTGGCCGCCCGGGGCGGCCGTGGACCTCGTGGACGTACCCGACGCGCGGACCGCCGGCGAGCTCCTCGAAGCGGCCGCGGAACGTCTGGCACCGGACACCGGGCCGCGGCTGCTGCTGCTCGACAACTGCGACCTCGTGCTGGGCGCGGTGGCGCAGTTCGCGTCCGGGCTGCTGTCCGGCGGCCCGGAGGGGCTGCGGATCGTCGCCACCTCGCGGGAGTGCCTGGGCGTGAGCTGGGAGACGGTCTGCCCCGTGCCGCCGCTGCCGCTGACGGAGGCCGAGGCATTCTTCGTCCAGCGGGCCGCGGCGCACCGGGCCGGCGTGGTGCCCGAGATCTCCCCGGAGGTACGGGAGATCTGCGCCCGCCTCGACGGTCTGCCGCTGGCGCTCGAACTGGCCGCCGCGCAGACCAGGGTGCTGACGGCGGCCCAGATCGCGACGCGGCTCGACGACGGCCTCCGCCTGCTGGCCGGCGGGCGGCGCACCGGTCCCGCGCACCACCGTTCGCTGCGCTCCACGCTGGACTGGGCGGCCCAGACCCTCACGGCACCGGAACGGGTGCTGCTGCGGAGGCTGTCGGTTTTCGCGGACTCGTTCACGCTGGACCTCGCCGAGCGGATCTGCGCGGGGCCGCGGCAGCCCGCGGAAGAGGTGTCGCTGCAGGCGGACGAGGCATCGCTGCCCGAGGAAGAGGTGCTGCCGGCGCTCGCCGGTCTCGTGTCCAAGTCGCTCGTGGTCTGCGACCCCAGCGGAGAGCAGGCCCGCTACCGCCTGCTGCACACCATCCGGACCTACGCCGCCGAGCGGCTCGCCCGGTCGGGCGAGACCGAGGCGATGCAGCGCACCCGCGTCCGGTACGCCCTGGCGCACCCGGCGGGGCTGTGCCCCGCGGACCTCACCGCGGCGCTCCAGTGGTGCGCCGAGCACGGCGACCTCGGCGACGGGCTGCGCCTGGCCGCCGGGGCGGCCCCGTTCTGGCTGCTGTCCGGGCGGATACGCGAGGGTGCCGCCCTGCTGACGGCCCAACTCGCCCGCGCGGACGCCGCCGCAGCAGAAGAACCGGCCGGAGAGCCGCCCCCGAACCCGGCCGGGTACGCCCGCGCACTGCTCGCGCGCGGCATGTTCGACTGCGTGCTCGGCCGGTCCGAAGCGGCGCTGGCGGCCGCGGAGTCGGCCCGGGAGCGCTGCGCGCGGGACCAGGACGCCCGCGGACAGGCGTGGGCCGAGGCCCTGGCCGGGGCCGCCCTGCTGGGCACCGATCCGCAGGCGGCCGCGTGCCGCATCGACCGCGCGGTAGCCGCGCTCGACGCCGACGCGCCCTGGGCCCCCGTCGTCACGGCGTTGCACGCGCTGGCGGCGGCAGAGGCCGGCCAGGCGGAGGCGGCCCGGGAGGCGGCGGCCACGGCCTTGTCGGCCGCCCGTAGCTGCCCCCTTCCCCTGGTCCTGGCAGTGGCGTTACCGGTGGCCGGGCGGGTGGCCCGGCAGCAGGGCCGGCTCGACGAGGCACGGACCGCGCTGGAGGAAGCGGAGGCGCTGGCCGCCGGGTCCGCTGCGCGCGGTGCGCTGGCGCTGATCGTCGCGGAGGCCTGCCGACTGGACCTGGACACGGGAACGGACGGGGAAGCCCGGCTGGAGCGGGCGGTGGCCCTGGCCGCCGAGGTGGACGCACCGCTGCTGGGCGCGGCGGCTTTGAACGTCGCCGGGCGAAGCCGCCTCGCACACGGTCGCAAGGAGACGGCCAGGAAGGCGTTCGCCCAGGTCACCGCGGTGTCCCGGGAGACCACCGCGGCCCAGGCGGCGAACGGGATCCTGGGGCTCGGCGAGGTGGCCCTGGCGGCCGGCTCGGCCGGCGCCGCCTGGACCCTGATCGAGGAGGCCCACGCCATCGCCCGCGCCGGTGCCCGGCCGGCGCTGCTCGCCCGTACGGAACAGGCGGTCGGCGACTGCGCGCGGGCACTCGGCGACGCGGCCCGCGCCTGGTCCGCGTACCACCAGGCGCTGGGCCTACGCGTACAGGCAGGGCTGTCCGTCGCGGCCGTCGAGTCGCTGGAGGCGCTGGCCTCACTGGCCCTGGAACAGGACCGCACCGACTACGGCGTACGCCTGCTCGCCGCCGCCTCGGGCCTGCGTGACGCCCTGGGCAGCCGCCGTACCGGGCCGAACCGCGGCCGCTGCGACGCGGACCGGGCTCAGGCCATGGCCGCCCTGCCGACGGAGCGTTTCGCGGAGCTGTGGGCCGAGGGGCGGCGGCTGTCGCTGCGGGAGGCGGCGGCGTACGCGGGCCGCCTGCGCGGGCCGCGTCGGCGCGGTGTGGGCTGGGTCAGCCTGACGCCCGCCGAACGCCAGGTGGCCGACCTGGCGGCGACGGGACTGACCAACCGGGAGATCGGCGACCGGCTGTTCTCCTCGCCACGCACCGTCCAGGCACACCTGTCCCACGTCTTCGCGAAGCTGGGCATCAGCTCCCGCAAGATGCTGGCCGAACAGACCGCGGCCCGAAACCGACAGCTGCCACCGCGCCATGAGGGCCGCGCCCGGGAGTGAGTCCGCCCCCGCGCCGCTGCGGGCGACGCCGAAGGGCTCCCGGCGATGCCGGGAGCCCTTCGCGCGTTGCGTGGCAGGTCAGCCGAAGCGCCGCACCTGGTTGCGCCGATAGAGCCGCGACGCGAGCACGAAGAAGACCACGGCGTACCCGCCGAGCCAGGCCGCGGCGGTGGTCCAGGGCTCGTCCGCCGCGCCCAGGGTGCCCCAGGCGAGCTGGGCGTAGTGGTAGGTGGGCAGCACCCGGGCCGCCTCCCGTACGGCGTGCGGAAGTTGGGAGAGCGGCATGAACAGACCGGAGGCCATGGACAGCAGCAGATAGCCGAGGGTGGCGACCGGCGACGCCGAGCCGGGCCCGGCCACGTACCCCAGGGCCATGCCCATGGCCAGGAACGGGATGGAGCCGAACAGCAGCCGGGCGACCAGCTCCCCGAGGGTGGCCGCGCTCAGTCCCGCGTCGGTGAAGAGGGCCGAGGAGAGCGAGAGCACCGCGAAGGAGAGGGCGCTCACCACGACGGCGACCAGGCCCTTGGCGGTCAGATACGTCCACGGCCGCATCGGGCTGGCGCGGAAGAGCCGGTCGATGCCCTGCCCGCGCTCCACGGCGAGCGTGGTACCGAAGTTGAGCAGCATGATCGCTCCGCCGGCGTAGGCGCCCATGGAGCAGAGCGTGTACGCGGCGTAGGGCGCCCCGTGCTGCGGCTGGTGGCCGCCGCTGGTGCCGAGCACCAGGTACAGCACCAGTGGCAGGGCGATGGCGGCGACGATCAGCGAGGGGTTGCGCATCAGGATCAGCGCCTGCGCGCGGATGGAGGCCGGCAGCTGCCGGCGCCAGGGGGACGCCGTCTGGACGGTGGTGGTCATCAGGCCTGCACCTCCGCGGCCTCGGACTGCGCGGTTTCGGGTTCTTCGGCCTCCGGCGGCGCGATCTTCGTCTCCGTGGCCTTCGTCTCGGTACCCGCGGTGCCCCCGGCCCCGTCCTCCGCCGCCTGGTGGACCAGCCGCTGAATGGTTTCCTCCAGGTCGACGCCGACGACCTGAAGGTCCGTCAGCCGACTGCCGCGCAGCACCAGCGTGCTCAGCACGTCCTCCGGACGGTCGCTGTGGAAGCGCACCGCGGTGTGCCCGTCCTGCGGCGTCAGCTCCAGGCCGTCCAGCGGCAGCCCGTCGAACTCGGCCGGGCCCACCTCGCCCGGCAGCAGGAACGACACGCGTTTGCCGGTGGTGAGCGCCTTGATCTCCGCCTTGGTGCCGTCGGCGATCAGCCGGCTGCGGTGGATCAGCACCACCCGGTCGGCCAGGCGCTCCGCCTCGGCGAGGTAGTGCGTGGTGAGCACGACGGTGCTGCCGCGGTCGGCGAGGCCGCGGATATGGCCGAGGAACTGGTTGCGGGAGTCGACGTCCATGGCGACCGTCGGCTCGTCGAGGAACAGCAGCTCCGGGTCGCCGCAGACCGCGAGCGCGAAGTACAGCCGCTGGCGCTGCCCGCCGGAGAGGTCCTGCGCCCGTACGTGCAGCCGGTCGCGCAGGTTGGCCATGTCGATCACCTGGTCGGTGTCCAGCGGCGTGGGGTAGAACTCGCGGAACAGCCGGATGAGTTCACCCACCCGCAGGGCGCCGGGTACGCCCGAGTCCTGGAGCATCACCCCGGTACGGGACCGCGCCCGTGGGTCGGCCGGGTCGAGTCCGAAGACCCGGACCTGGCCGGAGGTGGGCTTGCGCAGCCCGGTCATCATGCTGAGCGTGGTGGTCTTGCCCGCTCCGTTGGAGCCGAGCAGGACGGTGATCTGGCCCGGCGCCAGCTCCAGGCTCAGGTCGGACACCGCCCGGAAGCCGCCATAACTCTTGGACACGTGATCGAGGACCACGGGTGTCGGGCACGACATGTCTCTCCTCTGTGCGCGCTTACTGTCTGTCGGTCGAGCAGGGTCTGAAGCGCCGTCACACGGCGGCATCCGCCCCGCTGCCGGTCAGTTCGGCCCGCGCTGCGGAGAATTCGTCCCACCCCCGACGTTCGGCGTACTCCAGGTAGACCCCGCCGCAGTCGGAGCGTAGGGGGCAACCGTCGCAGGGCCCACCAAATTCACGTGTCTGATCGTCCATGAACTGGTCATAGTTGTCGTAGACCTCGCCCTGGTACAGCATCCGGATGAACCGGGTGCCGTCCTCGATGGCCAGCTGCTGGTACGGCTGGACGACACAGAGCGGGAAGCCCTCCAGGGACACCCGGTGGCCCTGGCCGGTCAGTTCGTCGAGCACGGGCAGCAGATGGGTGCGGGTCTCGGCGACCGTGGGGGCCTGCATGTCGAGGGCGAAGTAGCCGCTGCCGACCGGGTGCAGGTTGGAGATGTTGATGTGGTCGACGCCGAGCTCGACGCAGAGCCGGCAGATGTTGCCGAGCTGCCCCATGTTCATCCGGGTGATGACGATGTTGACCCGGACGGGGATGCCGGCGCGCTTGGCGTTCCTGATGCCCTCGATGGTCTCGTTGAAGCCGCCGGGGGTCTGGGTGAGGCAGTCCTGGACGTGGGAGTCGGCGCCGTGCAGCGAGATGACGAAGAGCCGGACGCCGCGTTTCTTGAGCTTCTCGACGAACTCCGGGTCCTTCAGCCGCCGGCCGTTCGTCTGGATCTGCACCTCCGGGTAGCCGAAGACGTGCGCCGTGTCCAGCAGTTCCATCAGTCTCGGGTGGATCGTCGGCTCGCCGCCGTGCAGGTTGAGGGACTCGAACCCCTCGTCCGCGTTGGCGATGAGGAACTGGGCCAGTTCGGCGTACTCGACGCTGTCGGTCTTGGCGAGCGGCGATCCCACCACGCAGAAGCCGCACTTCTCGTTGCACAGGTCGGTCACGTGCATGCTCAGCTGCTTCATCGTCATCCTCACAGGGTCAGACCGGCCCTGCTCGCCGCCTCGGTGAACGCCGCGCGGGTGTCCACCTGGGTGTCGAGAAGGGTCAGATAGGCGGCGCGGGCGGCGGCGTACCGGTCCCGGGTCTCGGTGTCGTACAGGGCGCGCTCGATGCCCTGGACGACGGCGGGTTCGTCCAGGAGCTCGATGTCGGGGAAGGCGTCGGTGTAGGGGTTGGCGGTCAGGATCGGTTCCAGGAAGTCGTGGAAGCCCAGCGGCCACATGCGCAGCCGGTGCAGCGGCACCATGCCGGTGAGCCACTCGCGCACGAAGCCGGTGAGCCCGCCCAGCCGCTCGGCGACCTGCTCCACCGCGTCCGTGCCGGGCACGGCGAAGCTGTTGGTCAGCGCGATGCCCGGGATGTCCGAGGTGATGGCGCGCGCCAGGGTCGTCGCACCGATGTTGAGGCTCAGGACCAGGTCGCAGGAGCCGAGCAGGGTGCTGAAGCGGGCCGGCGAGCAGGGCGGCAGCACATGGGTGCGCTCCACGGGCAACCCGCCGACCTCGGGTGGGGCCTGACCGATCACCAGGAAGTGGGTGGTCTCCGGCAGCTGCGCCAGATAGTGGGCGAGCAGCCGGGGCACGCCGCGCAGCACATGGGTGCCGATCGACGAGTCGTACCGGTCCTCGGGCAGCTGCTGCCAGTTGGCGACCGGCAGCATCACCAGGCGGTCCTGCGGCCCCAGGCCGAAGGTGGTGAAGAGGTGCTGCTTGGTGCGCCGGCTGACCCGCTCCGTGCCCTCCCACAGACGGAACGGGTAGGCCCGGCCCTCGCGTTCGGGATGGGCGAGGGGGACCGGCCGCAGGTGCGCGGGCATCTCCAGGATCCGCTTGTCGACGTGGCGGTCCTCCTCGAACATGTCGATGGCGAAGGACGTCTTCTCCCACTCCCAGATGTCGATGGGCAGGATGGGCAGCCCGTACTCCTCGATGAACCAGGGCTGGAGGCGGTAGCGGTTCTGGAAGACGCCGCTGAAGGTGAAGTAGTCCGCCAGGACGATCGCGTCCGGACGGTAGGTCTCGACGAGGTCGTCGACGATCAGCCGGGCGAGCGGCCCCATCTTCTGGTCGATGAGGGTGTGCGGGATGCCGCTGCGCTTGAGGACCGGCTCGGAGATGGCGGAGATGACGAAGTGGCTCTGCACCCCGAGCGGGCGCAGCTGCTGCGCCAGCGAGGTGCCGATGACCGTCTCGCCGTAGCCGGCGGTGGACAGGGCGAAGAACAGCAGTCTCATGTGCGGCTCGCAAGGTCGCTGCGGGACGGGTCGGCGGGCTGCTGCCCGGGGTTGCGGGGGAGCGTCGACTGGGCGTCCAGGCAGCGCAGGATGCCGACGCGGGTGCCGGCGTCCTCGAAGGAGCCCTCCGGGAAGGGCACGCCGACGACCTTCAGGCCCTGCCGTACGGCCAGGTCGAAGTAGTGGCCGAGGGCCGGTTCGCCGGAGCCGTCGGGCACCTCGGCCAGGCCCTGGTGCAGCAGGTCGGCGAAGGCGTCGCCCCAGATGGCCAGCCCCCAGGTGTTGGCGACCGGCGGCCGGGCGGGCTTGTCGAGGACTTCGAGGACACGCTCCCCGTCCAGCAGCACCGGCCCGAGCCGCTCGGGCTCCGCGGTGGGGAAGACGGCCAGGGCGAGGTCGGCCCCGGTGGCCAGGTACCGCTCACGCAGCCGGGCGGGGGCGTCCACGGGGGTGGTGATGGTGTCCGGCATGGCGAAGACGACGTGCCGGCCGCGGGTCCAGGAGTGGGCCAGGTCCAGGGCGTACGGCAGGCCGCGGGCCTCCTCCTGGTAGAGGTAGCCGATCTCCATGCCCACGTGCGAGCCGTCACCGAAGTAGTTGAGGACGTCCAGCTTCCAGGGGGCCACCACGAGCAGCACCCGGTCGGCGTCGGCGGTGGCGATGGCGGCCAGGGCGTACTCGGCGACGGCCCGCGCCCGCACCCCGGTGCCGTCGCCGCCGAGCGGCTCGTACGTGATGGGCAGCAGCTCCTTGGGGTAGCGCAGCGGCGCCAGCCGGGTGCCGCGGCCGGCCGCGGGCAGCACCCCTATGAACTCGCCGCACTCGCCGCACTCGCCGGACGCGCCGGACGCCTCGCTCATCGGGCCGCCTCCGCCCGTGCCGTCTCACCGAAGCGCTGCTCGCGCACCGTGTCGATGAGCTCCTGCTGGAAGGGGTCGGCGACGTGCGCCCGGAGCTTCTCGCGGCCCTTGCGGCTGAGCAGCACCTTGGAGCACATGTCGCAGCCGCTCGAGTACTCCTTGCCGCCGAAGCGCCCGCGCAGCTCGTCGTCCTCGTTCACCAGCCGGGCCACGCCCTGGGGGCCGAAGGAGCGCAGGTACTGGTAGGCGTAGTCGGCGTCGGCCTCCTCCATGATCTCGCGGAAGCTCTTCTGCTTGAGGTTGCCGAGGAAGTAGACGTCCTTGTCCAGCGGGCGGTGCGCGCCGACCTTGGCGACGTGGCAGGCGCACAGGTCGCCGTTGGGGTTGATGATCGGGGTGTGCAGCCAGCAGCTGGTCTTGAAGTGCTCGGGCAGCGGCGGATGGCCGGTGCTGGCGACGTGGTCGATGTGCGGGGTGGAGATGACCCGGTCCACGTGGATGAGCAGCCGGTCGCCGTAGTCCTCGTACAGGGCGCGGAACTGCTGCTCCTCCTCGTCCTTGGCGATGGTGATGCACAGGCTGATGTCGCGTACGCCGTGAGCGATGGCGCCGTCGATGACGTTGCGCACGTACTGGGCCGGCACCCGCTCCTGGTGGAAGACGTCGGTGCTCAAGTAGAGGTGCGTCAGGCCCGGCAGCTGGTCGAGGAACTTGTCCACGGTGGCCGGGTCCTTGCCCCAGAAGCTGCTGGTGAAGACGCCGGTCTTCGGCTTGGCGGGGTGCCGGGCGACGGCCTGGACACCGGCCTTGAGCAGCGAGAACCGCTGGAAGGGCTCGCCGCCGGTGAAGATGATGGCGGGGATGCCCCAGTCGCAGGCCTGGGTGACCCAGGCGGCCATCTCCTCCTCCGCGGGCTGGCGCTCGCGTATCGATCCCTTGAAACCGCAGTGGCTGCAACCGACCGTGCAGATCTCGGTCACGCTCACCAGGATGTTGGTGTAGTACACGGAACTCCTCAGTGATCGGCTGTGCTGGGGGCTACTCACCGACGTACACGCCGGTGTTCCTGCAGTGCTCGCGCAGGCGTTCGCGGGCCCGCGCCAGGTCGTCCAGCGTCAGCTCCGGCATGAGCGCCCGGACGTAGTCGGCCATGGCCTCCTCCCGGTCGATGACGTCGAGACGGGCGTGCCGTTCGGCGATCTCCTCCCGTACGTCCGCGTCGGCGATCTCGAGCCCCAGCCGCCGTGCGGTGGCCGCGGCGAAGGCGGGCTCGGTGAGGAAGCGGTAGTCGAACGAGCCGGGCTCGGGGGAGAGCACCTCGATGTCGGACGAGGCGATGGCCCCCTTGCCGCCGTCGACCAGGGCGCAGATGGAGTCGACGTTCTCCTCGAGGAGACGGCGGGTCATGCCGATATGGCCGACGACGAAACCGGTCTTGAGGAAGATCCCCTCGTCCCGGGCGCGGTCCATCGCGTCGAGGTTGTGCTGGAACATCCGCTCGGCCCTGTAGCGCGGATCGCCGCCCCGGGCGGGGGAGAGCGGTTTGTTCAGGGCGGACAGGGAGAGCGGGGAGCCGGCGTCCAGGCCGACCATCAGATAGCGGACGCCGAGTTCCCGCAGGGTGGCCGCGTGCCGGGGATTGGACAGGCCGTCCGCACGGGCGTACCCGGCGAACACGGGACGCTCGTCCTGCGGCGTGCCCCGCCACCAGTCGGGCGCCGACCGGCACATCTCACGCAGCAACGACCCGAAGGTGAGGGGCAGCTCGTCGGCGGTGAGCGACAGGAAGTCGTAGCCGGAGTGCACGGCGTGCTCGACGACCTGCCAGCCGCGCTCGGCGTCCGGAACGCTGTTGCGCCACATGCCGCCGTACTGGATGGAGCAGAACGTACAGGCGTCGTCACGGCTGAACTTGATGCAGCCGCGGGCGAGTTCCATGGGTACGGCGTTGTGCAGCGGGACGCCGAGCAGTTCGCGCAGCCGGGGGGCGACGCGGGTCGCGAAGTTCGCCCGGTACTGCGGGGTGTGCGGGAAGTGCTCGTCGATCAGCCGGTAGTCGTGGCCGGTGAACACCGGCTCGGGCCGCTGCTCCGTCATGACCAGGCCGTCGGCGGTCCAGGTGACCAGACCGGGGTAGTGGTCGGGCGAGCGCACCTGGCCGCGGTGGAGATCGGCGATCAGGGAGCGGAACGGGCCGACCACTTCGTTGCCCGCGAACGCGTAGTCGATGCAGTCGCGGCGGCGGTCCAGGCACTGCCGGGCGAGGGCGGTGACGTGGTCGTTGCCGACGACGGTGCGTATTTCCGGGCGCACCGCCTTGACGTGGCGCAGCAGCTCCAGACCCGCCTCGTAACTGGCCGTCAGCATCGAGACGCACACGGCCAGCAGATCACCGGCGTTGTCCTCGACGAACCGCAGGATCTCGGGCCAGGGCACGACCGTGCCGTCCAGGTAGACGGGGGTGATGCCGGGCACGGGCACGAGTGCGGACGCGAGCGTCAGCACGCCGAGACTGGGGACGTTCGCCCAGTCGGTGAGGTCCTCGGGGCGGGTCAGTGTGCAGGACACGTCGTCGCGCACCTGGTTGGTGTTCGGGGGGTTGACTAGCAGCACGAGGCGCATCGGTCCCGGTCACTCTCCGCTCTGGGGGCAGTCGGTCCGCCGGCGGTCGCGGTGGCGCGGCGGGTACGGATGTGTGGCAAGGCAGGGCACAGGCGGTTCTCGGGTCGAGGCACGGGGACGGGGCGTGGGGGAGGCCGCGGGGGTCGTCACGAGGCCTGCGCGCGCTCCTCCCACGGGGTCGGCGGGCAGGGGCGCGGGGTGCCGCCGCGGGCGAGCCATACGGCGAGGTCGGCCAGCAGCCCGGCCCGGACCTGCTCGCCGCGCAGCGCCAGCAGCCGCGCCGACAGGCCGCAGGAACCGGCCATGTCCTCCGCGTCCTCCGCCGGAAGACCGGTGCGGTGGGCCAGGACGTACTCGACGAGTTCCCTGGCCTCGCCCTCGTGCCCCTGTGCGAGGAGCTCGTCGGCGGCCAGGAGCCGGCCGTGCACGTCCATGTCCTTCGCGTCGCGCATGGGTGCCTCCCGGTGCAAGCAGCGAATGGGGTGTACGGATGGGGCGTCAGAAGCACCGTGATCGTGCGGACTCGAACTTGCGGGCGACTTGCTCGTCGACTGCTTGCCGGTATGGCCGCGGCCTGTGTGGGGGCTGCTGCGGAGGAATTGCGAGGGAAGCGGAAAATACGTGAGAGGTGACCGCCACCCGTGTCCGAGTTGGCGGTAACTGGTGCAGTTTTTTCTGATATTCCGTCAAGCTTCGACAAAAGCGAATGCCGTCGGACGATGGTGGAGGAGTCCGAAAGGTCACCTTCGTGGCGTACTGGTCCGAGTCGGAAACCGTAACGAAACCGTCCGTGCGGCCCGGGAAGCGGAACGTCCCAACCCGGCGACTACCGATGGTTGACCGATCCTTTGCGCGCGGTGAACCCGCCCGGACACCAACATGGATCATGAAACCGGTTGATCGCCGTGTTTTCGGGGGGATGGTTCATCGTGCAGCCAGCGAACGTGCCCTGCACCACCGCGGCTTCGCTCTCCTTCACCGGGCCTCTGGCGCGCGTGAACGAGATGTACGCGGAGCTGCAGCTGTGGATCCAGCAGGACGAACGACGCCGGATCGCCCGGGAGCTCCACGACACCACCGCCCACGCCCTGGGTGTGGCCGAGCAGAGCCTCAAGCTGCACCGCCTCCTGGCCGAGAGCGACCCGGAGCGGGCGGCGCGGCGGCTGGAGCTCGCGGAGCAGTCGGTCCGCGAGGCCATGCAGTCGGTCCTGGACATCGGTACCGAATTACGCCTCGCGAGCGAGGACAGGGAACTCGGCGAGGCGCTCGACGGCTACCTGGCCCGCACCGCACCCGCGGACGTCGAGACGGAACTGACCACGTCCGGCCCCCTGCACGAGCTGCCCCGCTCGATCGCGGAGCAGATCTACCTCATCCTCCGCGAAGCCGTCCGCAACGCCTTCCTGCACGCCGGGCCCCGCCGCCTGACGATCGACGTCGGCATCGCGGACGGAGCGCTGGCCGCCCGTGTGAACGACGACGGCACGGGCTTCGATCCCGAGGTGACGGCCCACCACGGCGGCGGGCTGCTCTCGATGTCCGAGCGGGCGGAACTGATCGGAGCCCGGCTGCGGGTGCGCAGCGGTGCCGCCGGCACGGCGGTCGAGCTGCGGCTCCCCCTCGCCGGCGCCGGGGAGGAGTGACGTGAGCGGCACCGTGACATCCCCGCTCTCGCTGGTCCTCGCCGACGACCACACCATCTTCCGGGAGGGCCTGGCCGAACTGATCGGCCTGGACCCCGGGTTCACCGTGGCCGGGCACGCGGACACCGGGACCGCGGCCGTCGCCGCCGCCGAACGGCTGCGGCCCGATCTGCTGCTGCTCGACTTACAGATGCCCGGGCCCGGCCCCGACGCGGTCATCGAAGAGGTGGCCAGAAGATCGGACCGGACCCGCGTGGTCGTCCTCACGATGTACGACGACCCGGTGCTCAGCACCCGGCTGCTGGCGTGCGGTGCCGCCGCCTACCTGGTCAAGAACGTCGGACGCGAGGAACTGCTCGCGGTGCTGCGCGCCGTGGGCCGCGCCAGGGACGGGGGGCTGCTGGCCCTCCCGCGCTCCACGTTCGACTCCCTCGGCGGTGTCCCGGACGAGCGGTCCTTACTCTCCCCGCGCGAGACCCAGGTGCTGGAGCTGCTCGCCGCCGGCTGCTCCAACGCCCGTATCGGCACCCGGCTGGGCATCGCCGAGTCGACGGTGAAGCGCCATCTGACCAACGTGTACGCCAAGCTCGGCGCCTCCTCGCGGGTGGACGCGCTCCGTCTGGCGTACGAGTCGCAGCTGCTGCACCGGGCCGTTCCGGGTGCGCCGACGGCAGCAGCGGATATACCGCAAAACAGTGCGCCCTAGATTCCGACGCAAGTCGCGGTGCGGAGCCTTGGACCTCTGAAGGAGGTCCGCAATGCATCTCGCTGAGCTACTCGCGCGTCGACCGGTGCCCGCCGCCGCGGTGTTCCTGGCCCTGACCCGACGCTGCCCGCTCAGCTGCCGCCACTGCTCGACCTCCTCCGCGCCGGCCGCGGAGCAGCAGTCCGGCGCCCTGCTGCGCCGGTTCGTGGCCGGGTTCAGTCGCGCGGACCATCCGGAGTTCCTGCTGCTCACGGGCGGCGAACCGCTGCTGCGCCCGTCGTTGGTGCACGCCCTCGCCACCACGGCACGCGCGGCCGGCACCCGCAGTTACCTGCTGACCGGCGCGTTCTTCGCCCGCGGCGGCACCACGCCGCCGGCCGTGCGCTCCGCGCTGCGGGCCGTGGACCACGTCGCGGTGAGCCTCGACGTCTTCCACGAGGAGTACGTGCCCCGGCACCAGGTCTTCCGCGTCCTGCACGAACTGCTGGCGGACGGCCGGGACGCCAGCATCCAGGCCTGCGGGAACAGTCCCGACGACCCGTACCTGACGGAACTGACCGAACAGGTCCGCCGGGAGTTCGGCGACCGGGTCCCGATGCTCGCCGGCACGGTGCAGCGGGTGGGCCGGGCTCGGGAGTGGGGTTCGGGCGACGGCACACGCGGGCACGGCACGGGCGGCGACGGTACGGGCGATCAGGGTACGGGCCGTGACGGTACGAGCGATCACGGCACCGGCCACACGCCGGCCCCGGCGCTGCTGCGGGCGGCGCCCTGCGACCTCGCGGCCTGGCCCGTCGTCGGGTTCGACGGGACCATCACGGCCTGCTGCAACCAGGACACCCTCGACGAGCGTCCGGTCGCCGGGCATCTGCGGCTCGGCCACGTCGGCTCCACGACCTGGCCGCAGGTCCGCCGCCGTGTCACCTCCGCTCCGGTGCTGCGGGCGCTGCGCACGTACGGCCCGTTGCAGCTCGCGCAGCGCCACCTCGCCGCGCCCGTTCACCCGGGCACCGGTTCCGGACCCGGTACGGCGGCCCTCGACTACTGCGGGACCTGCCGGTCCCTCGCCGGTGCACCGGAAGCGCTCCGGCGCATCGAGGCCGACGCCTCCCGGCCATCGGCGGCACTGCTCGAACAGCAGGCCATCGCTCTCCAACAGCAGTCGGGCCCGGCCGGCTTCGCCCGCCGGCACGGCGCCGCCTCCCGCGCCGGGCTGGTGCTGCTCGGCAGCGACGGGCGGCCGGCCGAGGGGGCCGCCTGATGCGTGCCCTGACGCTCGCCGAGGCCGACCGGCTGCGTGCCCTGCCGGGCCGCGCCGTGCTGCTCTACCTCACCGATCACTGCCCGGTCGGCTGCGACCACTGCTCCGTCGACGCCCTTGCCCGGCGGCGTCCGGCGGCGGATCCGCAGCTCCTCGCGCGCCTGGTGAACGGCCTGTGCACGATGCCCGGCCTGCGCCTGGTGGGAATCTCCGGCGGCGAGCCCTTCACGGCCCGCCGCGCCCTGGAGCCGGCCACCGCCGAGCTGGCCGCAGCCGGCAAGCAACTGGTGCTGTACACGAGCGGCAACTGGGGTCGCGACGACGGCACCGCGCCACGCTGGACCCGTGCCGTCCTCTCCCGCGCGTCCTGCGTGGTGCTGAGCACCGACGACCACCACGCCGCGCGCATCCCCGACCGCCGCTACCTCGCCGCGCTGACGGCCACGGCCGAAGCGGGCGCGTGGATCGCCGTGCAGGTGCTCGACACCCCCGCACAGGCGGCGCGGGCGCGGCGCCTGCTGGCCACGGCACTCGGACCGTCCTGGACCGACCGGGCCGAGATACGGCGGACCCCGCTGCTGGCGCGCGGCCGCGCCGCTCACCTGGCCCCGGCCGGTCCGGGCAGGCCCGGCAGGTCCTTCGGCGCCTGCCCGCTCGCCTCGTCCCCCGTGGTCCGGTACGACGGCCGGCTGACGGCCTGCTGCAACGAGGACGTGGTCACCGGGCACGGTCCCGCCGCGCTGCACTCCTCGGCGCGCGACGCGCGGGAGCTGCACGAGCGGCTGCGGGCCCAGGAGCACGACGCCTACCTCCGCGCGATCGCGGGCGCAGGCCCCGGACGACTCACCCTGCTGCCTGCCCACCGGGATCTGGCAGAGCGCCGCCACCAGGACATCTGCTCGCTGTGCTGGGCACTGCTCGAACGCGGCGCGGACCGCGATCCCGCCGTACGGGCCATCGGCCTCACGGTGTCGCACCGCTCGCGGCCTGCGGAGACGGCGGACGCGGCGGACACGGTGGGACCGGCGGACGCGGCTGGGGCGGAGGTGAGCGCATGAGCGCGGCGGCCCTGGTGCGCAGCACCCTGTTGCTGACCCTCCCCGAAGTGCGGTCCGCCGCCCGGACGTTGTGGACCGCTCCACGGCTGAAGGAGCGCTATCCCGCCTACCTCGCCGTCATGCACGGGCTGATCCGGGCCTCCGTACCGCTGATGGAGGCCGCCGCCCGGCAGTGCGCCGACCTGCCGCCCGGCGATCCCTGCGCCGGGCCGCTGGCGCGCTACTTCGAGGCGCACATCGCCGAGGAGCAGGGGCACGACGACTGGCTCCTGCAGGATCTGGCCATCCTGCAGGACCAGGCCGCAGCCGACGGCATCACGCCGCAGGCCGTGCTGGACAACGTGCCCGCAGCGGATGTCGCTGCGCTGGCCGGCGCCCAGTACTACTGGATACGCCACTACCACCCGGCCTGCCTGCTCGGCCACATCGCGGTACTGGAGGGGTGCCCGCCGGACCCGGACCTGGCCCGCCGCCTGCCCGCTCTCACCGGGCTGCCGTCCGCCGCGTTCCGCACCCTCGCGGCCCACGCCGCCGACGACCCGGGCCACCTGCGGGACCTGGACCGCCTGCTGGACGAACTGCCGCTCAGCCCCGCGGTCGCCGCGGCGGTGGCCCGCAGCGCGGCGTACACGGCCGGCCGGGCCGCGGCGCTGCTGCGCGACCTGGCGCAGGCGGACCCGGACCCGGCGCCTAGCTTCCCGGCCTCGCGCTCCCCGGCCTCGCGCTTCGCGGCGTCGCGCTTCCCGGCGTCGCCTTTCCCGGTGCCGCGGTCATGACCTGTGCCTCCTGCCGGGCCGCGCTGCCCCAGGGCGCCCGCTTCTGCCCCAACTGCGGTGCCAGGGTGGCGGTGGAGCCCTCGGCCCTGCCGGCGCGCGAGTCGCGGCGCACCGTGACCGTCCTGTTCTGCGACATGACGGACTCGACGGCCCTCAGCGGCGGCCTCGACCCGGAGCCGCTGCGTGAACTCATGGTCCGGTACTACTCGCTGATGCGCTCCTGCCTGGAACGGCACGGCGGCACGGTGGAGAAGTACATCGGGGACGCGGTGGTGGCGGTGTTCGGCGTGCCGGTCCTGCACGAGGACGACGCACTGCGCGCGCTGCGGGCCGCGACGGAGATGTGCCACGCCCTGGAGTCCCTCAACGCCGAACTGCGCGCGCAGATCGGGGTGCAGATCGGCATCCGCATCGGTGTGAACACCGGTGAGGTCGTGGCCGTCGAGGACGCGCTCTCGGGGCAGGTGCTCACCTCCGGCGAGGCGGTGAACGTCGCCGCCCGCCTCCAGCAGCACGCCGGCCCGGGCGAGATCATCCTCGGCCCGCTCACCCGCAGTCTCACGGCGAGCACGGCCATCGCCGACCCCGTCGGGGAACTCTCCCTGAAGGGCAAGGCACAGCCCGTACCCGCCTGGCGGCTGGTGGAGCTGTGGCAGGCGGAGACCACGTTGTTCCACACGGGCGACGCGCCGTACTTCGGGCGCGAGGCCGAACTGGGGCACCTCGCCGGGGTGCTCCGCGAGACCGTTCGCACGGCGTCGTGCCGGCTGGTGACGGTCCACGGGGAGTCCGGCGTCGGCAAGACCCGCCTGGCGGCGGAGTTCGCGGTCCGGGCGGCGGCCGAGGACGGCGCCCTGGCCGGTGTGGGCCGCTGCCCGCCGTACGGCGAGGGCCGCACGCTGCACGCGCTGGGGGAGGCGCTGCGGCAGGTGGTGACCGCGGCGCGGGAACGAGGCGTCCTGGAATACGGGGCTTCGGACGACGTCCGGGACGCGCTGGCCGGCCTGGAGTCCGGCCTGCTGCGCGACGGGGCACCCGGTGAACTGCCGGACCAGCTCACCTGGGCCGCGGTCCTGGTACTGGAGGCCATCGGCCGGCACCACCCCGTGCTCCTGGTCCTCGACGACCTCCAGTGGGCCAAGCCCGAGCTGCTCGGCATCCTGGAGCAACTCGCCGCCCGGATCTCCGGCGCCGCGGTCGTCGTCCTCGGCCTGGCCCGGTCCGAGCTGCTGGAGACCGACGGCTCCTGGGGCCGCGGCCGGCCGGGCGCGGCTCTGCTGCCGCTCGGGCCGCTGGCCGCCACAGAGGCGAGGCTCCTCGTCGCCGCGGTGAGCGAGGCCGCGGCCCCGTACCCGGCGGAGCTGGTGGACCGGATCGTGGAGCGGGCCGAAGGCAACCCGTTCTACCTGGAACAGCTCGTGGCCATGGCCGACCAGGGCGGCACCGACGCGCTGCCGCCGACCGTGCAGTCCGTCATCGCCGCCCGGATGGACCTGCTGCACCCCGCGGAGCGGGAGGTGCTGCAGCGCGCGGCCGTCCCCGGCCGCCGCTTCTCCACCCCGGAACTGGCGGCGCTGCTGCGGGCGGAACCGGCCCTCGGCCACCCGCCGGACCAGGAACTCGGCACACTGACCCGCCGTCGGCTGATCGTCCCCGAGCCCTCCGCCACGTACCGCTTCTCCGGTGTGCTGGTCCGCGACGTGGCCTACCACACCCTGGCCAAGCGGGCCCGCCTGCGCTACCACGAACTGCTCGCCGCCTGGCACCGGCAGCACACCGACAGCCCCGACCTGGTCGGGCTCCACCTGGAGCAGGCGTACCTGCTCGCCGTCGAGCTGGGGCCGGCCGACCACGGGCGCGTGGGCCGGCTGCGGGCCGAGGCGGCCCGGTCGCTGGCCGCGGCCGGCGCCCTGGCGCTGCGCCGCAGCGACCTGCGGTGGGCGGCCGAACTACTGTCCCGCGCCCTGGAGTTGTACGAGCCGGACGCGCCCGGCCGGCTGGGCGCCGCCGTCGCCCTCGCCGAGGCGAGGCTGCTGCTCGGTACCGACCCGGAGGCCCTGGGGACCCTGCGGGCCCTGGCCGGCGAGGCGTCGGCGGCCGACGACGAGCGCAGCGCCTGCCACGCCCGGTTGCTGGTCGCCGCCCTGGAGCTGCCCGGCCCGGCCGCCGCCGATGAGGCGCTGGCAGCCGTGCCGGTCTTCGAGGCCGCACAGGACCATCTCGGGCTGACGCGTGTCTGGTTGCGCGTCGGCCAGCTGCGCCAGCTCGCCGGCCGCTATCAGGAGGCGGAGGATCTGCTGCGGCGCGCCCTGCGGCATGCCCTGCACACCGACACACAGTTCGAACTCGCCACCGTGATCGGCGGCCTGGCGACCTCCCTGTGGCGCGGCCCCACCCCGGTCGAGCCCGCGCTGGCGGGCTGCCATGCGCTGCTGGCCGAACACGCCGAAGGACGCCGCGCGGTACGCGCCACGGTGAGCTGCCCGCAGGCGGTGCTCCTCGCCTACCGCGGCGGGTACGACGAGGCCCGCGCCCTTCTCCACGGCTCGATCCGGATCATCGAGGAGCTCGGGCACGCGTTCGGCGCCGCCCCTTCGATGATCTTCGCCGCCACGGTGGAGGGGCTCGCCGGGCAGTGGTCGACGGCCGAGGCGCTGCTGCGCGACGCCGCCGCGGCCGCCGAACGCCACGGCGACACGCTCAGTTCATCGGCAGCAGCCGCCGCACTGGCCCGCGCGCTGCTGGAGCAGGGCAAGGACGGTGCGGCGCTGGCCGCCACCGAGACCTCCGCGGCCACCGGGGACCCCTTCGTGGAGGCGGAGATCCACGGGGTGCGGGCACGGGCGCTGGCGCTGCGCGGCGAGCGGGGTTCCGCACTGCGGGAGTCCGGGCGAGCCGTGCGAACCGCGGCCGGCACCGACTCCACCGGCTGTCAGGCGATGGCCCAGCTGGACCGCGCACACGTCCTGCACGCCCTCGGCGACCGCGCCGCGGCGGCCACGGCCGCGGGCGCCGCGGAGCGCCTCTTCGCGGCCAAAGGCCACCTCGTCGGTGTCCGCTGGGCCGCCTCCCTCGCCGTCACGTCCCGCCAACCGGATGCGTCATGATTCCTGTACAGAACACGGCGCAGAGCGCCACGCAGAGCGCCACGCCCAGCTCGGCGAACGGCTCGACACAGGGCACGACGCAGAGTTCGACACAGGGCCCACCGCAGAGCCCACCGCGGAGCCCGGTGGCGAGCGCGCCGCGGAGCCGCACGGCGAGCCCGCCCCGGATCCCGCCGGCCAGTCCGCCCCGGATCCCGGCGGCCCGCCCACCGCAGACCCCCCGGCCCGCCGGCCGCCCCGCGCTCACCTGGAACGCCCTCGGCCGGAGCACGTCCGACCTGGCCGTCGAGACGGACTGGCCCGCGCACATCACACCTGGGTGGGCCTGGAGCGGCGCGAGCGGCCGCGGCGTACGCGTGTGCGTCGTGGACAGCGGCGTGGAGGGCGACCATCCCGATGTGGGCCCGGTCCAGGGCTCCTTCGCCGTCACCACCGGCGACGACGGCGACCTGTGCGTCCAGCAGGTCCCGGACGGCGACACCTGCGGCCACGGCACCGCGTGCGCGGGAATCATCCGCGCGCTGGCGCCGGAGTGCGAGCTGCACAGCGTCCGCGTGCTCGGCGAGCGCTACAGCTCGTCCGGCAACGCCTTCCTCACCGGGCTGCGCTGGGCGGTCGGGCAGGGGTACGACGTGGTCAGCGTCAGCCTGTCGACCACGCGCGGCCGGTTCTCCGAGGCCCTGCACGCGATCGCCGACGAGGCGTTCTTCCGCGGCACCCTCCTGGTGTGCTCCGCCCACAACACCCCGGTGGAGAGCTTCCCGTGGCGGTTCGCCTCCGTCATCTCGGTCGGCAGCCATGCGGTCCGGGACCCCGGGCTGCTCCTGTACAACCCCACCCCTCCGGTGGAGTTCTTCGCCCACGGCACGGACGTCGAGGTCGCCTGGCTCGGCGGTTCGCGCACCCGGGTCACCGGCAACAGCTTCGCCACCCCCCACGTCGCGGGTTACTGCGCGCTGGCGTTGAGCAAACACCCCCAGCTGACCCCCTTTCAGATGAAGAGCCTGCTCCATCTGCTCTCCGGCAACGTGCGCCCGGCGACGTGACCACCAACGAGCGAGACCACCAACGAGCCTGACCACCAACGAGAAGGGGCCCGCATGACCGACAACCGCGATGTGGTCGCCGTCGTCTCCGCCCTGCTGGGCGAGGCGGAACGCGACCACCAGGAGTTGCTCGATTCCGTGGTGACCGTCGCCCGGGCGCTGTTCGGCGCCGCGGCGGCGTCGGTCTTCCTGTTCGACGAGCAGACGGATGAACTGGTGTTTGAAGCCGTCTCCGGCGAGGGCGAGGGCCATCTGGTCGGCGAGCGGTTCCCCGCCTCCCGCGGCATCGCCGGCTGGGTGCTGGCCGCGCAGGAGCCGCTGGTGGTCGCCGATCTGGCGACGAACCCCGCCTTCGCCCGGGACCTGGCCGAGACCACCGGCTATGTGCCGAGCTCGCTGATGGCGGCGCCGCTGATGCGCGGCGAGGAGACCATCGGCGTGATGGAGGTGCTCGATCCCGCGCCCACCACGGTGAGCCCGCTCGGCGCGGCGGATCTCCTCACCCTCTTCGCCGGGCAGGCGGCGGTGGCCCTCGGCGTCGTCCAGCACAACCGCAAGGCCCACGCCATGCTCAGCCAGGGCGATACCGAACTGAGCGACCTGGCCGAGGTGGCCCGACTCCTGGACCGCCTCGGCGCGGACCGCCGCGAGGCGGGTCTGCACCTGCTGGACTCGGTGCATCGGCTGCTGTCACTGGCCGGTTGATCACCGGCTGTTGTCACTGGCCGGCTGACCACGGACTGCTGTCACTGGTCGGCTGAACAAGGACTGCCGTCACTGGCCGGCTGACCGACGACGCCCGAGCGCCCGCGGGGCGGCAGGTCCGAGCGCGGGCCCCCGCTCGACCGTCTCCGCGTCCGCCCTGACCCTCTCGCTCGCCTCCGCCCGTCTCGACCCCAAGGACGACCATGCGATTCACAACGCCCCTGAAGATCGCCGCGACCGCGCTGTGGCTGCCGGAGCGCCGGGAAGCCGTCGCCGACGCCGTACGCGACGGCAGGATCGAACCGGAACGGGCCGCCAAGAACGCGTACACCGAGATCCCCGTCAGCGACTGCGCTCCGCCGCAGATGGCGGTGCGCGCGGGCCGGGCGGCGCTGGCCGAGAGCGGGGTCGCGGCCGAGGACGTCGGCCTGCTCGTGCACGCCTGGACCTATTACCAGGGCCAGGACTACTGGCAGCCGGTGCACTACGTCATCAACGAACTCGAGTTGTCGAACGCCCTGCCGCTGGGCGTCGACCTCGGCTGCAACGGCGGTTTCGCCGCGCTGGAGGTGATGGCCTGCCGGCTGCTGTGCGACCCCGGGATGCGCTCCGCCGTACTGACCACGGCAGAGCGGTTCGCGCCACCGCGATTCGACCGCTGGAGCGCCAATTTCGACGCGGTTTACGGTGACGGCGCCACCGCGCTCGTACTCGACCGGGAGCGCGGCGGGTACGAGGTGCTCAGCACCGCCAGCAAGGCCGCGCCGGAATTCGAGGTCATGTACCGGGGATCGACGCCGTGGGGAACCGGTGCATTCCAGCACCGGCCGAAAGTAGACATCCGGGCCAGCCTCGTCGAGTTCCTGGCGTCCGGGGGCGGCCAGCGCTTCGCCGCCATCGCGGGTGACGCCGTGCGCTCCACCGTCACCTCGGCGCTGGAACAGGCCGGCATCGCCATGGACGACGCACGCGTCCGCCTCATCGCACCTCCCCGCTTCGGCGCCGAACTCATCGACCGGTCGTACACTTCGGTGCTGGCCGGCCTGACCAAGGCCGAGGTCCTGAACCTGGGCGCCCGCACCGGCCACCTCGGCGCGGGCGACATGGCGGCCAACCTCGCGGACATCACGGCGGCGGGCAGGCTGCAGCCGGGCGAGATCGGTGTGCTGCTCTCGGCGACCGCCGGGTTCAGCTGGTCGTGCATGGTGGTGCGGGCCGTGTGACAGCAGGGTGGTGCGGGCCGTCCGACAGCATGGTGCTGCGGGCCGTTTGACCGCCACCAAAGTCGTATTCGCTACGACGATCGTCGCGTTGACGAGATTTCGCCCCCGGATTAGTTTGATCGTCAGGTATGGACCTGGCCTGCGCTCACCAGAGAGAGCAGGAGCTCACCAGGGAGAGCAGGAATTGTACCGGGGGGCGGCAAAACTGTGCAGATTTCATTCTGCATTCTCGGCCCGTTGACTGCGGAACTCCGAACCGACGAGTTCGGACCCGAATCCGACGGACCCGAATGTGACGGAAATGAACTGGACATAGGCCCTTTCAAACAGCGTCTGCTGCTCGCGATGCTGCTGTGCCGGTGCAACGGCGTCGTCCTCATCGAGGAGTTGACGGACACCCTGTGGTGGGACGGCCCGCCGCGCACGGCGCACAAGAACATCCAGGTCTACATCTCCCACCTGCGCAAGCTCCTCGCGGCGGACGGCCGGACGAACCGCCTGCGCCACCGCTCCCTCGGCTACCAGCTGCGACTCGACCCTTCCGAGGTCGACGCGCTGCGGTTCGAGGACCTGTCGAGGGCGGGGCGGCTGGCCTTACGCCGAGGCGACATCCGGACCGCGGCCGCACGCACCCGGGAGGCCCTCGCACTGTGGCGCGGTCCGGCCCTGGCCGACCTGCTGGTCTCGCCCGCACTGCGCGCGGAGGCGCGCCGCCTGGACGACCGGCGCTTGGCCGCGTACGAGGACTGGTTCGAGGCGGAGTTGGCCCTCGGCAACCACGGCGAGGTGCTGGAGGAGATCGAGGCCCTTGTCACCCTGCATCCCCTCCGTGAGCGACTGCGCAGCCAGCAGCTCACCGCGCTCTGCCGCGGTGGTCGGCAGGCCGAGGCGCTCGCGGAGTACGACAACCTGAGGCAACTGCTGGCGGGCGAGCTCGGCCTGGGCCCGAGCCCGGCGCTCCAGCGGCTCTACCAGAAGATCCTGTCGGGGGATCCCGCGCTGAACGCCCCGGCCCCCTTCGTGGCCCCGTCGGCGACCGCTGCCCGTATGGCGCCGCGGCATGATGCAGAGGTTGTGGCGCATCTGGCCGTACCGCCCGCAGCGATGGCGCCGCCGAGACCCGCCCCACTCCCTGCGCCCGCCGAGGCTGCCACGACCACGACAGCCACCACGACGGCGACAGCTTCCCCGATCGCCACAGCCTCCACGGCCTCCACAGCCTCCACGACCGTCGTGGACGAGGCGCGGACGACCGGCCACCCCGCACCGCCCCCACCGCCCCCGCCACCCCGTCTGACCGGACTGCCCAGAGCCGTACCCGACTTCACGGGGCGACAGGCCGAACTCACGAACCTCGTCGCCCACTTCGGCGCGGGCTCGGCGACCGCGGTCCGCACGGGCCGCTGCGCCGCGGTCTCCGGGCCACCGGGTTCGGGCACGACCGCGCTCGCCCTCCAGGCCGCACAGGCGCTCGCCGCACGGTTCCCGGACGGTCAGATCCTCCTGCCCATGCGCGACGCCGAGGGCACGCCACGGCCACCCGGGGAACTCCTGGACGACCTGCTGAGCAGGCTCGGCAGCCCGGTTCCCGCCCCGGTTCCCGCGCGTTCGCCGGGATCGGAAGGGGACCGCAGCGCCCTGCTGCGCGGCCGGCTCGCCGAGCTCAGACTGCTTCTCCTGCTGGACGGCGCGGCCGACGAGGCACAGGTCCGTCCCCTTCTCCCCGGAGCGGGCCACTGCTCGGTGATCGTGACCGGCTGTCGTCACCTGGGCGGCCTCGAAGGGGTCGGCCACTTCGACATCGGGGTGTTCTCGGAGGAGGAGGCGGTGGAGTTGCTGCGCCGCATCATCGGACCCGGGCGGGTGGCCGAGGACCCGGAGGCGGCGCTGCGCATCATCCGCGCCTGCGGGCTGCTACCCCTCGCCGTACGCATCGCCGGGGCACGCATGGCCGGGATGCCGCACCTACCGCTGAAACGTTTCGCCGACCGCCTGGCGGACAGCCGCCGTCTGCTGGACGAGCTGACCGTCGGAGACCGATCGGTCCGCGACTGCTTCGACCGGTACGTGCGGACCCTGAACGCCGCGGACCGCATGGCACTCGCCCGGCTCGCCGCGGTCTGGGCTCCCCCCGTTCAGCGCCCCGGTGACCTGGAGGAACTGCTGGAGCGGCTCGCGGACGCACACGCGCTGGCCATCACGGACCGGGCACCGGCCCCGGACACCCCTCCCGCGCCCTTCGAGATGCCGCTACCGCTGTGGGTGTTCGCCCAGCAACTGCTCACCCAGATGGTCGAAGATGGCGGCCTTTGACCGCGAACAGGCGTACGCGGGGGATCGGACGTACGCGTGTGATCGGACGTACGCGAGCGCACGGGCGTACGAGTGCGGCGATACCGTCGTGCTCCGCGCGTCGCTGGCACCGCGCACCCTGGCGGCGGACGCCGTCACCGGCCCCCGGCCGCCGGACGACCCGGCACGGCTCGAAGGGCTGCGCCGGGCCGTCCACGCCGCATCGCCGCAGCTCATGGCCGCCCTCGAACTGGCCTCGCCGGACCTGATACGGGCACTGACCGGACCCGTACCGCCCCGGGCCGCCGACCGCAGACGGCTGACGCTCGCACTCACCGGATACCTGCTCCGGCTGCGCCACCGCGCCACGCCGTTCGGGCTGCTCGCCGGTACGGCGCTGATCGGGACCGGACCCGTGCCCCTGGGCGGCATCGGCAGCGACCACCACGTGCACCTGCGCCCCGCACCGCAGTGGACCGCCGACCTGGTCGCCGCCCTGGAGGCGGACCCGGAGCTGCCCCGGACGGCGCCCCAGGTGCGCATCGCCACGGCCCCCACTGTCCGGCGCCGCGGCGCCCTCCAACTCCTACTGGACCGGGCCACCGGCTCACCGGGCGCCTGGACGGTCCGGACAACCGTACGCAGATCCCCGCTCGTCGACACCGTACTGGCCCTGGCAGCAGCAGACGGCGCGGCGGCAGACGGCGCGGCAGCGGACGATGCGACAGCAACTGGTGCGGACGGCCCCGGCATCCGCCACGCCACACTCCTCGCCCTGCTGTCCGCAGCCGCGCCTGACGCCGACCGGGACGAGCTGGCGCGATGCGTCGCCGGCCTGCTCGCCGCGGGGCTGCTGGCCGGCGATCTGCTTCCACAGCCAGGCGACACCGACCCGCTCGCTCATCTCGGCGCCCGGCTGGCGGGTCATCCGCTCGCAGACCGGCTCCGGGGCCTGCGCCGGGACGTGAGGCGGGCGGCTGCCCGCCCCGACGCCGACGCGCTGCGCGGCCTGCGCCGCCGGCTGCACGCGGTCCACGCGGTGCACGGGCGGGAAGCCGGACTCGTGGCCGACACGGTGCTGGACACGGATCTGCGTCTGCCCCGCGCCGTCGTCGACGAGGTCGAACACGCCGCGGCCACGGCATGGGCCCTGGCCCCGCCTCGCCCCGACCGGACGCTCGCCGCACTGCGGTTGGCGATCCTGGACCGGTACGGCATCGGCCGCCCGATCCCGCTGCCGGAGCTGCTGGACCCGACCGAGTCCCTCGGTCTGCACACCCCACCCCGCCCGCCCGCGGACCCGCCGCCGCACCTCACCGCCCGCGACCGGCTGCTGACCCGGCTGGCCCTGGACGCACAGCACGCCGGCCGGGCCGAACTACGGCTGGACAGAGCAACGATCCACAGGCTTCGGACCGTCACCGGCGTAAGTGCCGTACCTCCGTCCACGGACGTCTTCGCGGAGGTCGTCACCGACTCCGCCGAAGCGCTCGCCCGCGGGGGCTTCCTCGTGGTCCTGGCCCCGCACGGCGGCCAGGGACCGGCCGGGGCCGTGGCCGGACGCCACGCGGATCTCTTCGGGACGCAGGCGCCCGGTCTCTTCCAGACGCCGGCCCCGGCCCCAACCCCCGCCCCGATCGAAGCGGAAGTCGTCTTCCGACCGCCCGCCGCCCGGGCGACGGACCTCGTCGGCGAAACAGGCCGGACCGCCTACCGCATCGACCTGACACCCCTTCCGCGCCGCCGTACGAGCCGCGACCTGACCCTGGACGACCTCTACGTCATCGCCGAGCCGGACAGGCTGCGGCTGCACTCGGCGCGGCTCGGCCGGGAGATCCGGCCGATCAGCCACTCTGCCCTCGACCCGCGGCACGCCGACGCGACCGCCCGCCTGCTCCTCGCCCTGGGCCGCGACGGCGCCACGCCATGGACGGCCTGGGACTGGGGGACAGCCGACGCCCTCCCCTGGCTGCCCCGCGTCCGGGTCGGGCGGGCCGTGCTCGCCCCGGCCCGCTGGCGGCTGCCACCCGACCTGGGACACCTGGCAGAGGTGGCCACCGAACAGGAATGGAGGGACGGCCTCGCACGCTGGCAGACGGCGCACGGCCTTCCCGAAGTCGTCCTGGCGGGCTCCGGGGACCGGCGGCTCGCGCTGGAACCGGCGGATCCCGCGCACGCCGAACTCCTGCGCCGCGAGTGCCTCGACCGCCGGATCACCGCCGTCACCGAACCCCCCGGCGGCGTGGCGGCATGGCGTACGGCGGGCTGGCCGACCGCGCCCGACGGCCCCCATACGGCGGAGTTCGTCTTCCCGCTACGGCCACGCGCTTCGCACCCAGAAACTCCCCCATCACGCGGACCGCGCCAGGCCCATGCGGCCCCAACTGCCCCCGCTGCCCCCGTACACCTCCCCGGCGGCCCATGGCTGTGCGCAGGCCTGACCGCGCTCCCCGAACTACAGGACTCCGTCCTGAGGGAACTCGCCGACGGCCCACTGCGGGAAGCCGTGGAGCGGGCCGGGGTGGACCGCTGGTTCTTCGTACGAGCGGCCGACCCAGCAGGGGTGCCGGAGTTGCGCCTGCGTTTCCACGGCAGGCCCGCCTCGCTCACGACGCTGCTCCTGCCCGTACTGCACGACGTCAGTACGCAGTTGCGGCACGACGGGCTGATCCGGGACTTCGTCCTGGCCCCCTACCGCCCGGAGGAGGCACGCTACGGCGGCAGCGCCTGCATGGCCGCGGCGGAGGAGGTCTTCCACCGGGACTCCCTGCTGGTGCTGGAGCGCCTGGCATCGATGACGGGAACCGCGGATCCGGCCGGTGTGGCGGCGGCCGGTGCGCACGACCTGCTGGCCGGCCTGCTCGGATCGCAGGACGCGGTCGCGCGGCTCCCGGCGCCCCGCCTGTCCGCCGCTGAACGACGACGGTTCACCCGCCTGCGTCCGGCACAACGCGGGCAGCCCCCCGCACCCGTGGAGACCCACGATCGGGGGGCGCACTCCGCTCGCGCGGACTGGCACGCGGCGGTGCTGGCCTACCGCTCCCGGCTCCTCGCCAACGGGGAGGAAACGGAGCCGGTCGCCCGGTCACTCGTACACATGCACTGCAACCGGCTGGCAGGACCGGACCGTTCGGTGGAGCGGATCGCCGTAACCCTGGCCCGCGACCTGGCGCGGTCCCGGGCCGCGGGACGGCGGTGACCCGTTGGGGCCGGGCCGCCGCCATCCGCACGAGCCAGCTCAGTAGCACCAAATACGGCCTACGGCCTGTAGCACCGATATACGGCTATACGGCTTAGTAGTACGCCGGGGTGGAGTCGTGAGCCTCGACCTCGGCCTGGAACAGACCCTGGGCGGCGAGCTCGCGGACCTTCTCCACCTGGTCCTCGGTCAGGTTGTACTCGCTGGCCAGCGCCGACGGGTCGGCGAGGAAGCTGCGAGCGAAGTCGTCGTCGGTGATGGCGCGCTGGATCAGTTCGCGAAGGCGGGGACGAGACTCGGACATGGAGTCCTCCAGGTAAGTGCGCTGCGGTCCGCCGGTGTTTCCCGGCTTCCCTTTGACGTCTTCAATCCTGGTCCGCGGAGCCCCGCCGAAGATCCGCCGCCATGGCCTAACTGTCCCCGGGAGATGGCGGATACCGCAGCGGCCAATGGCCTATGCGGTGCGGCGGATGGCGTACATGGCGGGACCGGATGGCGTACATGCGACCGACTGCGCGCATCTCCGCGCCGGGCACGGTGTCAGGCCGTGAGCGGCACCGGGTGGATCTCGTCCGCCGGGTGGCCGGCGCGCTCGTGAACGCGCTGCACCGCCTCCGCCGACGGCGCCTCCGACAGGCAGTAGACCTCGCCGGACTGAGGGTCTGCCCAGGCCTGCTTGAAGTGCACCCGCTCCTCGGACTCGATGGCCAGGTCCGCGCGGTGCGCTTCCCGCAGTTGCTCGCTCGTGATCCCCTTCATCCCGTGGTGAACGTCCATGAACTCGGCCATGATCACGCACCTCCTGATCGCCGGTACTTCCATGCTGCACCCGGCATCGGAAGCCCACCTCATGAGCGACGAAGCGTCACCCGTCGGTCACCCGGGGCGGTCGATGCGGCGCCGCCCGGGTCGGCACATTGGCTGGTCAGCGGCATGGTCGACGCCCGTCACGGGCGCGGGAAGCGGGCGCGCACGGCGTCGATGCAGGTGTCCCGGGACGTGGGCCCGCCGAACCGGAGACGGTCGTAGGCGGTGAACGCCGGTTCCAGCGCGTCGAGTTCATCGATCAAGGCGTGCAGCCGCTCCGCCCACTGTGCTGAACCGGCATCCGGTTCGTTCGCTGCGGCACTGATCGCGGTCGTCAGGTAATCCTTGCGCTGAATGGCGGCCGGGGTCACCGAGTGCAGGCATACGTACTGTCCGCTGAGATACGCATTCCACTCCGCCTTCCCGGCGACCGGGTCGGCCCAGTGAGCGGTGAACCACGCTTCGAGCTGGTCTTCGCCACCCGCTTCGTCGGCTGGAGCGAACAGGTCGGCCGGCACCATCTCAGTACCGTCGGAACGCAGATATCCCGGAAGCGGCAGACGCTGCCCCAGCATGAGCCGGCGGACCGCACCGCTGTCGCGGCCATGGACTGCGCACAGTTCCTCCAGGGCGACGAACTGCGCGCTGACATACGCATCGTCGGCATCGGTCATCGGATGGGCGCCGTTGACCTCGCGGAACCGCTCGGCGAGCTGCTGCTTCAGGTCTGTCTCCGACATGGGGGTGGTCCTCCGGCGTCACCAGCGCGGGGATCTCCCGCACGGGATTCCGCACGCTAGCGGCCGGATGGTTCGGCACTCACCGAACCATTCGCAACCGAGCGCGGGCCGTACGGGCCGTACGGGCGTCGATCACTCCATCGGGTGGCGCTCGCGAACGGCCGGAATGCATACGTTGTGCCGGTCGAAGCCTCCCACCTGCCGTTTCCGGTACGGCTCGGTCGTAAGGGGTGCGTGGCAGCCGCTTGCCCGGGGTCAAGCGCACGGCTACCGTCGTCCAATCTCACTGGACGAATTGTCCTGAATGATTGGACAGTGTTGGCAAGGTGGTGCGCATGATGGCAGGTACGGGGCCCTGGGACCTGGTCACCCGGGGCGGGCTCGACGTCCTCGCGCTGATGGCACTGGTGGGCCTGTCGCACCGGCGCGGCCGTCCCGTGCCACAGATGCCGTTGATGCTCACCGCGCTCAACATCGGCCTGTTCGCGGCGATGAGCGCGATGAGTGCGGGGAGATTTCCTGCCGGTGTGGGCTTCGGCCTGTTCGGCATGCTCTCGCTGGTGAGGCTGCGCAGCGCCGCCTTCACCGCCAAGGATGTCGCGTACACCTTTGTGGCACTGGTCATCGCCCTGTGCAGCGGGCTGCCCCAGCGGGAGACCTGGTTCGTCGTCGTTCTGGACGCGCTGATGCTGGCGGCGGTTCTGGTCATGGACGGCCCGCAGGCGCACCAGCCGGTTCGGGTCGTGAAGCTGACCTTGGACCGGCTGTATGCCGACCCGGGTGCGATCCACCAGGACGTCGCGTTCCGGTTCGGTCAGGAGCCGGTGGCGGTGCTGGTGGACGAGGTCGACTACGTGCGGGAGACGACGCGTGTCCTGGTCCAGTACCGCGCCGACAGATCCGTGAACTGGGACGTGCGTGACGAGGGGGTGAGTCCGGATCCGGCGTGGTTCGGCCTCGTCGAGAGCAGGTCCGTGTGACCGGCCCGGTCTCCCTCGCCGACTCGCTCGGTCTGGCCGGCCTGCGCGGGGCGACGCTGACGGAGGTCGACTCTGCTGCCGCGCTGCAGCACCGGGTCGACCGCAAGTACCTGGTCCTGCTCCTTACGGCGCGCTGGTTCGTGGCAGCCCTCGCGCCGACCCATCACGTCCTGGACCTCGGTGGCCGCCGTACCACCGGGTACTACAGCATGTACTTCGACACTCCCGGGCTGGGTGCCTGGCGTGCCCACGCCCAGGGGCGGAGGCGCCGCTGGAAGGTCCGCACCCGGCTCTATGCCGAGGACAGGTTGTGCCGCGCCGAGGTCAAGACCAAGGACGGCCGCGGTGCCACGGTCAAGCACGCGTACACGATCCAGGCCGAGGATTACGGCCGCCTGGGGACCAGGGCCGCCGCCTTCGTGGACGGCGTGTTCCAGAGCGACGGCGTACCCGTCAAGGCGGCCTCCCTGTCCGCTGCCGCGGAGGTCCGCTGCGAACGAGCGGCCCTCGCCGACCTGGACGCGGGCAGCAGGGTCACTCTCGACGGCCGGTTGAGCTGCCATCGCGGCCACGCGGCCGCCGCCTTGCGCCATGACCTGGTTCTCGTCGAGACCAAGGGCGGGCCTCGCCCGGCGGCCGCCGACCGACTGCTGATCAAGCTGGGGGCCCGGCCGATCTCGTTCAGCAAGTACCTCGTCGGGCAGGCCCTGCTGATTCCCGGTCTCCCTGACCATGACGTCCGCCGCATCGCACGGAGCTGCTTTCACACCCTTGTGTGCACGGAACCACCGGTGGTGTTGTAGTGGGCGCCCCGAACCATCGGAAGGAACCAGCCGGTACAGCAGCCTCGCCCGGTGCCACATGGACGTACAAGGCAGTCGCGGTCGTCGCGGCCTTGGCAGCCGTGCTGGGCGTGGTCGGGTCTCAGGTGTTCCCTGCAGGCACCGCGAAGGCCACTGCGGTCGAGCGGATCCGGCAAAGCCCCCCGCCCACGATGTTCCCCGACACCGACGTCAGTGGCTGGACCACCAAGCTCGCCGAGCAGAAGCGGGCGGCGGATGAGCTCTTCGCCCAGTGGCGGAGGCAGCATGGCACCGCCCGCGACGACAAGGCGTTCCTTCTCTGGGTGGCGCAGCGTGTCCCTCGCCCGCCGTCGGCGGACCAGCGAGCCGCTGAGATCGGGCAGCTCAGGACACTCGCCCGCGCGCGTACCGCCGCCGGAAGGAGGGCTGCTGGCTGGCTCGAGGTCCACGGGAAGGAGGACATTTGGCAGCTGTACCTGTCCGACCAGCGTGAACTGATCCCAGCGGGCAAAGGGGACGCGGAGCGGACCCAGCTCAAGGCCGCCCTGAAATTGGCCGGGACGATCAACGGCCGACTGGACGCCCGCTACCGGCAACCCTCCCCGTACGTCCTCGACCCGTCGCTGCGGCCGGAGAAGAAGCGCAGGACCGGGAGCACGTGCCCTTGCTCGTACCCGTCCGGGCACGCCGCGTCCGCCGCCGCCGCCGTCACCGTACTCGGCAGCTTCGCTCCACACCGAGCCGCCGACTACCGGTGGATGCAGGCCGAGGTGGTCTACTCGCGTGTCTACATGTCGGGGCACGTACCCAGCGACATCCTTGCCGGTGCCCTGCTCGGTGACCTGGTCGGCGAATACGTGCTGGCCACCGCCTCCCGCACCGGTTCACCAGGGGTGACCTTGTGAACCGTGACCACGGGCGAGGGCCTGACCTCCTGGGCTGCTCAGCCTCTCGGCCTGCTTCCGGGATCGGCGCCGGCTCGCCGCCACTGTGCGGGGCTCAGTCCGTGCACCTTGCCGAAGGTACGGGCGAAGTAGCCGGGGTCCGGGAAGCCCACTTGCCTGCCGATCGCGCTGATCGGCAGTTCGGTCGCGGCCAGCAGGCGCCGGGCTTGTACCATCCGGCGCTCGGTGATCCACTCCTGCACGGTACGCCCGGTCCGCCGGCGTACCGTCGAGGTGAGGTGGCCTGGGGAGATGCTGACTGCGGCGGCCACGTCGCGCAGTGACAGCGGTTGTGGGTAGCGCTGCTCGATGACCTCGAACACCTCGGCGAGCAGTGGTTCCCGGTTCGCGCGCAGGTCGCCCACGACGTCGGCGGCGAGCCGGGACACTCCGACCAGCAGCAGTGTCAGGTGGGCCAGAGCAGCCTCCCGGTGGCTGTCCTGACGTTGCGCCAGTTCGTCGTGCAGGGACTGGATCCGGGTGGTCCACTCAGGCCGGTCCGGTTCGGGCACCCGCAGCCGCAGGGCGCCGGTCGCTCCGCCGCGGACGAACGGGAACAGCAACGGGTGCGTGCGCCAGGCCAGGTGGGCGCCGGGGACATCTGGGCCGAGCGCGTCGGCGGTGAAGAAGACGCCCCAGCCATGGGCGTGGGCCAGATCGTGGGCGTGGATATAGCCCATCACGTCGCCGGGCGCGATGACGAACAAGTCGCCGGCCTCGATCGGCCAGGCCCGCCGACCGGTGCGCAGCAGCCCGCCTGCGGTCCGGAAGTACGCCAGGCCGGGGAAGTCGTGCGCATGCTCCTCGAAGGTTCCGGCGCTCTCCCAGCCTTGCTCCAGCCGCCAGGTCGCCACGGGCAGCTCGCCGGGTGCCGGCAGCATCGAGTAGGTCACCGGCCGGTCCCGGCTGGGCGCCTTCCGCACGGTCCTCACCGTCGAATCGTCCCATTGAAGCCGTGGATCGTACAGGTCCGCAGCTACAGGAGCGGTCAGCATGAAGGCATGACCGAAAAACTGTCTCAGTCGCATGCCGAACGGGAGTACATCCCGGGCTTGGGCAAGAACTTCCTGACGCCGCTGTACGACGTGGCGCACCACGTGTTCGGGCTGCGGCCCATCCACCAAAAGATGATCACGCTGGCCGAGTTGCGCGACGGCCACCGGGTGCTGGACGTCGGCTGCGGCACCGGGAACCTGCTGCGGGCGACCGGTCAGCAGCACAGGAACGTGGACCTCGTCGGGCTGGACCCGGACCCGAAGGCGCTGGCCCGCGCCGGGCGCAAGGCCAAGCAGGCCGGCCTCACCGTAAGGCTGGACCGCGGGTTCGCCCAGGAACTGCCCTATCGCGACGGCTCGTTCGACCGGGTTTTCTCCAGCCTGATGCTGCACCACCTGGACAGCGCGTCGAGGGACGTGCTGCTTGCCGAAGTGCGCCGGGTGCTGCGGCCCGACGGGCTCCTGGTCCTGGCCGACCCGGTGTTCGACGAGCACGGGCATGACCACGGGCACGGGCATGACCACGGGCACGGCCGAGGACGCCGGCAGCCCGGGATGCGCGGCCGGATGGGCGAACAGATGCGCGGCAATGTCGGCGACGCCGTGTCGCAGCGGATCGCGGCAGCCGGCTTCACCGTGGAGCCGACTCGCACCATGGCACTGCGGATCGGCGGACGAGTCGGCATCGAACTGGCCCACCCGAGCGGACCGGCCCGGAAATAACCCCCTGCCGGACGGCCTGGTGCGCATCGAAGGAGCCGTGGGCAGGAAACTGAGTCTACGGGGCGAGGGAGAAGTAGTTCTCTTCTTCCTGGGTGAAGTGCAGGCGCAGGACGGTGTTCAGGCCGTAGAGGCAGGAACGCAGGTCGTCCAGTTGTTCGGGGGCCAAGCCGCCGTCGGCGTGCGCGAGTTGGAGATGGGTGTCGATGCGGCGGGAGAGCCGTTCGATCTCGGTGTGGGCGCGGCTCATGGTGGCGGTGGCCTCCGGGCCGCCGAGGGTAGGGGCGAGGGCCGGGTAGAGCTCGTGTTCCTCGGCGTATTCGTGGGGCAGCAGTCGTTCGGTGAGAAGGCGGTGGGTCTCCTCGACGGCGGCGAGGGCCTTGGGGCCCGGGGTGTCGGAGAGGCGGTCGGCGGCGTCGCGTACGGATTCCAGGACGTCTTGGAGATCGTCGTGTTCGGCGGCGAAGCGGTGGATGAGGGCTTCGGCTGCGGGGGTGAGGGCCGGCCGTGCGGCCTGGCCGACGCGCAGGGCGCGCAGGGCGTTGAGGATGACGGCGACGTCGATACCCTCCTGGAGCAGTGCGCCAGCGGCGGGCGGGAGCAGGCCGGCGGCGGCTGCGCCCATGGCGGCAAGAGACATCAGCATGCCGCCGAGGGCGCTTTGCACGGCGATGCGCCGGGTGCGTTGGGCGATGGCGACGGCGTCCGCGAGGCGGTCGACGCGGTCGGTGGTCAGGACGATGTCGGCGGCTTCGGAGGAGGCGGTGGAGCCGCGGGCGCCCATGGCGACGCCGATGTCGGCGGCGGCGAGCGCGGGAGCGTCGTTGACGCCGTCGCCGACCATCACGGTGACGGCGTGCTCGCGTTCGGCGCGTACGGCGGCGACCTTGTCGGCGGGGCTGAGTTCGGCGCGTACGTCGTCGAGGCCGAGGACGGCGGCGACTTCGTGGGCGGGTGCGGCGCGGTCGCCGGTGAGCATCAGCACCCGCTCGATGCCGGCCGCCCGCAGGTGGCGCAGCGTGTGCGGGGCGTCATGCCGGAGGGGGTCGCGCAGCAGGACGGCGCCGGCCGGGTGTCCGTCGACGGTGAGCCAGGCGACGGCCGCGCCGTCGAGGAGGGCGCGGTTGTCGACCGCCCGGGCCCAGGCCGGCCGTGCGCCGGAGGCGCTGAGGCGGCCCACATAGACCTGGTGTCCGTCCACGGTGCCGGTGGCACCCCGGCCGGGCTCCTCGCTGACGTCGGAGGGGACCGACAGCTCCAGATTGCGTTCCCGCGCGGCATCGACGAGGGCCTGCGCCAGCACGTGCGGCGAGTACTGGTCGACCGAGGCCGCCAGACGGAGCACCTCCGCCGGCTTCAGGCCGGGGGCGGCGGTGATGTCGAGGGCGCGGGGGCGTCCGCGGGTGAGGGTGCCGGTCTTGTCGAGCAGGACGGTGCCGGCACGGCCGAGGTTCTCCAGTGCGCCGCCGTCGCGGACGACCACGCCGAGGCGGGCGGCGCGGGAGAGGCCGGAGACGATGGCGACCGGGGCGGCCAGCAGCAGGGGGCACGGGGTGGCGACCACGAGAACGGCGACCGCCCGTACCGCAGAGCCGCTGATCAGCCACGCCAGTCCCGCCACGATGAGGGACAGGGGAAGGAACCAGGCCGCATACCGGTCGGCCAGCCGTACGACCGGCGCGGACTCGGCGCCGGCCTGCTGGGCCAGCCTCACGATTCCGGCGTACGTGCTGTCCTGCTCGGTGGCGGTGGCGCGCAGTTCGAAGGCGCCGCCGGCGTTGACCACGCCGCTGCGCACTCCGTCGCCCTGCACCCGCTCGACCTGGAGGGGCTCACCGGTGAGCACCGACTCGTCGAGGACGGCGGCGGTGGCCTCCACACGGCCGTCGACGGGGACGACTTCGCCGGGGCCGACGACGAGCAGGTCGCCGACGGCGACCTCTCCCAGCGGCACGGTTGCCACTCCGGCGTCCGTGCGGCGGCGTGCCGAGCGTGGCGCTCGTTCCAGCAGCGCGCGCAGGTCATGGGAGGCCCGCCGCTGGGCCGCTGCCTCGAGGGTGCGGCCGCTGGCGAGCATGAACGCGATCAGGGCACCGGCCAGGTACTCGCCCACGGCCAGAGTGCCGCCCAGGGCGAGTACGGCGATCAGGTCCACGCCCGCGTGACCGCGCCGCAGTGCGGCCATCACCCATGCCACAGCGGGGACGACGGCGGAGACGGTGCCAAGAGCCCAGAACAGGTCCGCGAGGCTGCCGGCGCCGAGGAGCCAGGCGATGCCGCCGCCGACCAGGGCTGCAGCGGTGACGGCCAGGAGGACGGGTTCGAGCCGTGGGGACACGATGGCCGCGCCCAGGCGGCGCAGCCGTTCTGTGAGGGGGGTGTGGTCCATGAAACACCTCGGTCCGTCCGGCGCGGCGACCCTGTGGTCGGTCCCTCCCCATCCCATCGTGGCAGCCGGTCGCAGCATCGGCAGGGGACGTCCGGCCCTGCTGCGGGGCTGTACGGACAGTGCATACGCGTGCCCGTCGTGCCGGACCGTCATCGGTGTGGAGGCCGGGCGAGGAGATCGATCATGCTGGGGCTCAGAAGAAGCTGAGAACTTCCTGTGCCAGGCTGGCGCGCCCGATCGGCGCAGCGTGCGCCAACCCCCCCTGGAGGAACCCCCAATGAGCCTGGTCAACGGCCTGCCGGCGCACATTTTGCTCGTGCATTTCGTCGTCGTACTCGTTCCCCTGACCGCACTGGCACTCGTGGTCTGCGCGATCTGGTCGACGGCGGCACAGCGCTTGGGCATCGTGCTGCCGCTGCTCGCCCTGGTCACACTCGCGAGCGTGCCGCTCACCACCGGGGCCGGGGAGTGGCTGGAGAAGCACGTCGACAGCAACGCGCTGGTACGCCGGCACGCGGAGCTCGGCGACGGCCTGCTCCCCTGGGCCATGGGCCTGTTCGTCCTGGCGGTCGTCGTCTGGTGGGCGGCCCGCCGCACCGCCACGTCCCGCACCACACGCCGGTCCGCCGCGCCGGTGCGTATCGCGGCTGCGGCCCTGTCGCTCGTCGTGGCCGCGGGAGCCGTCGTGGACGTCTACCGCATCGGCGACTCGGGCGCGAAGGCCGCATGGCAGGACGGCTTCTCCAAGACGGCGTCGGGAGGCGACAGGGACGGTGACTGACCTGTTGCGTGCTCGCTCCGACGGTCGGGACGAGCACGTGAAGGTCCGGGCGCTCACTCCACAACTGTGGCGCGACTGCGCCTGCCACTGGGCATGGCTCTCCGGGCCGTCGGTGCCGTGAGCGGTGCACAGTCCGGGCCCTGGCCGGTCAGCAGACCCTTGTCCAGGGCGTGCACCTGGGCGCCGCAGACACCGACATGATGGCGGGACGCGACGCTCCCAAGATCGACCCGACTGACGTCGCCCGAGCCAGCCTCGACGGCGTGCAGGCCGGGGCCATCGAGGTGCTGGTCGACGACCCCAGTCGCTTCGTCAAGGCCGCCCTCTCGGGCGACCCTGCGCAGCTCTACAGCCTTCCGTCCGGGAACTGACCCTTCCCGGCGCGCCCAGAAGCCCTGGCCGGGTATTCGCTCCACCGCCGGATGGGTGACTCGGGCGCAAAGCGGACCTTCGGCTCGGACCGGCTGTTGCGCCGGCGGATGTAGTCGGCGATGGCGGCGTTCTGCTCGTCGTGGGTCCTCGCCGACCTGCATCAGCGAGGTGATGTCCTTGACCGTCTGGCACTGGGCGGACATCAGCACCACGATCGCCCGCCGCAGCCGCACCGTAGCTCTGCAGAGATCGGTCATTGGAGGTCATGCAGGCTGCCGGGAGGGCCGTGAGAACCGATGGTGGGCGCTGGCGGTTGCTGGAGTTGCTGTACTTCGCTGCTGTACTGCTGCCTCCCCTCTCCTTTCCCGTGCAACCCTTCAGGCTCACCAGAGGTCATATCTGTGTAGCCCACACGTATGTCTTGGAGGGGAACCCATGTCCCGGCCTCATCACAAGCGCTCCCGGCGTCCCGTCGTTCTGGGCGCCACCGCCGTCGCGGCCGCCCTGGCCGGTGGCCTGCTCATCACCCTGCCCGAGGGCGCGAGTGCCGCCGCGTCGGGCCTCGCCGACGACTTCAACGGTGATGGCTACCGCGATCTGGCGACCGGCGCCCCGGGTGCTGTTGCGGGTGGGAAGGCGAAGGCGGGCGCCGTGGTCGTCAACTACGGCTCGTCGAGCGGTATCAGCGCCGCGCGCCACAAGACCACATCGCAGAGTTCCTCCGGCGTGCCGGGCGCCTCGGAGACCTCCGACCGCTTCGGCACCGAACTCGCGCACGGCGACCTCAACAGAGACGGCTACGGCGATCTCGTCGTGGGCACACCGCTGGAGGACGTCAGCGGCGATGTCGACGGCGGTTCGGTCACGATCCTGTGGGGCGGCTCGTCCGGCCTGTCAGGCGGCACGACGATCAGCGACCCGAACGCGTCCGGCCACGACCGGTTCGGCCAGTCCCTCGCGGTCGGTGACTTCACCGGTGACGGGAAGGCCGATCTGGCGGTCGGTTCCACCGGCAAGGACGTGTGGATCTTCAAGGGCGGCTTCACCAAGTCCGGCGGCGCGGCCGGGAAGCTGCGCTTCGACGCGCAGATCGAGTCCGGCGCATACCCGGACGGCGCCGTCGATCTGGCCGCCGGGGACTTCGACAACGACGGCGCGGACGACGTGGTGGTGGGCTCCTTCGCCGGCACCTTCGTCTACCGGGGCTCCTCGGCCGGACTCACCCTGCAGACCCAGGTGAGCGACGACAGCCCCGCCTCGCTCACCGCGGCCGACTTCGACAAGGACGGCCACGACGACCTCGTCATCGGCACCGACGATGACCCCATCGGGGACCAGACGGCGCTCGGCGGCTACGTCACCGTGTACTACGGCGCCGCGGCCGGCGTCGACACCGCCCGCACCGGCGTCTTCAGCCAGGCCACCGAGGGCGTGCCGGGGGCGGACGAGTCGTGGGACCTGTTCGGCAACACGCTCGCAGCGGGCGACGTCAACGGCGACGGCTACCCGGACCTCGCCGTCGGCGCCCCCTTCGAGTCCATCGGCTCCGGCAACGACGCCGGCAACGTCTGGGTGCTGCGCGGCGGCGCCTCCGGCCTGACGGGGACCGGAGCCCAGTCCTTCAACCAGGGCACCTCGGGTGTCCCGGGCGCCAACGAGTCGTCGGACATGTTCGGCGACGCCATCCACCTAGCCGACCACAACAAGGACGGCCGCGCCGATCTGTCGGTGGGCGCGGGCGGCGAGAACAGCGACGACGGTGCCGTATGGGTCCTGCGCGGCTCCACCGGAGGCGTCACGGCCACCGGCGCGGTGAGCTTCGGTGCGTCGTCCGTGGGCATTGCGAAATCGGGGGACGACCCCATGTTCGGGGACGCCATGTCGGGCTCCTGAGCATGTAGACAGATAGCCGGAAGGGGCGGCACCGGAGGAACCCGGCGCCGCCCCTTCCGTTGTGCTGACTTACCACTTAGTGCGTGATGCCTCCGGGATGATCCCGAGGGGGCTTTGACCTGTGTGCACTCGGCAGGATTCGAACCTGCAACCTTCTGATCCGTAGCTCTGAAGAGATCGGTCATTGGAGGTCATACAGGCTGCGGGAAGGGGCATGGCAACCGATGTTGGGTGCTGGCGGTTGCTGGGGTTGCTGTACTTCGTTGCTGTACAGCACGATCGTGGCCGAGGGTGAGAGCGTGCAGCGGGAACGACTCGAACAGTTGCTGGGCGGTGACGACGCGACGTCGTCGGCTGCTCTGGCTGCTCTTCGTGCCGGCGCGTCATATGTTGTCTGGGACGGCACGACATCGGCCGAATCGCTCGCCAGAGTTTATGGGCGTCGGCTCAGGCACACCCTCCGTAGCGGCATCGAGACGTCCGGTCTGGAGCCGGCCGTTCAATGCCTCGACCGATACGGCCGACCGGTCCGGCTGGGCGCCGACGTGGGTGACCGGACAGATGCCCACCTCACCGCGTGTCAGCCGCGGCTGCTCCGGCGCCTGCCGCGGATGAGGTGCTGGGCCACGAGGTGCCCCGACCCGCCGCCGAGGCCGGGGCCGGGGTGGGTCGAGGCGCCGATGTGCCACAAGCCGGGTACAGGTGTGGCGTGCCGGGCCGCGCCCGGTAGAGGGCGCCACAGCAGGGCCTGGTCGAATTCGGCCGAGCCGCCGTAGGGGTCGCCGTCGACCGCGTTCGGATTGTGCGCCATCAGGTCCGACGGTGTGACGGCGTCCCAGGCGAGTAGCTTCTCCGGCAGGTCGGGCGCGTGAAGCGCGATCCTGGCCAGGACCCGTTGGACGTATCCCGCGGTCAGCTCCTTCGTCCAGCGGCCGTGGGCGTCCAGTTCGCCCGCCGCGTCGCCGGTCGGCTTGTAGGGCAGTTCTTGGAGCTGGATCCACAAGGCCGCCGCGCCGTCCGGTACGCGTGAAGGGTCCAGGACATACTGCTGGCCGACGACCAGTGTGGGCCTGCGCGGCAGCAGCCCCGCCTCGGCCTCCGCGCACGCGATCGCGGTGCTCGCGGACCCGTCGCTGAGATGGACCAGCGGTATGCCGGCCAGGCGCGCATCGCGCCAGCCGAGCGGCGCGGAGAGGGCGACGTGGAGCTGCATCGCAGCGCGTCCGTACCGGTAGCGCAGGGCCTCGTCGCGGATGGCGGGCGGGACGGGCGCGTCCTGCGGCAGAAGCTCGCCGTACAGCGCGGTCGGGGTTACCGAGACCAGGACGGCGTGGCGGGCCCGGATGGTTTCGCCATCAGTGGCGACGCCCATGACCCGGCCGCCCGTGAGGAGCAGCCGCTCCGCCGACTGCCCCGTGGAGATGTGCACCCCGAGCTCGCCGAGCAGTGCCTCGAAGGCGCGGACGAAGTTCCGGGCGCCACCCGCCACCACGGGCATGCCGAAACCGTGCAGGGTCGCGGCCATGACAGGCAGCATCAGGCCGCCCAAGGCGTGGTCCGGAGACAGTCCGGCGTGCAGCAGCCAGGGTATCCACAGCACATCAGGCTCCTCGCCGCGGAAGGTGCCGCGGCAGTAAGAGCGGCCGCTGGTCACGGCGGCCCGCAACCACTTCTCGGTGCCACTGAAGCGCTCGCGGCGCAGCAGTTTCACCACATGCCGGAGCACACGGGGCGAGCGTGGCTCACCGCCCAGGATGCCGCCCAGTGCGTCGGCGTTGTCGAGGAACCTCTGCAACAGGGTGAGGTAGGCGGTTCGGTCCTCGGAGTGGCCGAACATCTCGGCGGTGGCCGCGGGGTCGCGGTGGGCCAGGACCACGCGCCCTTCGTCGGTGACGGTGCCCGTGATCAGTCCGTCGGTGTTGCGATACTCCAAACCGTGACGGTGCAGGTCCTCACCGAGGGCGGCGTAGGCCCCGCCGGACACGAACAGCGGGTGCCACGAGGAGTACGTGTCGTGCAGGTAGCCAGGCAGTGTCCGCTCCTCGGTGGCGATGAAGCCGCCCAGCCGGTCGCTTCCTTCTATGAGGGCCACCGACCAGCCGCCCTTGGCCAGCTGGGCAGCGGCGACCAAGCCGTTCACGCCGGACCCGATCACGACCGCGTCGAAGGTAGGTGTCATCAGCGCTCCTCTGACGTGAGGGGTGGGGTGCCAAGGCTCCGCCTGAGCGAGCAACTACCAGCAAGCACGAGGGCGCGGCCCTCGCCAATCCAGCCTTCCCCTCAGGCACCGGGCTGTCCAACGCTTGCAGGCGCCGCCCCCGGCCCTGAGCATCGCGCCGGTCAGGCACCGGCGTGATCAGCGGCTACCACGCCGCCCTCAACGCCGCCGCCGTCGGCCTGGGCTTCGAGGTCCTGGTCTTCGTCCACCTGGGCCACGGTGACCGCGAACAGCTCGCGGCCTTCGACCAAGGGCTCGCAGCCATCCCCGAGGTGATCCAGGCGGAGCGACTGTTCGGCACCCCCGACTACCTGCTGCGCGTGGTCACCGCAGATCTCGACGCCCACCAGCGGCTCTTCAAGGACAAGCTGGCCACGCTGCCCAACGTGAACCAGCTCTCCTCAACGATCGTTACGAAGCGAGTCATCGCCAGCCGCCCTACCCACCCCAGCCTCGCTGCTCAACCCACCACCTTCCCCCGCTCCCATCCCGTACGCCGTCGACCCACACACCGTGGAGGGGGCGTGGTTCATGGCGTCCAGATGGAGCGCGCCACTGTACGAACGACCTGGACGCCATGAGCCGCGTCTGCTCGGCTTCGCCTGGGTCGATGGCGTGCGGGATGGGAGCAGCCTGCGGATGCCACTACGGACCCGCGGCCGGGAACGGCGCCCCTCCATCCCGGTGCCGGCCGATCCCCCGCCGGAGGCTCTGATCTGACCGTGGCCACGCTCTACGGGTGATCGACTCATGTCCGTCGGCTCACCCACGCGTGGGCGCGCGTCGGCGCAGCCCGCGCGGAGCGGGCCGAAGGCAGGAGCGTCGCGCGGAGCGGAGCCGGGAAGCGCGCCCGGCGGAGCGGAGCGCAGCCGGGGCTTGATGATGTAGGGAAACTTCACCGCGCCATGGCCCGGGAGGGCGCAGGACCCAAGGGATGTTCCGTGATCGCAAGGTCGCACAGCGGCTTGATCACGCTGGTGTCTGCGATGTGCCCCCGGCGGGGGATACGGGACATGGGAGCGGGGGAAGCCGCCGGTCGGGGACGGGAAGCTGGAGATTGAGACGGTTGTGCCGCTGAATCGGTAGATCGTCGGCCCCAGCCGCAGGTTCAAGTCCCCGGCAGGAGCCGCACGTAAGGGCTGGTGGCGCCGAACCGCGCCTGACCGGCGCGGACACGCGCGCCTGCTCAAGCTCGGGATCAACGAGACACATGCTCAAGCCGACCTGCCAACGGTTGGATCGGCTCGGTGAACGGGTGCGGGCCCGCATGTCCGGTGGCGTGAGATGAGAGGAGGGCCGGGCGACCCGGCCCCCCTACTCGATTCCTCATAGGTCCGGTCCGGGGTGGTCCAGCGCTTGTTTCCTGGCCTCCGCGCGGACCGCGCCCACGCCCGCCACCATGACCAGGGCGGTGCCCAGGGCCTGGAACCAGGTCGGCTGCTGGGCGAGGAGGACGAAGCCGACCAGGCTGCCGATGGCGGGTTCGAGGCTCATCAACGTGCCGAAGGCGGCGGTCGGCAGATGGCGCAGGGCGACCATCTCGGCGGCGTACGGGAGGATCGGCAGCAGCAGCGCCGCACCCGCCGACAGGGCCAGCGCGGACAGGTCGAGGCGGTGCAGCACGTGCGGGACGTCGGCGAACGGGGCGGTGACCACGGACGCGGCCGCCATGGAGACGGCGAGGCCGCTCAGGCCGGTGAAGCGTTCGCCGACGCGCTGGGTCAGCAGGATGTAGCCCGCCCAGCCGGCCGCGGCGCCGAGCGCGAAGGCGACGCCGGTCATGTTCACCTCGCCGCTCCACGGGCGGGTCAGGGCGAGCACGCCCCCGGCGGCGGCGAGCGGCCAGGCCACGTCGACGGCGCGGCGCAGGCCCGCCACGGCGACGGCCAGCGGGCCGAGGAACTCCAGGGCGGTCGCGGTGCCGAGCGGCAGCCGCACCACCGCCTCGAAGTACAGCAGGGTGAGCAGGCCGCTGACCCCGCCGAGCAGCAGGGCCGCGCCGATGTCGCGCGCGCCGCGGCCGCGCAGCCGGGGCCGGGTGAGCAGGCAGAGCACCAGCGCCGCCCAGCACAGGCGCAGCCAGGCGCTGCCGGTCGCGCCGAGCCGGTCGAAGAGGTGGCTCGACGCGCCCGCCCCGGTCTGCACGCTCACCATCGCGAAGAGGGCAAGCAGGGCGCCGCGGGCCCGGGAGGGCCGCCTGGTTGCGGGTTCCTGCGTCACGGTCATGACGGGGTGCCCCCAGCGCGCAAGGCGTCGGCGACCGGGTGCGGGCCCACTTCGGCGAGGGCCCGCACCGCGTCGTCGTACCGCTCCTCGGCCAGGGCGAGCAGCCAGCGTCCCGCCGCGGGGGCGTCCGGCGCGGTCCGGGCGCGGTGGAGCATGCCCGCGTCCGTGTCCGGCACGGGCTGCCCGGCGAACGCGAGCCACTCGGTGTCGCCCGACTCCAGGGCCGCGTCCAGGAGCGGCCCGGTGCCCGCGGGGTCGAGGCGCGCGCCGCCCCGCTCGCAGGCGAGGCGGACCAGGGCCCGGTCGCCCGCGGCCACCCCGAGGGCGTACGCGGCGTCGGCGTGCGCGCGCAGCCGGGCGGCGTCCGCGCATTCCTCGTAGACGAACCGGAGGGCGGCGGCGTTCGGCACGGACAGCAGACGGTCCCACAGGGGTCCGTCGAGGACACCGCGGTCGGCGTCGGCGCACAGGTCGAACAGGGCCGGTATGTGGGGGTGACGGCCCTCTTCGGAGAGCTGGGCGTACAGGGCGGCGAAGCCGGTCGCCCTGGGAGCCTGGCTCAACTCCCTCAGCGCTTCGGCGAGTTCGGGCAGGGTGTCGTCCACGAGAGCCGCCTGCACGGCGGCGTCGATCTCGTCGGCGGTCAGTTCGACGCGTACTCCGGTCCGCCGCGCGAGGCCGGTCAGGGCGCGGTGGCGGCCCTGGGCGAGCAGTGCGCGGGCGCCCGTGGCGGCGGCGCGGGGCGTGAACCGCACCGGGACGCCGGAGAGTTGGCGGATGTAGTCGACCGCGCCGAGACGGCCCGCCGCCACCAGGACGTCGTAGGCGCGTAGGACGGTGGCCTCGTCGAGCTTGGGGACGACGCCAGTGGCGGCGGCGAGCTGCTCGATCCCTGCGGCGTTGCCGCGCCGCGCGAGCCGGAGGTACGCCTGCTCGATGCAGGCGGGCGCGGTCCGGTGGGCGGCGGGCAGACGCGCGTACAGGAAACAGAAGTCGTCCACGCCCGCGGCGTCGAGCGCCGCGTCGGCCGCCCGCGCCAGCGCCTCGGGCGGCAGCGCCGAAACCACGGGGACGTGCTTGTCCACCTGTTCCAGTACGTAGATGTCGCCGCGGGCCAGCAGCTGTGCGGCCTGGTCGTCGAGGAAGGGGCGGGGCAGCCCGGCGAGGGTGCGCGGGGCGGTCTCGGCCAGGTGCCCGAGGAGGTTGCGGTACGCGCGCACCGGATCACCGGGCCCCGGCGAGGGCGGGCCACCGCGCATCGGCCAGGGCGGCGAAGGGGGCGAGGTGGGCGAAGTCGCGGGTGCGGTTGAAGCGGACCATCGCCCGGCGCAGCTCGGGGTCGTAGCCCTCGCGGCCGCGGAAGTCGGTGTTCTCGTCGGCGAGTTCCTCGCTCCACAGGCCGCTGTAGACGGGCAGGCCCATGCGGTGTCCGGCGAGCAGCACCTGGAAGATCCCCTGGATGGTGGGCGGGGTCCAGTCGCCGGGTTCGGTGGTGCGCTGGAGGTAGGAGCCCTCGGCGATGTAGGTGGGGGTGAGGTAGATCATCAGCTCCGTGCCGTGCCGGCCGCAGAGCTCCTTGAGGTACTCCATGGTGGCGACGGCCTCGCGCACACCCTCCTCGTCGGTCATCCGCGGTGCCGGCTTGATCAGGACGTAGGAGGTCAGGCGGATGCCGAGGGCGCCGAGGAGGGCGACCCGGTCCTCCATGACGCGGCGGGAGATCTTCTTACGCAGCACGGTCTGGCGTATGTGGTCGTCCTGCGTCTCGAAGCCGACGGTGATGTCGAGGCGGGGCGCGTGCGTGGTCCTCGCAATGTGTTCGAGGCGGTCGCGGCGCACGTACTCGGGCCGGGTCTCGATGGAGAGGACCTCCAGGTTCTCCATGGCGCGGGCCCGGTGCAGGAGGTGGTCGAGGGAGGCGGGGTGGAAGCGGCGGCCGTCCAGCGCAGAGCCCTCGTTGCCGAACGAGAACTGGCGGAAGTCGCCCATCTGGTCGGCGCGTTCGATGAAGACGTGGTCGATCTGCGCGTTGATCTGCTGGGCGCTGATCTCGCCGGTCGCCGAGCGGGTGGGCAGCGCGCAATAGGTGCACTGGAACTGGCACTTGGTGGTGTAGAAGGACACGACGAGGTCGGTGGCGCCGAGGAACTCGCGGCGGCCGACGTACAGCGGGGTCCTGGGGTCGTGGGTCTCGGTCATTGCGGCCTGTCTCCTGGGGTGTGAGGAGGAAAACGGGACGGACGGCGGCTCAGGCCCACGGATGGAGGACGATCTTTCCGCAGGTCCGCTCGAGCTGGACCTGCCAGGCCTGCTCGATGGCGTCGAGCGGGAAGGTGTGGGTGATGAACCGGTCGATCAGCGGCCCGGAACGGGCGATCACGTCGAGGACGCCCGGGGCGTGGTGCAGATACAGGTCGAGGCTGCCGTGGAGGGTGACGCCCTTCTGGATCAGGTCGCGGTCGATGTGCAGGGTGAGGTCGCCGGACTCGCCGAGGAAGGTGACATGACCGCCGCGGCCCACTGCGTCCAGGCCGAAGCGCTGGTAGGCGGCGAGGGCCGAGCAGTCGACGACGTGGTCGGCGCCGGCGCCCTTGGTGTGCTCCAGGACCCGTTCCAGGGCATCGCCGTCGGCGAGGTCGACGACGAGTTCCGCGCCGAGGTCGCGGGCGAGGTCGCGGCGGTAGGGGGTGCGTCCCGCGCAGATCATGCGGGCGCCGCGTGCCACGCCGTTGACGACGGCGCCGAGGCCGACCTGCCCGAGCCCGGTGACCAGGACGGTCTCGCCGGGGCGCACGCCCATGTTCTCCATGGCGGTGTAGGTGGCGCCCATGCCGCAGCAGGCCATGCTCGCGTGGTCGTACGACATGCCGTCGGGGACCGGCACCAGCAGGTGCTCCCGCTTGATCATGTACTGGGCGAAGCCGCACTCACCCGACGCACTCCCGCACACTTCAAGGGGGTTCTCGGTGTCGGCGCAGTGCGCGTACCGGCCGGAGGCGCACATCGTGCACCGGCCGCAGGGATAGCCGCTGAGCACGACGACCCGGTCGCCGGGGCGGAAGGCGCTGCCGGGGCCGGTCTCGACGACCTCGCCCGCCGCCTCGTGGCCGAGCGAATCCGGCCGGTTGCGGTCGCGGAAGTCCCAGTGCGCGTAGGCCAGATGCTCGTTGCACATCGGGGCGGTGACGACCTTGACGAGGACGTAGTCCTCGGCGATGCGGGGCAGCGGCTTGTCGATGACGCCGCAGGCGCCCGGTGCGCTCAGCACGGCGACTTTCATGCGCAGGGGTTCGGCCATGGCGGGGTGCTCCCTGTCGTGGGGTGCGGGAATGTCCGGGAAGCGGGCGCCCGGGCGCGGCTCAGGCGCGGCCGGGGCCGGTGAATCGGGGCGCTTTCACACGGCGCCGCAGTGATTCTCGCGGGCCTGTCGCGTTCCGTCGGGAAAAGCGCGCGGCCGGATTCGGAACTGGCAGGTTGAGGACAGCGAAGGAAATACTTCCGGGCCGTCCTCTTGCGGCCATTTCCGCTTGCTGACACCCCGGTTGCGGTGGCGGGGATCGGGCGGGCCCACAGGATGGTCCGTATGGCGGAAACGGAACTGAGCGCGGCCGAATCGGACGCCCTGCGTTTTCATGCCTGTCTGTTCTGGGAGGACGGCCGGCCGGCCGTCCTCGACGAGCGCGAACTGGCCGACACGATCCAGGTGATCCTCATCGACCAGCTGGAACAGTGGGCGGACGGGGTGCTGCGCGGCATGCCCGAACTGCGCGGCGCATCCCCCGGCGGGCCCGGCGGGGTCGCGGCCCGGCTGCTGCTGACGGCCGTACCGGAGCTGCGACTGCACCTGTCGCCGCACCGCTTCCGGCCCGACCGGGCGGCGTCCGTGATCGCGGAGACGGCTGCGCAGGCCCGGCGCGACCTGCAGCGTCTGGACCGGGCGCCTCTGGTGCGGCCCGCCGTGCGACATGGCCGGCTCGCTGCCCACCTGGAACTGCTGACGGCGCTGTCGGTGGCGGCCAGGCCGCTGCTGCCGGGCTGGTCGGCGTTCATCGCGCGGCAGTTGGAGAGGGAGAGCCCGCGGCGCTTCGCGGACGAGCCGGAACTCCCGCTGTACTTCCGGCTGCCGTAAGGGCATTCGCCGAGTACGTGCGTTTGAGTACGTTCGTTTGAGTACGTGGATCTGTGTACGTGCGACCGAGTACGGGCATCGCGGGGCGCGGCCGGGAATGGCCTATGAAGGCCAATGACACTTGTGGACACGGAATCCCCTTTTTTGGCCGCCGGTGAGGCGACAGGATCTCTTCAGAACCACGGCACCGCCCGTCGCGAATTCACCCGCACCGTTTCGAAAGAAGGAATCCCATGCGTTCCGTCCGCCGCTTCGCCGCCGCCCTCGTCGTCTCCGTCGCCGTCCTCGCGCTCGGCACCGGTGTCGCCACCGCCACCGAGGCCTACGTCCCGGCCGCCACGGGCACGCAGGACGTCACCGAGTGGTGACCCCCGCGGGGTCCGCGGGAGTGGCCGGAACCCGCCAGTTGGTCCTGACCACTCCCTGAGACGTCCTTGCCTCCCCCGCACGGCGCGAGCCATAGTCCATTCGCTCGCACCTCAAGATCGTGTCGCAGGGGGATTCACGTGCTGGGACTCAGTGCGTTCGAGGAGACGGTCTACCGGAGCATTCTCCGCTCGGCCGGCGGACGCGTGCAGGAGCTGGTCGACGAGCTGGCCGCCGACGAGGCCGCCGTCCGCTCCGCGATCTCCCTGCTCACCGACATGTCGATGATCAGGCGTTCCTGGGAGGACGCCGATCTGCTGCTGCCCATCAGCCCGGAGGTGGCAGTGGGTTCGCTCCTCGCCGACCAGGAGGAGCGGCTGGCGCGCCGGCGGCAGGAGCTGGAGTCCAGCCGTGTCGCGCTGGCCCGGCTGGTGTCGGAGTACTCAACCGTCGGGCAGGTGCCCGGCGGCAACGGCGTGCAGCGCCTCGAAGGCATCGATGCCGTGCGCACCCGCATCGAGGAGCTGGTGTGCCGCAGCTCCGTCGAGATCAGCGCGTTCAACGCGGGCTCGTACAGCCCCGACGCGCTGGAGGCGGGCCGGGCCACCGACCAGTCCGCCCTGGACCGAGGCGTGCTGATGCGCGGCCTGTACCTGGACAGCGTGCGCAACCATCCGCCCACGCGCGAGTACGTGCGCTGGCTCACCGACTCCGGCGCCGAGATCCGTACGACTCCGGTCCTGCCCCTCCCGATGATCGTCTTCGACCGGGAGACGGCGCTGCTCCCCGTGGACCCCGGCGACCGCGGCGCCGGGGCGCTCGTCGTGACCGGCAACGGCATCCTCTCCGCGCTGCTCGCCCTGTTCGAGCGGTACTGGGACGCGGCCGCCCCGTTCGGCGGGCGCCCTTCCGAGGAGGACGACGTGGAACTGTCCGCAGGCGAGCGGGAGTTGCTGCGGCTGCTGGCCAAGGGCCTGACCGACGAGGCGGCCGGCCGCCAGCTCGGCGTCTCCCAGCGCACGGTGCGCCGCAGGATCGCCGAGCTGACCGACCGCCTGGGCGCGGGCAGCCGCTTCCAGGCGGGGGCGCAGGCGGTGCGGCGGGGCTGGATCTAGGGGGATCTGACACATGCCCGCGACGCCGCGGGCATGTGTCAGACACGCCCCAGGCCCCCGAAAGCCCGTCACGCCACCGCATTCGGCGTCTTCAGTCCCGCTGCTTCGACCGGGCGTACTGGTACAGCAGTTCCGCACCGATCTCCGAGGCGAGCAGGGCCGTGGTGCCGGCCTGGTCGAAGGCCGGGCAGACCTCCATCACGTCGAAGCCGACCGGGCGCAGGTCGCCCACGGTGCGCAGCAGCGCGAGCACCTCGCGGGAGAGCAGGCCGCCGGGCGCGGGGGTGCCGGTGCCGGGGGCGAACGCTGGGTCGAGTACGTCCACGTCCACCGACACGTACAGCGGCGCGTCACCGATCCGCTCGCGTACCGTCGCGGCGACGGATGCCGTGCCGCGCTCGGAGTACTCGTCGGCCGTCACGATCGTCACGCCGTGCTTGCGGGCGTACTCCAGGGAGTCCGGGGCCGGGGTGTGGCCGCGGATGCCGATCTGGACCAGGCGCGCCGGGTCGATCAGCTCCTCCTCGATGGCGTGCAGGAACGGGGTGCCGTGATGGTAGGTGCCACCGTAGACGGGCGGGTAGGTGTCGCTGTGCGCGTCGAGGTGGAGGACCGCGACCCGGCCGTGGCGGGCGTGCACGGCGCGCAGCGCGGCGAGGGTGAGCGAGTGGTCGCCGCCGAGCAGCAGTAGCGCGTTGTTGTCGGCGGCGAGCCGGGTCAGCCCTTCGGTGGCCTCCCGCATCGCCAGGTCCATGGAGAACGGGGTGAGGTCGAGGTCGCCGCCGTCGACGACGTCGATCAGGTCGAAGGTGCCGGGGCCGCGTTCGACGCCGGTGCCGTGGATGAGGACGGACTCGGCGCGGATCGCGCGCGGTCCGAAGCGGGCGCCGGGCCGGTAGCTGGTGCCGCCGTCGTAGGGGAGGCCGACGACGGCGACGTCCCGGCCCGCCGGCTGGGGCACGTACGGCAGCCGCATGAAGGTGGGCAGTTGGGCGTAGCGGGGCGAGCGGACGGTCTGGATCCGCTCCTCGGGTCCGGCTGCGGTCACGGGGCCTTCCTCTCGGGTCCTTGGTCGGGGCTCCTCAGGTCGACGAGCGCGGCGTCGAGCCCGTATGTGTCGGGGTGGCGGCCCGCCACGACCAGTTCGTCGTACAGGCGGTGCACGAGGGCGGTCTTGGCGCCGGCCGGCAGGCCGTGCTCGGCGAGGAGCATGTCGAGGGAGCTGGTCGCCCCCGAGCCCTCGTGGACGCCCAGCTTGGGGCGGGCGACGGTGGCTGCGGGCAGGGCGTCGGCCATGGCCTCGCGCAGCACCCACTTGTCGCGGCCGTGGCGCCGCTTGAGCCCGGCCTCCAGGGAGGTGAGCAGGTCCAGGACGTCGCGGTCCCAGTAGGGGTGGGTGGTCCAGTGGCCGGCCGCGCCGGACAGGGCGGGCACCATCTCGGAGAGGCCGTCGAAGGTGTCCATGTCGTGGGCGACGGCGTCGTCGAGGGCGGGCAGCCGGTCCACGGCCCGGTGCATGCCGCCGAGCGGGATGTCGGCGCCGTATCCGGTGAGGATGCGGCGCGGCGCGGTGCCGGGCAGCCTGCGGTAGAGGGCGGCGAGCGGCAGCAGGTACTCGACGACGTCCGGATCCGTGGACTCCGACGCCCAGACGGTCCAGGGCAGTTCGGCGAGCAGGTCGGCCGTGCGGACCCGGATCTCGGTGTGCTCGGTGCCCAAGTGCCTTGCGACGAGGGCGGCTTCGGTGAACTCGTCGCGGGTGTCGGTGCCCATCGTCACCGTGGCCGGGGCGCGGCCGGCCCCGGCGGCGAGGGCGGCCACCGAGCTGGAGTCGATGCCGCCGGAGAGTACGGCGGTGACCTCGCCGTCGCCGTCGCCGAGCCGGGCGCGCACGGCCCGGTCGAGGGCGGTGCGCACGGCGCGGACGGCCTCGTCCTCGCCGAGGATCCGCCGGTGCGCGGGCGGCGCCCAGGTCCGTACGAGGCGGGGGGCGCCCGCGCCGAGCACGGCGGCGTGCCCGGCGGGGACGCGGTGCAGTCCGGCGGGCCCGCGCGCGGCGGGCAGGCCCGCCAGGGGCGTCCCGGCGGGACCGGCCGCGAGCAGCGCCTTCGCCTCCGTGGCCACCGTGAACCCGCCGTCGTACCCGGTGACGTACAGGGACAGGCCCGCCACGTGGTCGGTGGCGGCGACGAGCCGGCCGCCGTCGGCGACGAGCGCGGCGAAGCGGCCGTTGAGGAGGCGGAAGGCGTGGACGCCGTAGCGGCCGTAGAGGGCGAGCAGCAGCCGGGCGTCGCACTCCTTGGCGGCGCCCGGGTCGCCGAGCGCGTCGGCGAGTTCCGTACGGTTGTACAGCTCGCCCGCGACGAGGGCGGTCAGCCCGCCCTCGGTGACCAGCGCGTCGTCCGCGGCGCCGCCCGCCACGAGGTGCCCGGTCCACCGGGTGCGCCCCGCGGCGAGGTCGACGGGGATCCGCGGCCCGGCCGCCGCGAACCGGGGGGCCGCGCCGAGCGGCGCCCCCGTGCGGATCAGGAAGCCTGTGACGGCAGGCAGGTGAGCGGCCATCAGATGCTGAGGGCGCCGAAGCCGCCCGGCTGGAAGTCGTAGGCGATCTTGGTCTCGATGAGGAACGGGCGGCCCAGTTCGGCGCCCTTGCGCAGCGCGGAGAGCAGGCTGGCGCGGTCGTCGGCGCGGACCGCCTCCACGCCGTTGGCCTGGGCGAGCTGCACGAAGTCGACCGAGCTGAACTTGATGGCGTCGTCGTGCGAGCGGTTGTGGCCGAGGTTCTGGTACAGCTCGATGAGGCCGTTGGTGTCGTTGTTGACGACGACGGTGACGATCGGCAGGTTCAGGCGGGCCATCGTCTCCAGGTCGGCGCTGTTGGAGTGGAAGCCGCCGTCGCCCGCGATGAGGAACACCGGCTGGTCGGGGCGGCCGAGCTGGGCGCCCATCGCGGCGGGCAGGCCGTAGCCGAAGCTGCTGCAGCCGGCCGAGGTGAGGAAGCCGAAGGGCTGATCGGCGCGGGCGAACAGGACGCCGTAGTGCCGGAAGAAGCCGATGTCGCTGACGATGGTGCCCTCGCCGGGCTCGGCGATCTCGGCCATGACCGTGTTCATGGAGTCGATGACCTGGTGGACGCGCATGCCGTCCTCGTACTCGCGTGGGTCGGAGAGGAACTCGGCGATCCGCTCGCGCAGCGCGGTGATGTCGTGCGGAGTCTTCGGTGCGAGGGCGGCGGTGGCCTCGTCGAGTGCCTCGGTGAAGGCGAGCACGTCGGTGACGACGTCGACGTCGGGCCGGAAGACGCGCGGCACCGGGTTGGCGGTGGGCGCGACGCGGACGACCTTCTTCTCGCCGCCCCGGTCCCACATGGAGGGGCGCAGGTCCTCGGCGTAGTCGTAGCCGAGGGTGATGATCAGGTCGCTGGGGCCGAAGAGGGTCTCCAGGGCGGGGAAGTCGAGGATGCCGTCCATGTAGCCGGTGACGGCACCGTAGGCGAGCGGGTGGCCCTGGGGCAGCACGCCCTTGGCGATGTACGTGGTGATGACCGGGATGCAGAGCCGCTCGACCAGGCCCCGGATGGCGTCGACGGCGCCGGAGCGGATCGCGGACGCGCCCACCACGAGGACGGGGTGCTCGGCGGCCTCCAGCAGGGCGACGGCCTCAGCGAGCCGGTCGCGCCAGTCGGCGTCGACGGTGGCGGTCGGTTTGGCGGTGCGGGTCGGGGCGGGGGCGTCGGCGCCCTCGGCCTCCGGCACGGCGGCGCCGAGCAGGTCGACCGGGAGGCTGATGAAGCTCGGGCCGACCGGTTCGGTGGTGGCGGCGGTGACCGCGCTGTCCACGATGTCGGTGATGTCGCCGGGGCGCTGCAGCTCGGTGGCGTACTTCGTCATCGAGCCCATGATCGAGACGCTGTCCAGGCACTGGTGGGTGTCGCCGGGGAAGATGTCGTACGACTCGGACTGGGCGCACAGCGCGAGCACGGGGCTGCGGTCGAGGGCGGAGGTGGCCACACCCGTCGAGAGGTTGGTCATCCCGGGGCCGAGCGTGGCGAAACAGGCCTGCGGCCGGCCGGTGACACGGGCGAGGACGTCTGCCATCACGCCCGCCGTGAACTCGTGCCGGGTCAGCACGAAGTCGAGGCCCTCGACCTCGTCGAAGAGGATGGAGGCGGCCTCGCGGCCGACAACCCCGAAGACCTTCTCGACCCCGTGCGCCCGCAGGCGCTCCAAGAGCAGCTTGGCGGCCGTGGGCTGGTCTGTGGGGACGGTGGACACGCGGGACATGGGTTCCTTCTCTCTGCATCGATGAGGCGTCGATGAAGCCGGGGGGCGGGAATCCTCGCCCGGCGTCTCCGACTCAACCGGCCGCCGCCGGGGGCCGTCCAGGGATCCGCCCTGGCCTCAAAGGGCCATGTCAGCGGGCGGACATGGGAGCTCATGTCCGGTGCGGGACATGGCAGTTGGCGGCCAGCGCCGGGCATGGACGCGGCCGGTCCCGCGCATGGAAGATCGTGGCGGCACCCGCGAAGACGTCATATATTTGCGCATCAATGCATACTCATGCACAACGGTGTACGGGCGTCGGGCAGCCGCCGGGCGGGCCGTCACGCAGCACTGGAGGACACATGAATACGCCATCTGTGGCGCCGCGGGGCTTCGTCGGCGTGACCGCCCGGCTCGGCCTGAAGGACGCGAGCGACGACTTCGCCGCCGTCGTCTCCGAGGTGCCGTGCGCGTCCGCGGCGGTCTTCACCCGGTCCCGGTTCGCCGGGCCCAGCGTGCTGCTCAGCCGCGCCGACGCCCCCGCGGGCCGCAGTCGCGGCATCGTCGTCATCTCCAAGAACGCCAACGTGGCCACCGGCGCGGCCGGTGAGCGGGATGCGGTCGAGGTGCGGTCCACGGTCGCCGCCGCCGCGGGCGTCGCCCCCGAGGAGCTGGTCATCGCCTCCACCGGAGTGATCGGCCGCCGCTACCCGATGGACGTGGTGCGCACCGGCCTCGCCGCGCTGCCCCGGCCGTTCCCCGCAGCGGACTTCGGCGGCACGGCGGCCGCCATCATGACGACCGACACCCGTGCCAAGCAGTGCACGGTGCGCGTCGGCGACGCCGTGATCACCGGCATCGCCAAGGGCGTCGGCATGATCGAGCCGAACATGGCGACCCTGCTGACCTTCTTCTTCACCGACGCGGAGGTGCCCGCGGCCGAGCTGGACGCGGTCTTCCGCCGGGTCGTGGACCGCACGTTCAACGCCCTGAGCATCGACACCGACACCTCCACCAGCGACACCGCGGCCGTCTTCGCCAACGGCCTGGCCGGGCCCGTGGACCTGAAGGAGTTCGAGCAGGCGCTGTACCAGTGCGCACTCACGCTCGTACGGGACATCGCCTCGGACGGCGAGGGCGCCTCCAAGCTGATCGAGGTCCGGGTCACCGGCGCGCTGGACGCGGCGCAGGCCAAGCGGGCCGGCAAGGTCGTCGTCAACTCGCCGCTGGTGAAGACCGCGGTGCACGGCGCCGACCCCAACTGGGGCCGGGTCGTGATGGCGATCGGCAAGCTCGACGGCCCCGCCGACGACCGGATCACCCCGGACACGGTCACCGTCCGCTTCGGCGACGTCACCCTCTACCCGGGCGACTCGGCGCAGGAGCTGCTGGACGCGGCGGCCGCGCACCTGTCCGGCACCGAGGTGGTCATCCACGTCGATCTGGGCCTGGGCGACGCGGAGTTCACCGTCTACGGCTGCGACCTGACCGAAGGCTACGTGAAGCTCAACGCCGACTACACGACCTGACGCCCGCGGCGCGCCACCGGGGCCGGCCGCCCACCGGCCCCGGAACACACCCCACCGGAAAGGCCGATGTCATGAACCCTGCACGCCCGTCGGGGGAATTCGCCGTCGTCGAGACCTGGCTGTCGCCCGTCGGCCGCGCCCCGTTGTGCGCCGCCCGCGCCCTCGGCCTGCGGACCGTGTTGCTCACCCGTGACGCCGGTACGTACATGAGGACACCGGCCGACGCCGCGGAACTGCGCGCCTGCGTCGACGAGTTCGTCACGGTGGACACGCAGGACGCCGACGCCGTGACGGACGCACTCGCGGGGCGGGGCGAGCGGCTGCGTGGGGTGTTCTCGACCAACGACTACAACGTGCCGGTCGTCGCCGAGGCCGCCGCCCGCCTGGGCCTGCCGGGCCTGGCCCCCGAGGCCGCCCGGCGCGCCCGTGACAAGCGGCTGACCCGTGAGGTGTGCGCGGCGGCCGGGGTGCCGGTGCCCGGCTGGCGCTGGGCGCACAGCGAGGACGAGGCCGTGGCCGCCGCCGAGGCGCTGGGCCTGCCCTGCGTGGTGAAGCCGCTGACGGACGCGGCCGGCATCGGCGTCCGCCTGTGCCGCACGCCCGCCGAGGCGGCCGCGCAGTTCAAGGCGATCACGGCGGACGCCCGGGACTTCCGAGGGGGCCTGCGCCCGCCGGGCGTCCTGGTGGAGGAGTACCTCGTCGGGTTCGAGGTGAGCGTCGAGTCGGTCGGCGTCGCCGGTGCGCACACCGTGCTCGGCGTCACCGACAAGGCGCTGGGTCCGCACCCGTACTTCGTCGAGACCGGGGAGACGTTCCCCTCGACGCTGCCGGAGCCGGTGCGGGCCGCCTGCACGGACACGGCGCTGGCCGCCCTGGCCGCCATCGGCCACGGCTTCGGTGCGGCGCACGTGGAGATCAAGATGACGGCCGACGGGCCGCGCCTGGTCGAGGTCAACGCCCGGATGCCCGGCGCCTGGATCACCCGCCTCATCGCCGAGGCCACCGGCGTGGACCTGCCGCGCGAACTGGTCCGCCTGCACACCGGGGGCCGCCCCGACCTCACGGTGCGGGAGCGGGGCGGCGCCGCCAGCCGCTATCTGACCGCCCTGGACGACGGGGTGCTGCGGGCCGTGCACGGCCTGGACGTGGCGCGCCGCGTCCCCGGTGTCGTGGAGGCGGAGGTGCACGCCGTGGTCGGCGAACCGGTCCGGCGGGCCCGCGACAACGTCGACGTGTGCGGCAGCGTCGTCGCCACCGGCACCACCGCGGCGGAGGCGGCCCGCCGCGCCGACGCGGCCCTCGGCCAACTGTCCCTGGAGACCGGCCCATGACCGGCCACCAGCGCGGCCAGGGGCGTGAGGAACCGCGCGGGGACGAACCACCGGCCGCCAGACCGCGACGAAACCGCCATCGGCCGGACGAAACGGATCAGGCGCCCGGAGGGCTACGGGGCAAGGCCCTGCCGGGCCCGGCCGCCGCTCACCCCGCGACCGCCGGCCACCCCGGACTGGCCGGTGCCGTCCTCGTGACCGCCGCCTACTCCGGACCGGCCGGTGCCGTCCTCGCAGAGATCGTCCGTCCCGTCAAAGCCGTCCCCGGCGGCTCGTCCTGGAGGCCGTTCCGTGACCGCCGTTCCTGACACCGCTCCTGCCGTCGACACCGCTCCTCCCGTCGGCACCGCCCTGCGGGAAGTCACCCGCGCCGCGGACCTCCCCCATGACGCCTGGCCGGCGCTCCTTCGGCCCGAGGACCTGTTCCTCGGGGCGCGCTGGCTGGAGGTCGCCGAGCGCACCGCCCGCGCGGACATGCGGTACTTCCTCCTGGAGCACGGCGGCACCACGGTCGCGGGCCTGGCCACCGCGCTCGCCGACACGTCCGCCCCCTGGGTGCTCGGCCGCCCCGACACGCTCCTGGAGGCGTCCGCCGCGGCCGGCCGGCCCGGTGCGCGTGAGGTCCTGGCGCGGCTCTCCGGCCCGCCCGCCGACCGTCTGCTGCCCACCTTGGTGTGCGGCGGACGGCACATGGGGCGCAGCCGGGTCCCCCGCCTGACGGGGACCGGCCGCGCGGAGGTGACGGCGCTGGTCGCCCGCGCCGAGGAGCACGCCCGGGCGCGCGGGGCGCGTTCGGTGGCGTACCCCTTCGTCGAGGAGAGCGACGAGGTGCTGCGGCACGTACTGGACGAGCGGGGCTACTTGAGCCATGTCTCGGGCCTCTACAGCTCCCTGACCGTCAAGCCCGGCGGCTTCGACGCGTACCTGGACTGCGTGCCGTCGCCCCGGCGCCGCAGGGGCGTGCGCGACGACCGGCGCCGGATCGCCGAGGCGGGCGTCACCCTGCGCCTCGCGCCACTGTCCGCCGAACTCATCCCGCGGCTCGGCGAGTTGGAGGCGCAGCTGATGGCCAAGTACGACGTGGCCTGGACCGCTGCCCAGACCGAGCAGGTGCTGCGCGAGACGCTGGACACGTTCGGCGCGAACGCGCGGACCGTGCTGGCCGAGGCCGACGGCGAGATCCGCGGCTTCTGCACGCTGCTGTCCTTCCGCGGCCACTGGTACGCGCGCCAGGGCGGCTTCGACTACGCCTACCAGCAGCACGCCCACCGCCAGAAACTGCCGCTGTACTTCGAGACCGTCTACTACTTCCCCGTCGAGGCCGCCGCCCGCCTCGGCATCGAGGCCATCCACTACGGCCTGGGCAGTGAGGAGGCCAAGCGCTCGCGCGGCTGCACGGCCGAGACCCAGTACGCGTATCTGCTGCCTCTGGAGGAGGCCCCGTGCTGAACTCCCTGAAAGCGGCGCTGCCCAGCGGCCGCGGCGCCCCGGTGTTCGCCGCCGCGACCTTCGCCAACGCGGTCGGCATGGGCGTCTACTACCCCTTCTCGCTGCTGTACTTCCAGTCGGTCCTGGGCACCTCGCTCACCGCGATCGGCTCCGCGCTGACCGTCGCCGCGCTGCTCGCGCTGCCCATGGTTCCCGCGACGGGCGTGCTCGTCGACCGATTCGGGCCGGGGCGGGTGCTGTTCGTCAGCACGGCGGTGCGGGCGGCGGCGTTCGCCCTGTACCCGCTCGCCGGTTCGCTGCCGGTGTTCGTCGCCCTGAGCCTGCCCGTCGCGCTCGCGATGCGCGCCGAGCAGGCGGCGACCCCGGTGCTGGCCGCGGCCCTCGCCGGCGACGGCCCGCCGGGGCGCTGGCTGGCGCTGTCCCGGGCCATGTTCAACGCCGGTTTCGGGCTCGGCGCCGTCGTTGCGGGCGCGGTGATCTCCGCGGACCGGGACGTCCTGGAACGGGCGGGCGCGGGCAACGCGGCCTGCATCGCCGTCGCCTGCCTGTTGTATCTGCTGCTGCCCGCAGGCCGCCGCCCGCCCCCGAAGAAGGCTGCGCCGACCTCCGAACGCCCGTGGCGCGACGGCCCCTTCGGGATCGTCGTGGCCGCCGGGGCCGGCCTGTGGATCATCGCGGTCGGCATGGAGGCGGCGCTGCCGGTGTATCTCGTACGGCAGTCAGCGGCCCCTGCGTGGACGGTCAGCGTGCTGTTCGCCCTGAACACGGTGCTGCTCGCGCTCTTCCACCTGCCCGTGTCGCACCGCGTGGAACACGTGCGGCCCGGCGTGCTCGCCGCCGTCGGCGCCGTGCTGCACATCGCCCTGCCGGCCACGCTGCTGCTGGTCCCGGGCCTGCCGACGACGCTGACGGTCATCGCCCTCGTCGCCGCCATGACCGTCTACACCCTGGGCGAACTCCTCTCTTCCCAGGGCGTGCTGCTCCTGCTCACCGCGCTCGCCCCCGAAGGCCGGCGCGGCGCCTACCTCGGCTTCAACCAGATGTTCATCGGTCTGGCCAACGCGATCACGCCCCTGCTGGTGACCGCCGCCCTGGACCGGTCGGCGAGTGCCCTGTGGTGGCTGCTGACCGGCTGCGCCACGGCCATCGCGGCACTGCTCACGGCGGCGGGCCGCACCCGCACCCTCGGACTGCGGCTCAGCCCACAGTGAGAGACGAAGCCGCCGCCGAGAGCCTCGGCCTGCGCCGCCGCCTGGGCAAAAGCCGTCCCCGGAGAAACGGGATCCGCCTCCAGCCGGATCCTGTCGGGACTGATGCTCAGGAAGCGTTCCACCTTGCGTGGCGCGAAACGGCCGCCGCGACCTCGGGGATCGTCCTCATGGCTTCACCCGCCACGGCCAGTTATGACGTCCGAGACGTCGGCGCCAGTCACGCGCTCCTCGACCGCCCGAGCGACCACGCCGGCGACCTCCAGAACGCGAGGTCCGGTGGATCCGTCTCCTCGCGCCCCGCACGACCACGGCAGGCCGGCTCCGGACTGCTCTTCGGCCGCCCGGGCTCGGTCTTGGGGGAGCGGCAGAACGAGTCTCATAGGTCAGGAAAGGCCGATCTCCGCCCACACGACCTTGCCGGACGGCGGCCATGGCGCGCTGCCCCACCGGGCAGCCAGCGCGTCGACGATGAGCAGCCCGCGGCCCGTCTCGTCGGTGGGACTGGCGGTACGACGGACCAGGGGCCGTCGGTCGCCTCGTGGGTCGGCCACGTCGATACGGAGCGTGTCCGAGGCCTCGACGGTGAGCGTGAGCCGGAACCCGCGCCCCTTCACGCGCCCGTGCGCAACGGCGTTCGCCGCCAACTCGCCGACGACCAGCGCCGCGGACTCGCTCACCGCGCAGCTGGGCGGCCACCCCCACTCGCCGAGCTGCTGCACAGCCAGCAGCCGAGCAAGGCGGGCGCCGCGAGGCGTGGCGCTGAGAAGCTGGGTGAACTGCCGACTGGAGATTCCTGACTTCATGTCACCGAGCGTGGCCGCCTGGCTCTACCCTGACCAGGAAGTCTCTCGGTACGCAGGGTGCGCGTACCGGTACGGACGGTGTCCTGTACGGGGCGTCGGCCGTGACCTGGTGAGGCGTGGGACGTCAGGGCGGGTGGTGGAATGACGGTGACGGAGTCGCAGGAGCCGTACGACGAGAGTGAGCAGGCCAGCGACCTGAACCGGGCGATCGGCAAGCAGGTCAAGCTACTTCGGGAGCGGACCGGCCTCACGCAGAAGGAACTGGGGGACCGGCTCGGATACAGCGAGGACCTGATCTCGTCGCTTGAACGCGGCAGACGAACGCCGCAGCGGGAGTTCCTGGAGGCGGCGGATGAACTGCTCGGCGCTGACAGCCTCTTGAAGGCCACGATCGAGGACGTGGAGAAGGCCAAGGCGAAGGCGAGGGTGAGGCATCCGGCCTGGTTCAGGGATTATGCGCGGCTGGAGGCGAGCGCGGTTGAGATCAACTTCTTCAGCACCCTCGCCCCGCCGGGTTTGTTGCAGACGGAAGACTTCATCCGGACCCTGCTGAACGGTCGACAACCCCTGTTGTCCGAGGAGACCATCGAACAGCGGGTGGTCTCTCGGCTCGCACGCCAGGAGATCCTCACGCGGTGGCCGCTGCCCATGGTGACGGCCGTCATCGACGAATCCGTGCTGCGACGCAGGCTCGGTGGACGCAAGGTGCGACAAGGGCAGTTGGAGCACCTGCTGAAGTTCGGTCGACTGCGCAACATCACCCTGCAAGTGCTGCCGCTGGACGGCGAGGAGTACTCCGGGGTGGACGGACCGTTCGTGCTGCTGACGCCGAAGGGGAAGCAGCAGGTCGCCTACCTGGAGGTGCAGGGCGTCGGCCAGCTGATCACGGACCCCGAGGAAGTGCGTATCCTGGCCGCGCGCTACGGAAGTATTCGTGGGCAGGCTCTCACCCCGCGCGAGTCCCTGGCCCTGATGCAGGAACTGTAGGGAGCATCATGACCACTGACGAACCCTCACTCGAGATCGCCTGGTTCAAGAGCAGCTACAGCGGCGCGGAGGGCGGCGAATGCCTGGAAGCCGCCATAACTCCCGACACGGTCCACATCCGCGACTCGAAGGCCCCCGCCCGCGCCCAACTCACCTTCCGCCCCTCGGAGTGGGCTGCCTTCGTGAGGCATGCCTCCGAGCGCTGAACCTGGATCTACTCCGGTCTGTCTGCGCTGAGTCCTGGTCATCGATGCAGTCTTCATAGCGGCGGTGGATGACCATTGCGAGGCAGAGCAGAGGCTCGCTCGTCGCGACCGAGGGCCGGACTGAGTCCCTTCGTGTTTGGCACAGGTCAGCGGCTCTTTCACGATGGTCTCCGCGAAGGGCCAGTTTCGAACCTGCGCACACGGCTCCGGAGGGCCTTTCGCCTCTCAGACAACATGCTGGTCAGACGCCTCCTCGAAAGCAACCCGCCCGGCTCCGTCCACGGATAGTCCACAGGTTGGGTTTGGCGCTTCCCGAACGGAGCCCAGTAGGCCTGACGCGGCGCTGGGAGCCCCGTTGATCAACCCAACCACCTACCCGGTACCCTCACCGAATCCACACATGTCAGGGGAGGTCATGCTGTGAGCGATACCTGGGTTGCCATCGACTTCGAGACCGCCAATGCGCACCGGGGGAGCCCCTGTGCAGTCGGTCTCACCGCCGTTGAAGGTGGGCGCATCACGAACCGGATGTACACCCTGATCCGTCCGCCTGCTGTGCACGCGCACTTCGATCCGTACAACACTCGCATCCACCGCATCGGAGCCGCCGACGTCGAGAGTGCACCCAACTGGGCGGAAGCTCTCCAGCAGATGTTGGAGTTCACTGCGGGCAGGACCCTTGTCGCCCACAATGCGGCCTTTGACCTGGGGGTGCTTCGCGATGCCTGCACAGCCGAGGGCAGCGCCTGGCCGACCTTGCGGTACGCCTGCTCCCTCGTTGTCGCCCGGAAGACTTGGCGGCTAATTTCGTACGCGCTGCCCGAGGTTGCCCGGCACGTTGAGGTACCCCTGAAGGAGCACCACCAGGCCGGCGCCGACGCAGACGCGGCCGCACAAATCATGCTCGCTGCCATGCAGCACCATGAAGCCACGACCCTTGACCAACTCCTTCAGGGGTTGAGCATTGTTCACGGCACCGTAGCTCCCAACGATTGGTCTGGCTCCCACAGCAAGGGAAAGCCTTCGGCGCCGCTGCCAGGTGCGAACCCGGATGCTGACCCCAACGGCGCTTTTTACGGCAAGACCGTATGCATCACCGGAACCCTGACCAGGATGAAGCGGGCTGAAGCGCAGGCTGCCCTCGCCCATGTGGGCGGCACCCCAGTGACTAAGGTCAGCGGTAAGACGAACATTCTCGTGGTGGCTACGCCAGACCCGCGACAGTTCGCTATTGACTCGCAAAAGAGCGACAAGCAGAAGACGGCTGAGAAACTGTTGGAAGCCGGGAAAGACATCGAGATCATCGGTGAGGCGGACTTCTTCGAACGGCTGAACAGCTGAGCTCGCAAAGCAGCCAAACGGCTGGTGATCTCTCCACCTCGACGTCTCCGCTCCCGCGAGCTTCGACACGTACCGGCTTATCTCCAACGCGAAGTTGGGTGTCTGCGGGAAACAACGGCTGAGCTGTCCATGCCCCGTTGCTGGGTCGCGGCCGGGGAGCATCAGCGCCCAAGCCCGGCCCTGGGGGGCCGACGGACTAGGCACACGGCTCTTGCATGGCTTTCAGGGGGGACAAGGGATCTACCACGGCTCGCCCCAGCGTTCGGAGAGCGACTGACGCACACCTGTCGCAATCACGGTGCGTTCCAAGCCTGCCGTTGCTAGGCCTCAGACGATGAAGCGCAGCGGGGTACTCCAGGGCCCACTGGAGCTGGCGCCAGAGGCTGAGCAGTGGCGCCGTGGGCCCTGCCTCGGCTGCTCTGCAGAGAGGAGTGAGCCGCAGGCTTCCGGTGGCCGACGTTTGGTGGGGCCATCTGTTGCCGAACTCCTATACAGCGCAGCCGTCTCGACCATGTCAGACGCCAGGGCCGCAAGATCAGCCAACAGCCCATCTCTTTCGGCCAGCCTGGCTAGCAGTGCTGGTGACGTGACGCCGGGTCATCTGCTTCAATCTATGAACTTGTTGACGGTAACTGTGCAGGCGAGAAGGCCAAGTTGATCAACAGTGCAACCGGGCCCAGCCTGATGGAGGGTGAGATGGATCGCCCATCGGTGTCGAACGGCAGTGCAGGTCGAGCGCAAGATGGGGCGAAGGCAAGAGAGAGCCCGGACGCCTCTGAGAGGCAGCTTGCCGATGCTGAGGAGCAGCTGGCTGCCAGGCTGCGGGAACGGGCCATGTCAACTCCTGAGTTTTGGTCCTTCTCCGGGCGCTCACGCCGCGAAGGGGGCCACGGAATTTTTGCCTACCCAGCGATGATGGTGCCCCAATTGCAGGGGGCCCTCTTGGAGGACGTACAGGCTGTTGATCCAGCCGTTTCGTCAGTTATCGATCCGTTCATGGGATCGGGAACTGTGATGCTGGAATCGGCGAGTCGTGGGCTGTCATTCTATGGCACTGATATCAATCCACTAGCTGTACTTCTCGCGACCGTTAAGTCGCACGTTTATGACACGGGGCTTCTGGCCAGAGTGCGCCAAAGAATTGCTTTGCGCGTAACGGAAGATGTCAGTCAAGAAATCGCTGTCGAGTTCACCAATAGGGATAAATGGTTTCGCGCCGACGTAGCCGTTGACTTGTCGAAACTGAAAAGGGCAATCGAGGCTGAGCGCAAGAAGCCGGTTCGGCAAGCGTTTTGGGTTGCGATGGCCGAGACTATCAGATTGGTTAGTAACAGTCGTACCTCTACAGTCAAACTGCACTCCTATAGCCCGGAGGAAATCAGGACTCGGCAAATCGATACAATCGACACCTTCTTGCGGATTTCGGCATCACAGATCGAACAACTCAAAGACCAGGGCGATGCACTTTCGCGAGGGCTCGATAAGAATCCTCATCTAAACATTTCATGCGCAGTCGCTGATGCCAGAAGGATTCAAACGACGAAAAAGCGCGCGGCTGCAGATATCCTCATGACGTCGCCTCCCTACGGAGATAACGTTACAACTGTTACGTACGGGCAGCACAGTTACCTCCCCTTGCAGTGGATTGACGCCGGCGATGTGCCTGGAATGAGGCAAGAACTCCTCGAAAACACACGATCGATTGATTCAATTAGCCTAGGAGGTAAGCTAAAAGGCTCCCTCGTCTGGGCTGACGCTTTGTGTGCAAAGTCTCCAGCATTCACACAATGCCTGGACCAGCTAAAGGATCACTCGCGGAACGCTCAATCTAGGCTGGTCGCTTTTGTTCGCGATCTGGACGACTCGCTGGATGCCATCACTTCTCATCTAGGGAGCAATGCCTGGATGTTCTGGACACTTGGTGAGCGCAAGATCAGTGGCGTCCCTGTCCCGACCGTCGCTATCGTTCGCGACCTCTTGGTGTCACGCGGAGCTCGACATATCGAAACGCTTGAGAGGAAAATTCCTGGCGGATCAAAAAGAATGGCAGCACGCAACGCTAGCGTTGAGACGATGAACAGCGAAAGCATACTGGTCATGCGTGGTCCCGGCAGCACGCACCCCGACTCCCACTCATAGCGGAAGGGAGCAACTAGTGTCTTACGATCACGAGGCGCGCGGACCTGAGGTGCTTCATCTAGAAGTTCATCCTTCTGTGGTGTTCAAACTGGGCGAAGACCTCATCACTGATTCGATGCAAGCTCTAGTAGAACTTGTAAAGAATTGCTACGACGCAGATGCAACCTGGACAGAGATCACAATCAACACCGGGCTAGCCGATTCCGAGAGCCAAGATGAAGCATCAATCACGTTGACTGACAACGGCTCGGGTATGACCGTTGAAGACATTAGGCGTGGCTGGCTTACGATCAGCAATTCTGTAAAGCGTGAAATGAAGGCGCGAGGCATTGCTACTCCTCTTGGGAGGACTCCCCTGGGGGACAAAGGGTTGGGACGCCTGGGTGCGCAACGACTGGGCGAGATCGTTACTATTGTTACAAGGCCCCGGGGAGCTAACGTCGAGCATGAACTGACCATCGACTGGCGTGACTTCCAGAGTAAGTCATCTCTCAATGAGGTTGGCCTATCTCTGCTGACTCGACCAACCCAGAAACGTCATGGCACAACTCTGACTATTAAGCAATTGAGAGATCCGGAGCAATGGCGTGAAGCTGCTAAGGGCGGAAACGGGGAGGGAGCTTCCGCCCTTCAGAAGGATCTATCGGTAATGATCTCCCCTTATGGAGATGAGCGGGGTCTCAAGATCCTTGTGAAAGTCGACGAGCAGCGTATCGACCTGTATGAACTGCCTTCACGCGTTCGTAATGCTGCTGAGGTTCGATACCTATTGAAATATGAGAGCGGTAGGCTCGACATCATTGGAGAGGCCGCCCTGAGTTACTGGGCGCAAGGGGAAAAAAGCAAGGCAGAGGATCGTGCCGCTTTTGAAACCCTTCTTCAATCCGACTCGGGTGCGAGTTTTCTGGAATGGTTGAACCGGCGCCGGCCCAAGCAGATGCAGGAGTTCAACTGCCGCGCGGCTGATTCCTCTTATTTTCTCCGCGCTGATAGGTCGATTGACCTAAGTAGCCTTGATAACGTTGCACTATTGCGGTCCGCCGAAGACGAAGAGCGTCCTGCAGACCCGGGATCCTTTAATGGGGAAGTCGACTACGTAACCCTCGGACAAGGACACCCGGAGGCATTCGGGAGTCGAAGCGAGTTCCGGACGTATTTGAAGAGTCTGGCGGGTGTTCGGGTTTACCGTGATGGTTTCGGCGTTCGCATGGATGAGGACTGGCTAGGGCTACGCAAGTCTCAGACTAGTGGGTCCTCCTATTATCATCTGCGTCCTGAAAATACTCTGGGTTTCATTGATATTTCGGCTCTGTACAACGCGCAACTGATCGAGACTACAGACCGAGAAGGTTTCGCGGATACACCTCATTACCGGAACTTCATGGCCCTCCTGCAGGGGTGGCGTACCTTCACGGAGAAGTTCCAGTCATTCATTCGCCGCGCTTACAATGATTACCGGCAGGAAGTGGAGGTCTCAGACGCCGGAATTGACCCAGGTGCCAGCACCGAGGTGTTGATTCAGCACGTTGAAGATACACGGACGCGCACGATCGTAACGGCCAAGCAGCAACTCAAGACACTGCGGGAAGACGCGGATGCTACTGCCAGAAGTCATGAGCGTGTGGCAAACGAACTAGATGCCAGCCAACGCTCGTTGTTCGCTGGCTCGGTTGATCCTGCTATTGCGCAGGAGCTATCGAATCTTCAGGCTGCCGATAAACGCACCGGGGAGTCCGTTTCTCAAATTGAGGCCATTGTTGAATCACTGGACTCAGAGCGTGCGGTGCTTCAAATTCTGAGAGACCAGGCAGAGCAGCTTCGATCGCAGCTAGCTCAATCATGGGAGACTGTTTCGCTGGGCCTTACGGCCGAGGCAGTGTCGCACGAGGTTGCCCATGTCGTAGAGGGGATCTCGGTCAGGAGTGCCCAAATTCGTAGGCACCTCGTTGAGGTAGAGATTACTGATAGGCGAGTCTCGAACTACCTGCAATTTATTCAATCGGCGGCGAGTGGGCTGAAGCGCCAACTCTCACACCTCAATCCCTCGCTGCGCTATATGCGCGAACGCCGCGAACGAATCACGGTCGGCAGCTTCTGTCAATCTGTTGCAGAGTATCACCGAGAGAGGTGGAGCAAGGGACCGATCTCCATTGATGTTGAGGTTGTCCGCGACTTCACTGTGGAGGTGAACCTCGGAAAACTAACCCAGGTTCTGGATAACCTGCTACTGAATAGTGAGTACTGGCTTCTGCAAGATCATAGGGTAGGCGCCCAACCAGCGCCCGAGGTTTCCCTTCTCGTCAATGCGTCCGTGCTGACCGTTAGCGACAACGGCCGAGGTGTTGACCGAAGCGTGGAGTCGACGCTCTTCGAGCCATTCGTGTCATTCAAGAACAGGGGGGAGGGCCGGGGTCTCGGGCTATACGTGGTGACGCAACTGCTCGATTCTGAGGGGTGCACGATCGAGCTGGCGGCTGAGCGCAACGTTAATGGACGTCTGTTTAAGTTCCAGATGGATCTGGGGGGGATGCGGGTTGAAGCGTGACGGGAGCACGGCCCAGGCCGATGCAGCGGTTGCCATAAAGGACGCTCGTTCGATTCCTGCGCAGCCTGTTGAGGAGGCTGGCGCATCGTTCAACGCGAAAGCTGCGTCCCAAGAGCTGTTGTCTCTGGCGCAGGTCGAACGGGTAATCTGTGTCGACGATTGGTATGCTGAGCGGGAAGACGACGGCGAGGGTGTGCTTGCGGCTCTAGCGGATGGCTTGTTGCTGCCAGCGGATCTGGAGCAAATCGCTGAGACTGTTCCAGGCCTGGAGCTATTGCGCGATCCTTCAGTTCCTGCCGAACTCGTCGTGGACGAAGTCAGAGGTGTCTGGGCTTCTCTTGATGCATCCAAGCGCGAGGCGGTACGTAATGTTGTGGATGGTCGCCTTGGGCCCGATTCTCCAGAGATATCAGGAGAGTATGACGCGCCTTCCGCAGCATGCCTCCGCCATCTGCTGGCCGATTCACGCGATTTCCTGACCCTTTCCCTTGCTGATTGGCGTGAACGGCGTAGCGGGCTGCTAGCTGACGGCAAAAGTACGCTGATTCTTTTTGATCGGGACTTCAGCAGGGAGGGTGCCTCAGAGACCGCCGGCGAGGAGCAGATATCTCTCCTGTTGCGGGACGCTCCTGAAAGCTGGCGCATCGGCCTCCTGACGCATACGGTTCCTGATGCCGATGCTGAGGTGGAGGTCTGGAAGACACTTGCACGTCAGTTCGATGCGGACTCCTCCAGGTTCCTTGTAATTGCCAAAGGTCGTCTTTCGGTCAGCCCAGAGGGTTTTCCCCGCATGCTCAAGCTCACGTTGCTCGCACCGGCGCTGGAGCGTATGCAACAGAGCCTCGCAACAGCAGTTAGTGGGACGTGGGCTGATGCAATAGGAAAGGTCGGTGAAATTGATCCGTATACTCTTGAGGCTGCTCTAAGCGGCGACAGGCTGACTGACGGCACGTGGGGGCCGGAGACTCTGCTGAGAATCGCTACAGCGTTCACGCAAGATTCCGTCCGTGCCAAGCTCCGCGCCGACCCTGCAGTCCACTCGTCGAGCCACATTGTCACGAGCCTGAGCAGAGTGAAGTTGACGAGTGTCTCGGATCCTGACCGGGTCAGGCACGAGTTGGCAGAAATTGAGCGTCTGGAATATTTCGAGAGCGCTGACCATTTGACACAGCTGCATTTCCCGCTTGAAGTGGGAGATGTTTTCGCCTTTCAGAAGTTCGCTGAAAAGCCCAATAGCTTCGATGATCCTGGGAGGAGGAAAAAAGAGGCTTCTGAAGGGCTGGTCGCCGATGCCAATTTGGAGCGCCAGGGCGCAGAGCATCATATGATTCTCCTCGCTCAGCCGTGTGATCTCGCTGTCCGTGCTGATGGCAAGAGAAGTAACGGTCTCGACTTTGTAAGATTGGCGCCACTCAAGCGCCCGACGAGTGGTCGAGTTATTAGCCAGCCGGGTGGAGGTGTTGCGACCTCATTCGACCTACCATTTTTCTTCGAAGACACAGGTGGTGGAGTCGAGGTTAAACTAAGTCAGCAGCAGTATGTTCCCTTGACGGCTCTCGACATGTGTGTTTTGAGCGAAGATGGACATGGGTTCATGTCTGCAGATCAGCCGATGCCCAGCCACGTCTTGCCTAATTGGCAGCAGCGCTTCGAGATCCTTCGTCGGTGGGTTTCCCGTCAGGTCGATGCGTACAAGTCGATGGATCCCCATCGCATCCCAGGGAAGGGTGCGGATCAGGTTACGGCTGCCTTGACCTGTACTGTGGCGTCGCCGAACCTGGCATCATTGATTTCGATTGCAAGATCGACCATCTTCTATGGTGTGAGAAGAGTCGGACGTCTGCGGGAGCCGTATCGCTCGGCCTTGTTGTCGAGAATGGCGCAGCGTGACTCTCGTGATGCTTTCGATCCGAGCCTGATCGATAAGAATAACGCGTAGTGGCTCGCGGCATTCACATCGGCGGTCCGATCTGAGCCAGGTCGGCGGAATGGGTTTGGCCGGTGGCCTGCCCGATCTGGGGTCGAGCATGATCAGGGGGCCGTACGCTGGTTGGCAACTCGGGCAGGCTTTGGACCTGCCCGCAATGTGCACGAGTGGCCCCCTGGTCTTGCTCGACGCGGGACCCGGACCGGGGAGGTGGCTAAAGCCGTGGAGCCGACCGCCCCAGCAACAGAGGGTCTTCCTCGTTAGCCCGCTGCACGTAGCGCGCCGCCGGGCGCGGCCAGCCGGGGCGAAGACAGGAGGCAGGCCGCGCCGCAGAGGCGGCGCGCGCCCGCGCCGTGCGCGGGCCTTGATGAAGTAGGGAAACTCTGTCCGCAAGGCGCTCTTGTGGGCCCGTAGGTCGACTGCTGCCATGTCATTGGGGACGACACTCATCTTGGGGGCGGGCATGAGCGAGCTGTCAGTGAGCCCATGGAAGCGGCATGGTCAGGATCGGCTCTACGTGAATCTGCCGGACGGCACTGCTGTGGCGTGGGTCGACTGCCGCACGGGAAAGGTCACGGTCGAAAAGGAGCAGTATCGGCGCGCGGCGCTGGATGCGCTCCGGCCGCACTTGGCACGCAAGACGGTGCCCCTCCTGTCCGCGAAGCCGCCGTCGTCCGGAGGCTCCCAGGCCGGTACGGCCAAGCTCCGATCCACTGCAGAGCAGCGGCCGATACTGCCGGCGTTGACCTCGGCGGATGATCTGGAGCTGAATCGCCCCGGTGCCGCGTTGCTGGCACTGATCGCGGCAAAGGGACCGACACCCATGCAACGCGTCTGGGCTCGTCTGCTGCGTCGCTCGTCAGACTGGGATCCCTGGTTCGCAGGACTCGCGGGGGAGCGTCGCGTCGGGCGCGAGCTCAAGCGGCTCTCATCGTTCGGTTGGCGCGTGTTGCACGGGATTCCGCTGCCGAACGCCGTGGACATCGACCACCTGTTGATTGGCCCGGGTGGGGTGTTCTCGATCAATACGAAGCATCACCGCGGCAAGCCAGTTTGGGTCGGTGACGACATGGTCAAGGTCAACCATGGCCCACCGCAGCCGTACCCGGCGAGCAGTCGAGCGGTAGCCCGGCGGGTGCAGCGCGTCCTGGAGCGGTTCTGCGGATTCGCCGTGACGGTAGTGCCCACGCTGGTATTCGTCGGTGTCACGGACCTGGTCAAGACCACGTCGCAGCTCACAGTGCGGGCGTATCGAGAGCGAGAAGTCTCGGCACTCGGCCCGCTCACTGGCGAACTCACTTCTGATCAGGTCGAGGCCGTTTACGCCGTTGCCAGGCATCGGCGAGCGTGGCTCGGGGCATGAGAGGTCACCGGTGACTGATGTCCCTGTCGGGCGTCGGCCTCGGCGGCTAGGCTTGTGCGGGCCGACATAAAACCGCGGGGAGTGTGCTCAAGGGATGGGACCGAAGTCGGAGCGGGTGTACCGCACGATTCGCGAATGGATCTCGACGGGCACGTATCCGCCGGGAGCCAAGATCCCATCTGAACGCACCCTGTCCGAGGAACTCGACATCGGCCGCACCCAGCTGCGCCAGGTCCTGGCGAAGCTCGTGGCTGAGGGTGCCATCGAGGTGCATGGGCGTAGTTCCTACCGGGTGCCGAATCGTGCTGTGACCGTGCAGGCGCCGGTTGACTTGGAGCCGTGGCAGATTCACGGTGAGCGCACTCTCTACGACAACCGCTGGGTGAAGCTCGAACTCGTCGATGTTGAGCCGCCCGGTGTCGAGCGGTTCGAGCATCACGTAGTGCGGCTCCACCATGTCGCGATTGCTGCCGTGCTCGACGATCAAGATCGAGTGCTCATGCTCTGGCGGTACCGCTTTGTCCCTCAGTCCTTTGGCTGGGAGCTGCCTGGCGGCATCGTGGATGCCGGCGAGGATCCTGCCGTGACTGCGCTCCGTGAGGTGGAGGAAGAGACTGGCTGGCGACCCGATGCACTAGAGCATGTGGTCACCTATCAGCCCATGGTGGGCATGGTCGATTCACCGCACGAGATCTACGTAGGCCGTGGTGCCAAGCACGTCGGTGAGCCGACTGATCTCGAAGAGGCCGGCCACGTCGCCTGGGTACCGCTTGCGGACATCCCCGAACTCATGGCTAGGGGCGAGCTGATGGGCTCGGGGACGCTCGTCGCACTCCTGCACGTGCTTGCTTCACGGGCTGCCAGGAAGTCGCCTACAAGCGCTGCGTGAGCTGCTCGATTCGACGACGGTGACGCACAGATCCGGTGCGGTTCGCCAGCAAGCGCGCTTGCCGAAGGTGGTCGTGGGCCTGGTCGTATTCGCCGCGGGCCAAGTGAGCCTGGGCGAGATCGCAGCGTAGTCCTGCGGAAGCTCGGATGAACGTCGGGTCGACTGAGTCCAGGGCGACGTACAGGCTCTCCACCGCTTCATCGTCACCGAGCAGCGCGAGGGCGTTCCCGCGCCAGCGGCTGAGGTGCCCTTCGTTCAGGAAGATACTCAGCATGTCCGGGTCGCGGGCCTCCTCGCCTGGAGGCAGGCACCGCATGGCCTTGTCCAGTGCCCGACGGCAGTCCTCGGGCATGCCGGCCTTGGCGCAGATCTCGGCCTCGGCCGCGTACAGCCATGCCTTGAGCCGGGGCGACATCACCTTGCCGCCGGCACGCTGAGCATCTCGGATCAACTCGACGGCGATGGCTGGGCGACCTGCGTCGCAGAGTACGTACGCCTGCTCCGCGGTGGCGTGTGCGAGATACATCGGCTCGTCGGCTTCCTTGGCGGCATGCTTGCCTAGCTCGTAGTGGCGCCAGGCCCGTTCGACGGCCCCGACATCGAGCGCTTGCCAGGCTGCCAACGTCGCGGCCCCGGCTAGAGCGCGGGCCACGGGGCGGCGGGTCTCGGGGAGTACGGCGAAGGTGAGCGCGTCCTCCAGCCTGGACAGGTGACCGGTCATCTGATCGACGAGACTCGCCGCCCCCATCTGCCGATCCATAGTCCGTAGAAGTTCGGTCTGGTCCATGAACGTCTTCACCATGGTGAGGCTGACGCTCCGAGCCGCATCGATGCGGCTGATCAGCTCGTCGTACCCGTCCACTTCGACGGACGTTGCTGGGGTGTTGCGCCTGCCGTATAGCTCGTCATCGGTGATGCCGAGCAGTGGCCGGAGGATCTTGGCGTACCGCTCAGAGAGCTGGCGTTTGCCGTTCTCCCACTCCGAGACGTAGACGTGCAGGCTGGCTGTGGACGCAACCGTGAGCATGTGTTGTCGCGCATAGCGCTCGATCTCGCGGACTAACCGCTCTTGCGACCACTTGCGTGCGTTCCTCGCCGCCCTGAGTCCGTTCGTCACGTGCACCGCCCTGCATGTGAATCCTCAGCCGTAACAGCAGCATGCCGCACATCGACGCAGGTCGTCAGGGGGTTAACCCAATCTCTGTTAACCCCTGTTGGCTACCAGGGCGTTGGGATGAGCGGTTCTCTAGAAGAGTCGCGGGAAGGCGAGTTGGCCCGGCCGGACGGCGACAACGCTTGACATCTGGTGCGCACCAGATGCAATCTACTGGTGCGCACCAGTTGGGAACGCCAGTGGCCGTAGGCGTCTGCCACGGCCAACGTCAATGCACAGGAGCGGCGACCCACCGCCAAGCAAGTACGCCGCTCCCGCCCCTCTGAAAGGGAGTTCCATCATGCGTCAGATTCCCGTCGAGACTTCCGCCGCCTCCGTGATGGTGGCCAAGTCCCCGCAGCCCAAGGTCAAGGACCGTCGTTCCGGCGAGATCGCCACCGACGCCGAGACCGGCGCCACGCTGATGACCGTGGACGTGATGTTCGCGGCCAACGACGAGGTCGAGATCCTGTCCGTGACCGTCCCCGAGCCGGGTATTTCTGGTGAGCTGACGATGGGCACCCCGGTCGCCCTCACCGGCCTCATCGCCCGCCCGTGGGAGAACGAGTTCAACGGGCAGAAGCGGCACGGCATCGCCTTCCGCGCGGTCGCCGTCACTTCGCTCGTCGCCAGTGCCTCGCAGTCCGAGGCGGCCTGACCATGGCCTGGTCCACGGTCGCCCTGCTGCTGGTCGTCGTCACCGCGGTTCTCCTGCGGTGGCGGCGCCCCGCCTGGTACTGGATGACCTTCGGGGTCACCTTCGCCGCGCTGCGGGTCGCTTTCCGGTACGCCTCGGTCATGGACGCCTGTGGGCTGACGGTCCCGCCCTCGCGGTGGCGCCTCTCGCTCGCCCGGATGACCAATCGCCCGGTGCCCGAGTCTCAGGCCCCCCGCATCCTGCGCATGCGGCCCACCCGGACCGGTCTTGTCTTACGGCTCAAGCTCCGCCCCGGACAGGACGCGTTCGACGTCGCTGCAGCCACGGACCGGCTTCGCCATTCGTTCGCGATGTATGGCGTCACCTCCCGCGAACTGCGCTCGGGCGTCGTTGAGTTGCGGATGACTAGTTACGACGTGCTCAAGCGGGTGCAAATGCCGGCCAAGGTCGACCGTGCCCCGATGCGGGTCCCGGTCGCCCTGCGTGAGGACGGTGCCGTGCACTACCGCGATTACCGCGCCGTCCCGCACGGCCTGACGCTGGGCGCCACGGAGTCAGGCAAGTCCGTCTATCAGCGCAACTTGGTGGCCGGGCTCGCCGCGCAGGATGTTGCCCTGGTCGGGATCGACTGTAAGCAGGGCGTCGAGCTGTTCCCGCTGGCCCGCCGGTTCTCCGCGCTCGCCGACAACCCAGATACGGCGCTTGAACTACTCGAAGCGCTCGTGTCCCACATGGAGAACGTCTACCAGCTCATACGAGCCGAACAACGCATCACCGTGAACGTCCCGGACGCGGAGATCGCCGCCGACATCTGGGACCTGCCCGACGACATACGCCCGACCCCTGTCGTGGTCCTGGTCGACGAAGTCGCCGAACTTGCCCTGTTCGCAACCAAGGAGGAGGAGAAGCGCCGGGACCGGATCATCACGGCTCTCGTACGCCTCGCCCAGCTCGGCCGTGCGGCTGGCATCTATTTGGAGATCTGCGGGCAGCGCTTCGGCTCCGAACTCGGCAAGGGCATCACCATGCTTCGTGCCCAGCTCACCGGCCGTACCGCCCACCGCGTCAACGACGAAACCAGCGCCAACATGGCCTTCGGCGACATCGCCCCGGACGCCGTCCTCGCCGCCATCCAGATCCCTACTGACACCCCCGGCATCGCTGTTGCCGGCGACTCCACCGGCGGATGGGCCCGTATCCGCGCCCCGCACACTTCGCTGCGCCAGGCTGTGAACATCTGCAATCGGTACGACGACCGCACTCCGGACCTGCCCGAACTCGCAGCATTCCGGCCCGCCGTCGCCCCGCTGGCCTCCGCCGCTGTGCCGCTCTCCAAGGCGACGCCCGCCACGGCCTGATCTCTCCCGCACCCCGGTCGGCGCGACCGCATCGCGCCAGTTCCCTACCCCACCCATGCCCGAAACAGGAGGTGACCCCATTGACGCCCATGAGGACTTCGAACGCACCGTGCAGCTGCTCGGCGCCCTGGCCCTGTACGCGCACCTGCCCCACACGGATGAAGAGTTCGTGGCTGTGATGGCCCCAGCTCTGGCCGCGTCCTTGCCCTGCGGCTTCCTCCCACCGCTGCCGCCGGGCTACGACCCCACCGACGGCCCCGACTACCCCGGCCAGGGGTGGTGACCATGGCCGCTCGCAAGAGCACCGCCCGCAAGCGGCCTGCCAAGAAGTGCCCGATCTGTAAGGGCACCGGAGACGTCGCCATCTCGGTCCGCGTCGGCCGCAAGCACCGCGTCGTCGGCCAGCAAAACGGCCTGTGCCTGGCCTGCTTCGGCACCGGCGACGCCCCGACCGACTGAACACCGCCGGGACCGGGCGGCCGGTGTTCATATCCCGCCCCGTCCCGGCCCAACCCCAAAGGAGGTGAAGACCATGAACCGCTCGATCCGGCCGGACGCCGTCCTCGTACAGGCCGTGATTGCCGGCGCCCTGTCCTTCGCCCACCTGCACGACCTCGCCGCCGCTGCCGGACAATCCGGCTGGAAGGCATGGGCCTACCCGATCAGCGTCGACCTGCTCTTGGTCGCTGCCTGGCGGCGGCTCCGCAACGACGGCCCATCCCGGTTGGCCTGGTGCTGGTTCCTAATCGCCCTGGTCGCCTCGCTCGGCGCCAACGTCGCCACCGCCGGATTCCTCGACCTGGCCCACCCGCCCGCCTGGCTGCGCTTCGGCGTCGCCGGATGGCCCGCCCTCGCCTTCCTTGGAGGCACCCTTCTCGCCCACACGGCCAGGGACGGGAAGCCGATTCCGCCGGAGCCCACAGCCCCGGTCCCAGTACCCGAACGGGTCGAGCAGAACCCTGCGCCGGAGCCTGCTGCACCTGTGGCCGCTGCTGAGGAAGCTCCGGCCCTGCCCGCACCCGCCCCGGCCCCGGCTCCCGCGGTTCCGGTGCCGGCCGCGCTGGTCGACCACGCCCGCAAGGTCGCCGACGACCACCACGCCCGCACCGGAACCCGCATCGACACCGACACCCTGCGCGCCCGCCTCGGCGTCCCACCCCACCTCGCCGACGCCATCGCCGCCCAACTCACCTGACCTGAGAGGAGAACCAACGCCATGCCTGCCCGTGCCTTCTTCCACTCCGTGATGCAGATCGGCCCCGTGCAGATCGGCACCCATCGCGACCGCCACGGCCAGACCAAGCACGCCGCCGTGTGCACCGCCGACCGCTGCGGCTGGTCCGCCGACTTCTCCAGCTCCTCCGCCGCCCAGCTCGCCGCCCGCACCCACCGCTGCAAGGTCCGCTGAAGGAGGCCACGCCATGCAGGTACCGCTCTGGCTCGCCCTGATCGTCGTCGGCTACCTCGGCCTCAAGCTCATCCGCCCGCCCTGGTGGCTCGTCGCCGTGCTCCTCCTCGGCGGCTACCTCCTCGCCGACAGCCTCTTGGCTCCCGTCATCGACACCGCCGTCAAGTAGCCCAATCCCCGGAAGGGAGAAGCGCCATGCTCCGTCCCAAGGTTCCGACCAACCCCACGCCGACCGGCATCGTCACCCCGCCCGTGGTCGAGCCGACTGCCGTCGCCCAGCACACCCCGGCGCCCGCTCCGGTCGCTTCGGCGCCGTCCCGGCCCACGGTCCAGCTCACGCCCGGCGCCCTGGTCGCCGTCATCGGCGGTGGCACCGCCGTCGTCCTGGTCGTCGGCGCCGTCCTCGTTTCGATGCTCCTGGCTGTCGCCGTCACCGCCGCCTCGGTCGCTGTGTGCGCCCTTGCCGCCCGCTCGCTGCTCGCCTCCGAGGCCAAGCGCCGCTGACCGGCCCCCGGAGTGGCCTCTACCGCCAAGTGTCGTCCGCTCCGGGAGCCGTCCCTGTCCGAACCACAGATCCGGAAGGAAGCACCATCATGACCGACCGCACTCGCCCCACACTGCGCATTTGCCCGTCCTGCGATGGCTTCGCCTCGGCTGCCATCTCCCTCGGCGGCCGTGATTCCCGCGGCCTCCTGCGCACCATCACGGTCCACTGCCGAGACTGCCACGGCATCGGCACCCTCCCCACCCGCACCGCCACCCTCGCCGGGGGCCGGGCATGAACGACCTCACGATCACCGCGCACCTTGAACCCGACACCCGCACCCGCGTCGCCTGCTTCCCGGACAAGCGCGCCGACAGCGGGGGCCGCTTTGTGACCCTGCGCATCGGCGGCGGCTCGGTAGAGATCGCGCTCATCGCCATCCCCGGCACCGCTGACGTGCTGCGCGCCCTCGCCATTGCCGCCAGTGAGGCCGCTCGCGAGCTGGACAGCATGACCGCCCTGCCCGAGGTGAGCGCATGACCGACCCCGCGACCTTCGCGGGCCTGGACCCGACCACCCTCGGCGACCTGCTGCGGGTGGCCGGGTCACCAGGCTTCGACCGCTGGCAAGACCAGATCCGCCGCACCGGCGGCTGTGCCAATCCCATCCACCTGACTGGCTGGACCCTCACCAAGGACAAGGTGACCGGGCAGACCCTGCACCACTACAGCACCGAGCAAGAGCCGGGCGGGCGCCTGCGCGTCGCCTGCGGCAACCGCCGTGCCTCCCGCTGCCCGGCCTGCGCCTGGACCTACGCGGGCGACACGTACCGTCTCATCCGCGCGGGCCTGGCTGGAGATCCGGACAAGGACATCCCGAATGCCGTCCGCGACCACCCGCGGGTGTTCGCCACCTTCACCGCACCCTCGTTCGGCCCCGTCCACAACAGGCCCGACAGCGGCACCTGCCGCTGCGGTACCCGCCACGCCACAGATGACCCCGCCCTCGGCACCGCCCTGGACCCGGCCACCTACGACTATTCGGGTGCTGTGCTGTTCAACAACCATGCGGGCGACCTGTGGCACCGCTTCGTCAACCGGCTCCGCCGCGAGATCGCCGCCCGCGCCGGGCTGACACAACGCGAACTCGCCGAGACCTGCCGAATCTCCTACGGAAAGGTCGCCGAGTTCCAGAAGCGGGGTGCCATCCACTTCCACGCCGTGATCCGCCTCGACGGTCCGGAGGGACCCGAGTCCCCACCACCGTCGTGGGCCTCGGTCGCGCTCCTTACCGACGCCATTCGCGCTGCCGCCGCGCACTCCTACACCAGCGTGACCGTCCCGGGTTCCGGCGACGAACCGGCCCGTACCTTCCGCTGGGGCCGACAGCTCGACATCCGTCCTGTGAGGGCGTTCGGTGACGGCTCCGACATCACGGAACAGGCCGTGGCCTCCTACGTCGCCAAGTATGCGACCAAGGCCGCTGAGAACACCGGCACATTAGACCGGCGCATCGGCGAACTCGCCGAACTCGACCGCTACGGCGTCCCCGACCACGCCCGCCGCCTCATCGAAGCCTGCAAAACCCTCGATCCGCTCTACCCCGACAGGCGCTTGTGGGCCTGGGCTCACATGCTCGGCTTCCGCGGCCACTTCTCGTCCAAGTCCCGCCGCTACTCGACCACCCTCGGCGAACTCCGCCAGGCCCGTGCCGACTTCCGCGCCGCACAGGAACGCGAAGCCCTCGGCCTCGTCGACCGCGAGCCGGACACCGTGCTCGTCCTCGCCGACTGGCAGTACGCCGGACACGGCCATACGCCCGGCGAATCCGCCCTCGCGGCGTCTATCGCCCGCGACATCCAGACCAACCGAGAAACCGCCCGCGAAGAACTCGCCGCCCTGGAAGGAGCCTGACGTGAATGACGAGCTGATGACCGTCCCCCAGATCCTCGCCGAGCTCGGCGGCGTTTCCCGCCGCACCTTCTACCGGTGGCGCGAGCTGGGGCAGGGACCAGCTGCGTTCAAGCTCCCCAACGGTGAGCTGCGGGTCTGGCGGAGCGACTTCCGGACGTGGCTACGGGAGATGGAGGCGGCTGCGTGAAGTCGCTCGACGTGAAGGTCTGGGGTGTCCGCAAGCGGGACACCAAAACGCCCTCGTACGGCGTCCGCTGGAACGTGGCCGGGAACGTCTTCTCCGAGACATTCCGGACCAAGGCGCTCGCCGAGCACTATCGGGCCAAGCTCATGCGGGCCATGCGCGAGGGCGAGGAGTTCGACACAGAGTCGGGGCTCCCGGCTTCGATGGAGCAGCAGAAGGCCACGCTTTCGTGGTACGTCTTCGCACTGAAGTACCTCGCCATGAAGTGGCCGCACGCTGCCCCCAACACGCGCGATGCGATCAATGAATCACTGACCAGCGTTACGGTTGCCCTCCTCGATGAGCGTCTGGGGCGGCCGTCTGATGACGTGATCCGCAAAGCCCTGCGGAACTGGGCGTTTGTCCTCCCCGGCCCCGACGATCGGGACGTGCCGGACGAGGCCCGAAACGTTCTGCATTGGGTCGCTAAGGCGTCCCGCCCGCTCGCAGATCTGGCTGATCCCGCCACGGCCCGCGCCGTGCTCGACTCGTTGAAACTCAAGCTCGACGGCACCGCGGCGGCTGCGGAAACCGTGCGTCGTAAGCGGCGGACACTCGTCAACGCTGCAAACTATGCGGTTGACCTGGGGGAGTTCCGCGAGAACCCCATTTCGGCTGTCCGGTGGCAGAAGCCCAAGGTGTCCAATCAGGTGGATCCGCGTGTCGTGGCGAATCCGGAGCAGGCTCGGAACCTCCTGGCGGCCGTCTCGTACGTCGGCGGCTACCGGCGGGCTCGTGGCCGGCGCATGGTCGGCCTGTTCGCCGCGATGTACTTCGGTGGCCTCCGGCCCGCCGAAGCGGTCGGCCTGGCGGAGACTGACCTTGTCCTCCCCAAGACGGGGTGGGGCTCGGTTCTGCTCCACAGGACCCGGCCCTCGGCTGGCAAGCAGTGGACCGACTCGGGGGAGACCCACGACGACCGTGGGCTCAAGAATCGGCCGAGCGAGGACGTCCGGCGGGTGCCCATTCCGCCCCAGCTCGTCGCCGCGTTCCGGGAACACCTCGACACCTTCGGTACGGCCGAGGATGGGCGGCTCTTCTTCAGTGAAAAGGGTGCCGTGGTCCCGTCTTCGACGTACTACCGCGTGTGGCAGGAAGCCCGGCTCCTTGCGTTGCCCCCGGCCGCAGCGGCCTCGCCGCTCGCCAGTCGGCCGTACGACCTTCGGCACTCGGCGCTCTCGACGTGGCTGAACGCGGGCGTCGATCCGACCGAGGTGGCTGAGCGCGCAGGCAACAGCGTTGAGGTCCTGCTGACGCGCTATGCGAAGTGTCTCGACGGGCGGCAAGAGGTCGCCAACCGGCGTATCGAGGACCTACTCCGCGAGTATGAGTGACACCCCTGCCCGCATCCGAGGCCCCTGGCATCGCGTCCAGGGGCCTCGTCGTTGCTGAATGTCTCAGCTCAGCGGATAGCCAATCTCCGCGATGTCCTCCGCGAGGTCGGCCAGGGTGATCTCTGAGTTCAATGCGCTGACCACTCCTTCGGTCAGAGGACGGGAAGAAAAGACGTGACGAACGGCCTCCAAGTCGACCGGGATCTCGTAGTAGTCCTCGGCCCACCGCTGAAACGCTTCCGGTGAGCGGTCCACCAACAGTTGGAAGAGGTACCCGGCGCCGTCCGGGTCTTCCGTTTCCTCGTCGGGGAAGTCGATCGTCCCTGTTTTCCAGCCATCGTCTCCCGTCTCTCGCCACATACACGCAGTGGTGAGAGGCATCCCGTCCTCATCCGAGAACGCGGGCTCCTCGACGCACGGCCGGAAGACGTCGGGAACGTCATCGAGCACTCCGGGCCATGGCCCGTCCTCTGCATAGGGGCTCATAGGTGATTCGTGATCGAACCCACGGACGTAGGCGCCGGCGGCCGAGAAAACGATCGAGTACTCGTCGCCCGACCCGTTCCGCATCGAGGCTATCGACTCCGTGTCGGACCAATGGCGGTTGAAGGAGTGGTAGCGGTCTGCCCACTCAGGGCTCAGGACTGCCTCCAGGATGGCCATGGAACGGCAGTGCTCACGGAGAACGGCTATGTCGGGCAGCTGCCGAGCAACGTCTTGAACGGTCACTCGCTCATCCAAGCGCACGCCTCTGACACGCTAGGTTCCTGCCTGGCGGCTCTTTCATGGGAACGGTGTGGGAACGTTTCTCACCTGCGGCAACGTTCCAAGATCCCGTCCACAGCTCGTCCACGGACCCCGACATAGGGCCGCTTCCGGCGGCATACGCCTGCACATACACGAAGACCCCGGCCTCAGCGTTTCCGCTGGTGACGGGGTCTTTGGGCACCTCATATAGGGTGCCCCCGGCAGGATTCGAACCTGCGCACACGGCTCCGGAGGCCGTTGCTCTATCCCCTGAGCTACGGGGGCGTGTCGGTCGCTGTTCGGCGGCGACGGGTAGAACCCTACCAGCTCTTGGGGGGTCCTCATGAACAGGTATTTCCGCTCTCTGTGGAGAGGGCGTGGGTCGTGCATGAGGGGCGTGATGGATTCCCGGTTCGTCCCGCTGCGTCATGCAATGGTCACGGAGGGTGGTGTCGGGCACGCGTACGGGGCTTTCCCCGCAAGGGGCGGAAGTGGGGAAAAGCCGGACGCGGCGGTGTGGGCGGACCTACCCTCGATGTGTGCCAGGCGCGTCGGGTCGGGTGCTTGTTGTCGATGACAACAAGGTCATCCGGCAGCTGATCAGGGTCAACCTCGAGCTGGAGGGCTTCGAGGTGGTGACCGCGGCCGACGGTGCCGAGTGTCTGGATGTCGTCCAGCAGGTCTGCCCGGACGTCGTCACGCTTGATGTTGTCATGCCTCGCCTTGATGGGCTCCGCACCGCCGCGCGGCTGCGTTCCGAGCCTCGTACGCGGGATCTGCCGCTCGTGATCGTCAGCGCCTGTACGCCGTACGAGGTGGAGAACGGGCTCGACGTCGGCGTGGACGCCTTCCTGGCCAAGCCTTTCGAGCCTGCCGAACTCGTACAGACCGTCCGGCAGTTGATGGAGCGCGTCTGGCGGGGCGGTGGCGGCTCCCGGGGCGGGGACTCCCGGCTGGGGGACGGCACACAGCACCGTGCGGGCAGCGGGACCGTCGACGGGGCCGGCGCGGACACGGAGGCCGGGGCGGGTGCCGAGGCGGAGCGCGCTGGGCGCGCCGGGGGCTGACTCGGAGTCCCTCCGCCGGCCGCCACGTCGGTTTCCGACCACTACTTCGGCCCTGTCCCCGCGTCCACATTCCGGAACCTCCGAAACCAACTCGCCTACCCACCCCCCTCCTCCCATACGCTTGTCCCCGTGACCCCCGTCGAGCTCTCCCGTACCGTGCTGCGCGCGGTGCGTCGTGCTGTGGACGACGGGGCGCTGAGCGTGGCCGTGCCCGCACGGGTCGTGATCGAACGGCCCAGGCCGGGCGGGCGCGGGGACTACGCCAGTAATGTCGCCCTTCAGCTCGCCGGTGCCGCCGGGGCGCCACCGCGGCAGGTCGCCGAGATTCTGCGGGACCGGCTGGACAGCGCGGACGGCATCGCCGGTATCGAGATCACCGGGCCCGGGTTCCTCAACTTCACCCTCGACGGGGCCGACGCCGCTCTCGTACGTGACGTACTCGACCAGGGGCTCCGTTACGGGCACAGCCTCGCCCTCGACGGGCAGCGAATCGAGCTTCGAATCCCTGCGCAGGAGCTGCGGGCGGAAGTCGTCGCCGACGCCGTCTCGTGCATCGTCGCCGCCCTCGGTGGTCAGGCCGACGTCGTCCACGTTCAGCACGCCGACGACGCCTCGCCCGTGAATCTCCACCCCGTGCCCGCGCCCCTGCACCACCCCACCCCCCTCACCCCCGACGCCACCCGCTGGGCCCTCCTCCACCCCGCCCCCCACGACCGGCCCCGCCTCACCGCCGACCATCTCGTGCAGCGGGAGAGCAACCCCCTCTTCCGGGTCCAGTACGCGTACTCGCGAGCCCGAGCCCTCGTACGCGGCGCCGATCAGCTCGGCTTCCATCCCGAGCCCGGTCACCTGGGCGGCTCCCCGGCAGCTGAGGACCTCCTCACCGCCCTCGCCGACTACCCCGTAGTCCTCGCCACCGCCGCCCGCAACCGTGCCCCCGACCGTCTCGCCCGGCACCTCGTCGCCACCGCGGACGCCTTCTTCGGTTTCCACGACGCCACGCGTGTGCTGCCGCTCGGCGACGAGAAACCCTCGGCCGCCCACCGCGCCCGGCTCGCCCTCGCCGAAGCCGCCGGGACGGTGCTGGCCGGCGGCCTGACCCTGCTCGGTATCGATGCACCCGAAAACGTCTGAGCACGTGAACTACGTGAACCACGACCACGTGACCTACGAGAGAGCGCAACCACAGTCATGAGCCGTTCCGCACACCCCGCCGGCCCCCGCCACGCCGACGTGCTGCCCGAGGGGCACTACACCGCGCCGCCCGCCGACCTCAACGCCCTCGACCCCAAGGTCTGGGCCCAGACCGTCACCCGGACCCCGGAGGGCACCGTCAGCGTCGGCGGCATCGACGTGACGCGGCTCGCCGAGGAGTTCGGCACGCCCGCGTACTTCATCGACGAAGCCGACTTCCGTGCCCGCGCCCGGGCCTGGCGCAGCGCCTTCGGGGCCGACGCCGACGTCTACTACGCCGGCAAGGCGTTCCTGTCGCGCGCCGTCGTGCGCTGGCTGCACGAGGAAGGGCTCAACCTCGACGTCTGCTCCGGCGGCGAGCTCACCACGGCCCTGTCCGCCGGGATGCCCGCCGAGCGCATCGCCTTCCACGGCAACAACAAGTCCGCCGAGGAGATCGAGAAGGCCGTGTCCGTCGGTGTCGGGCACATCGTTCTCGACTCCTTCCAGGAGATCGTGCGTGTCGCGCACATCGCCGAGCGGCTCGGCAAGCGGCAGCGCGTACTGATCCGGGTGACCGTCGGCGTCGAGGCGCACACGCACGAGTTCATCGCCACCGCCCACGAGGACCAGAAGTTCGGCATCGCGCTCGCCGACGGGCAGGCCGCCGAGGCCGTGCGGCGTGCTCTCAAGCTCGACGGGCTCGAGCTCGTCGGCATCCACTCGCACATCGGGTCGCAGATCTTCGACATGGCCGGGTTCGAGGTCGCCGCCCGCCGGGTCGTGTCCCTCCTCGCCGAGATCCGCGACGAGCACGGTGTCGAGCTGCCCGAGATCGACCTCGGTGGTGGCCTCGGCATCGCCTACACCTCCGACGACGACCCGCGTGAGCCGCACGAGATCGCCAAGGCGCTCGGTGAGATCGTCACCCGGGAGTGTGAGGTCGCCGGGCTTCGCACGCCCCGTATCTCGGTCGAGCCGGGGCGCGCCATCGTCGGGCCCACCGCCTTCACGCTCTACGAGGTCGGCACCATCAAGCCGCTCGACGGGCTGCGCACCTACGTCTCCGTCGACGGCGGCATGTCGGACAACATCCGCACCGCCCTGTACGACGCCGAGTACAGCGTCGCCCTCGTCTCCAGGACCTCCGACGCCGAGCCGATGCTCGTCCGTGTCGTCGGCAAGCACTGCGAGAGCGGCGACATCGTCGTACGCGACGCCTTCCTGCCCTCCGACCTGGCGCCCGGCGACCTCATCGCCGTCCCCGCCACCGGTGCGTACTGCCGCTCCATGGCGAGCAACTACAACCACGCGCTTCGCCCGCCCGTCGTCGCCGTGCGCGACGGTGAGGCCCGGGTCATCGTCCGCCGGGAGACGGAGGAGGATCTGCTTCGGCTCGACGTGGGGTGACGATGACCGGTCGGGTGACCCCACCGCAGGGGGGCGGTGACCCGACCGCAGGGCGGCCGGTGGTCGGCACACCTTCCGCCTGCCGGCCCCCGGGCGCGGCAGAACGCCGCCGAAATGCCTGGTGCCGGAGAAAGATCTCCTGATTTCCGGCGCCGGGATAATGAAATAAACGTCTCACGATCCGGACGAGGGGCAGAAAATCCGGTCCGTTGGGTGAGACTGGTCAAACCGTAGATGTATGAGAAGTGAGGTCGGATGATGCGTACGCGTCCGCTGAAGGTGGCGCTGCTGGGCTGTGGGGTCGTCGGCTCAGAGGTGGCACGCATCATGACGACGCACGCGGAGGACCTCGCCGCGCGGGTCGGCGCCCCCGTGGAGCTGGCGGGCGTGGCGGTCCGCCGGCCCTCCAAGGTCCGTGAGGGCATCGATCCGTCACTCATCACCACGGACGCCACCGCCCTGGTCAAACGGGGCGACATCGACGTCGTCGTCGAGGTCATCGGCGGTATCGAGCCCGCCCGCTCCCTCATCACCACCGCCTTCGAGCACGGCGCGTCCGTCGTCTCCGCGAACAAGGCGCTGCTCGCCCAGGACGGGGCGGCTCTCCATGCGGCCGCCGAGGAGCACGGGCGCGATCTGTACTACGAGGCTTCCGTCGCCGGTGCCATCCCGCTGATCCGGCCGCTGCGCGAGTCCCTCGCGGGAGACAAGGTCAACCGGGTCCTCGGCATCGTCAACGGCACCACCAACTTCATCCTCGACAAGATGGACACGACGGGCGCCGGGTATCAGGAGGCGCTCGACGAGGCCACCGCGCTCGGGTACGCGGAGGCCGACCCGACCGCCGACGTCGAGGGCTACGACGCCGCCGCCAAGGCCGCGATCCTCGCCGGTATCGCCTTCCACTCGCGCGTACGCCTCGACGACGTGTACCGCGAGGGCATGACCGAGGTCACCGCCGCCGACTTCGCATCCGCGAAGCAGATGGGCTGCACCATCAAGCTGCTGGCCATCTGCGAGCGGGCCGCCGACGGCGAGTCCGTCACCGCCCGCGTCCACCCGGCGATGATCCCGCTCAGCCACCCGCTCGCGTCCGTCCGCGGCGCCTACAACGCCGTCTTCGTCGAGGCCGACGCCGCAGGTCAGCTGATGTTCTACGGGCCCGGCGCGGGCGGCTCCCCGACCGCGTCGGCCGTCCTCGGCGACATCGTCGCCGTGTGCCGCAACAAGCTCGCCGAGTCGACGGGACCGGGCGAGTCCGCGTACGCGCAGCTGCCCGTCTCGCCCATGGGCGACGTCGTCACGCGCTACCACATCAGCCTCGACGTGGCCGACAAACCGGGCGTCCTCGCCCAGGTCGCGACGGTCTTCGCCCAGCACGGCGTATCCATCGACACCGTGCGTCAGCAGGGCAAGGACGGCGACGCCTCGCTCGTCGTCGTCACCCACCGGGCGTCCGACGCCTCCCTCAGCGGGACCGTCGAGGCGCTGCGCAACCTCGACACCGTGCGTGGTGTCGCCAGCATCATGCGGGTTGAAGGAGAGTAACCAGCAATGACCCACCAGTGGCGCGGAATCATCGAGGAGTACCGGGACAGGCTGCCGGTCTCCGACAGCACGCCGGTCGTGACGCTCCGCGAGGGCGGTACGCCGCTCGTGCCCGCGCAGGTGCTCTCCGAGCGCACGGGCTGCGAGGTACACCTCAAGGTCGAGGGCGCGAACCCGACCGGGTCCTTCAAGGACCGCGGCATGACCATGGCCATCAGCAAGGCCAAGGAGGAGGGTGCGCAGGCCGTCATCTGCGCGTCCACCGGCAACACCTCCGCCTCCGCGGCGGCCTACGCCGTACGTGCCGGCATGGTCAGCGCCGTCCTCGTGCCGCGGGGCAAGATCGCGCTCGGCAAGATGGGCCAGGCGCTGGTGCACGGCGCGAAGATCCTGCAGGTCGACGGCAACTTCGACGACTGCCTGACGCTGGCCCGCGCGCTGTCCGAGAACTACCCGGTGGCGCTGGTCAATTCGGTCAACCCGGTGCGTATCGAGGGTCAGAAGACCGCGGCCTTCGAGATCGTGGACATGCTCGGCGACGCGCCCGACATCCACGTCCTGCCGGTCGGCAACGCGGGCAACATCACCGCGTACTGGAAGGGCTACACCGAGTACGCCGCCGACAAGGTCGCCGCGAAAACCCCCCGGATGTGGGGTTTCCAGGCCTCCGGTTCGGCTCCGATCGTGCGTGGCGAGGTCGTCAAGGACCCCTCGACGATTGCGACCGCGATTCGCATCGGAAACCCCGCGTCCTGGAAGTTCGCGCTGGCCGCGCGGGACGAATCGGGCGGTCTCATCGACGAGGTGACGGACCGTGAGATTCTGCGCGCCTATCGGTTGTTGGCCTCCCAGGAGGGTGTCTTCGTCGAGCCGGCGTCGGCCGCGTCCGTCGCGGGTCTGCTGAAGGCCGCCGAGCAGGGGCTGGTCGACCCCGGTCAGAAGATCGTCTGCACGGTCACCGGGAACGGGCTCAAGGATCCGGACTGGGCCGTTGCGGGTGCTCCGCAGCCGGTCACCGTGCCGGTCGACGCGGCCGCGGCCGCGGAGCGGCTCGGGCTGGCTTAGGCCTTCTGACGGCCGGGGCCCCCTTTTGCGGGCGCCCCGGTTTGTCAGGGCACCCGGTGTCGTGGGTGCCCGGGGGTACGACGGCGGGCCCTCTGTCAGAGGGTTCCGCCTGTGCCCACCCGTTCCGCCCCTGGGGGCACCTCCCAGGCCCTTGAGGCACTGGGGGAGGAACGATTGCCCACAGGCGGCGCCGGCGGCCGAACGACTGGCCACAGCCGGAACGGCCGAACTCGGACAACCCTTGACAGGGGGTGCACGAGGGGCTTACGACACGCATCGTGCGCCTCCTGTGCGCCCTATGTCGCCACTGAACCTTCCTTCGATAGGCTGTACCGAACCCACCCCGCCGCGTGTATCGCGGAGTCACCGCCGTTCGCGGCCGTCGGGTGTTCGGTTCGTCTTGCAGTGCATCGAAATCTCGCCAAACCCCGCAGTTCAAGGAGAGTCATCGAGCGATGGCCGGTCCCGCGTTCCGCGCCGCCGCCGTCCGGGTGCGCGTCCCCGCCACCAGCGCCAATCTCGGTCCGGGCTTCGACGCCCTGGGCCTGTCGCTGGGGCTGTACGACGACGTCGTCGTCCGGGTGGCCGATTCCGGCCTGAACATCGACATCGCAGGTGAGGGCAGCGAGACGCTCCCGCGCGACGAGAGCCACCTGCTCGTCCGCTCGCTGCGCACCGCCTTCGACCTGCTCGGCGGACAGCCGCGCGGCCTCGAGGTCGTCTGCGCCAACCGCATCCCGCACGGCCGCGGCCTCGGCTCCTCGTCGGCCGCCATCTGCGCCGGCATCGTCGCCGCGCGCGCCGTGACGATAGGCGGCGACACCAAGCTCGACGACGCCGCGCTCCTCGAGCTCGCGACCGAGATCGAGGGCCACCCGGACAACGTCGCCGCGTGTCTGCTCGGCGGCTTCACCCTCTCCTGGATGGAGCGCGGTGCGGCCCGGGCGATCAGGATGGAGCCCGCAGATTCCATCGTTCCGGTGGTTTTCGTACCGGGAAAGCCGGTGCTCACCGAGACCGCACGCGGACTGCTGCCGCGCACCGTCCCGCATGTGGACGCCGCGGCCAACGCGGGCCGGGCCGCCCTGCTCGTCGAGGCCCTGACCAGGCGCCCCGAGCTGCTGCTGCCCGCCACCGAGGACCGGCTGCACCAGGAGTACCGCGCCCCCGCCATGCCGGAGAGCGCCGCCCTGGTGGAGCGGCTGCGGGCCGACGGCGTCCCCGCGGTGATCTCCGGTGCGGGCCCCACGGTGCTTGCGCTGGCGAACGAAGAGACGGCCGACAAGGTCGCCCGACTGGCGGGGGAGGGCTGGGCGGCCAACCGGCTGGCCCTCGACGCCGCCGGAGCGAGTGTGCTGCCGCTTGCGCCCTGACACACGGTTGCCGGATTGCGAGAGGGGGAATGATTGTTGGATCCGGTAGTGTTAATCTCAAGTCTGCACCCGACCCCACCATGGCGAGGTGCCTTGTGTCCCCGTCCGGGACAGACACTCCTCCGCGAGCCTCCCAAGCAGTTTCATCCGCAGGCACCGAGTGCCATGCAATGAGCGGCCTGCAGAGCGGGGGAACTCCTGGGGGCACCTCCGGCGTCAGCCGGGGGAGTCAGCTGGGGGCGCTCCGGAACCGGCGTGACCGAGCCGCGTGACGTAGAAAAGCCGTGGCACGGTATCGGAAATCGCCAATCACCAGATATCTCTCCGCCGCGTAGGCGGACAACCGCCCCGGTACGGTCCACCCACACGGACCTCCTGCCGGACAGCACAACCGGTCGCCGAGCCAGACAGGCCGACGTCCGCTCCAGGGAAGGACCCTTCGTGAGCGACACCACCGATCTGATGGGCGTGAGTGCCGACAGCACGGTCGACACCGCTGCTGCGCCCGCCACGGACGCCTCTGCCGCGCCTGCCTCCGGTGCCGGCTCCCGGCGGCGCCGCGGTACCGGCCTTGAGGGCATGGTGCTGGCCGAGCTGCAGCAGGTCGCATCAGGCCTCGGTATCAGGGGCACCGCGCGTATGCGCAAGAGCCAGCTGATCGAGGTCATCAAGGAGGCGCAGGCCGGGGGCTCCCAGGCCGCTGCCGGCGCCCCCGCGAAGAGCGCCGCCGCCTCGGCCGAGACCAAGCCGAAGCGCCGCGCCACCTCCAAGGCACGTACCGGCGACGACACCGCGGCCGGGGACAAGGCCGAGAAGGCGGAGGGCGACAAGGCCGCCGCGAAGGCCGTCGCCCAGCAGCAGATCGAGATTCCGGGCCAGCCCGCCAGCGACGACGCCCCCGTCGGGGAGCGCCGCCGGCGTCGCGCCACCGCCGAGGCCGGGGCGCCCGAGGCGCAGGCCGCCGTCGCCGTGGCCGAGCCCAAGACCGAGACCGGCACCGTCAAGACCGACGGCCAGGGCGACGGTTCCGCGGACGGCGGCGCGGAGGGCCGCCGTGACCGCCGTGACCGTGGGCGTGGCCGGGACCGCGACCGCAGGGGCGGCAAGGGCGACGAGCAGCAGCAGGGCGGTGGCCAGCAGCGCCAGCAGCCGGGCGGCGGCCGCCAGGACCGGCAGCAGCAGCAGGACGACGACGATTTCGACGGGCGCCGTGGCCGCCGTGGCCGTTACCGCGACCGCCGTGGCCGTCGCGGCCGCGACGACGTGCAGGAGCCGCAGATCGGCGAGGACGACGTCCTGATCCCCGTCGCGGGCATCCTGGACATCCTCGACAACTACGCGTTCATCCGGACGTCGGGCTACCTGCCGGGGCCGAACGACGTGTACGTGTCGCTGGCCCAGGTCCGCAAGAACGGTCTGCGCAAGGGTGACCACGTCACCGGTGCCGTGCGCCAGCCGAAGGAGGGCGAGCGTCGCGAGAAGTTCAACGCGCTGGTCCGCCTGGACTCGGTCAACGGCATGGCGCCCGAATCCGGGCGCGGGCGGCCGGAGTTCACCAAGCTGACGCCGCTGTACCCGCAGGACCGGCTCCGTCTGGAGACCGACCCGGGCGTGCTGACCACCCGCATCATCGACCTCGTGTCGCCGATCGGTAAGGGCCAGCGCGGTCTGATCGTGGCCCCGCCGAAGACCGGTAAGACCATGATCATGCAGGCGGTCGCCAACGCGATCACGCACAACAACCCCGAGTGCCACCTGATGGTCGTCCTCGTCGACGAGCGTCCGGAAGAGGTCACCGACATGCAGCGGTCGGTCAAGGGCGAGGTCATCTCCTCGACCTTCGACCGCCCGGCCGAGGACCACACCACGGTCGCCGAGCTCGCCATCGAGCGCGCCAAGCGCCTCGTGGAGCTGGGTCACGACGTCGTCGTGCTGCTCGACTCGATCACGCGTCTGGGCCGTGCGTACAACCTCGCCGCCCCGGCCTCCGGCCGCATCCTGTCCGGTGGTGTCGACTCGACCGCGCTGTACCCGCCGAAGAGGTTCTTCGGTGCCGCGCGCAACATCGAGGACGGCGGCTCGCTGACCATCCTGGCCACCGCGCTGGTCGACACCGGCTCGCGCATGGACGAGGTGATCTTCGAGGAGTTCAAGGGCACCGGCAACATGGAGCTCAAGCTCGACCGGAAGCTCGCCGACAAGCGCATCTTCCCGGCCGTCGACGTCGACGCGTCCGGTACGCGCAAGGAAGAGATCCTGCTCGGCGGCGAGGAACTTGGCATCGTCTGGAAGCTGCGCCGGGTGCTCCACGCGCTCGACTCCCAGCAGGCCATCGAGCTGCTGCTCGACAAGATGAAGCAGACGAAGTCGAACGCCGAGTTCCTTCTGCAGATCCAGAAGACGACGCCGGCGCCGGGCAACAACGACTGACGTCGGCAACGCGCACGCAAAGCCGGCGACGCGTCGGCTAAAGCAGTGGCAAAAGGGCCGCCACCGTTACGCATGTGACGGTGGCGGCCTTCTTTGGTGCCTGGGGAACCGTTGTACGATCACGCCACTCTTCTTACTCCGCCGAAGCAGCTGCACCTTCTGCCCGCCATCTGTCCCGGGCGCTTCGGCCACTGAACTCATGCCTTCGAGGGGGGACTTGAGTGGACACCCGCATGTCCGCGGGCGGTCGGCACAGACGCCGTATACGCATAGCCATTCCCGCAGCCGCCGCCACACTGGCCGCCGCCGTCGCCGCCGCGGTGCTGATATCGCCCGCGGACGCCGCCACGTCGCTGCCGAAGCCGACCGTCAAGCCTGCCACCACGTCGCCGACGCTCAGCGAGCTCAAGGAGCGGGTCGCGGGCGCGCTGGCCGGTGACGACACGGCCGGCAAGACGTCCAAGACGTCGTTCAGCTCCAGCACCACCAGCAGCTCCAGCACCTCGAGCAGCACCGGCACCGTCGACGCGAAGGTCATCAACGGCACCGACACCAGCATCAGCACGGCGCCCTGGATGGCGCAGCTCTGGTACTACGACGACAAGGGCACCACCGACGAGAGCGACGACATCGGCTTCTTCTGCGGTGGCGCCGTCGTCTCGCCGACGAAGATCCTCACCGCCGCCCACTGCGTCAAGGGCTACAACTGGAACGCCAACGGCGCGATCGTCACGGGCACCGCGCAGCTGCCCACCACGGACGACGCGGGCAACACCGACCTGCACGGCGGCACCGTCTCCGGCGTCTGGCGCCAGTGGAACCACTCGTCGTACAACGCGTCGACCATCGACAACGACATCGCCGTCCTGACGCTGCCGAACCCGATCACGGCCAAGCCGATCCAGATCACGACGTCGGGCGACACCGCCTCGTACGCCGCCGGCAAGGAGGCCGAGGTCTACGGCTGGGGCCGCACCAGCTCCACCAGCCAGGACATCTCCCAGACGCTGAAGTCGGCCCCGCTGCCGATCCAGTCCGACACCACCTGCACCAGCGCCTACGGCACCGACTTCATCAAGGGCCACATGGTGTGCGCGGGCAACCCCGCGACCGGCAGTGACGACGGCACCGTCTCCGCGTGCAACGGCGACTCCGGCGGCCCGCTCGTGGTGAACAACCGCATCGTCGGTGTCGTGTCCTGGGGCGTCGAGGACTGCGTGGCCAAGGGCGCGTACAGCGTCTTCACCAAGGTGAGCACCTACGTCGGCGCCGCCTACCCGCGCATCGACGACACCAACCTGAGCGGTGACCACAAGGCCGACCTGTTCGTGCGTCTCGCGTCGACCGGCACCGGCTACGAGAAGGACTCCAAGGGCACCTCGTTCGCCACGCGCGTGTCCCTCGGCAGCTTCAAGGGCACCAATGTCGTCCTGCAGACCGATCTCAACCGGGACGGCTACCAGGACTTCGTGGTGCGCCGCAGCGTCGACGGCGCCGTGTTCTGGCTCCACTACGTCCCCTCGAGCGGCGACTGGAGCACCGACCAGATCTTCGGCAACTGGAAGACCCGCACCCGCATCGTCGCTCCGGGTGACGTCACCGGCGACGCCCTGCCCGACCTGCTCTCGGTGGACTCCGCCGGAATCCTGTGGATCTACCCGGGCAAGGGCAACGGCACCTTCTCCACCCGCGTCGAGGTCGGCTCGGGCTGGAACCAGTACAACTCCGTGCGCGGCCACGGCGACTTCACCGGCGACGGCAAGACCGACCTGATCGCGCGCTCCAAGAGCAACTCCTACGTCTACCTCTACAAGGGCACCGGCAAGGCCGGCAGCGGAGCGTTCTCCAGCCGCATCAAGGTGCGCACCTGGAGCGGCTACAACGCCTTCGACGCCCCTGGTGACGTGACCGGCGACGGCAAGGCCGACTTCCTGGCCCGCACGCCCGGCGGGACGCTGTACCTCTACCCGGGCACCGGCAAGGCCACCAGCGAGATCTTCGCCACAAGGATCAGCGTCGGCACCGGTTTCCAGCAGTACGACATCTTCGGCTGAAATCGCAGGTGAGCACCGGACGCCCCGGTGCCGCCGACTACGCACTGTGCCCACCGCCCTACGCGGTGGGCACAGTGCGTTGTGCAACCCTTCATGCGGTTTCCCCGTCTGACAAGCCGAACGAGCCCGGCCTGATGCCGAGAGCGGGGGGTATAAGACCCGACGAGGACTGAGGAGCACATGCCCGACCACAGCACGCCGGCCACCGATCAGCCGACTCCCAGGCGCCGAGCCAAGGGACGGCGGCGCAAGCCGCGCTCCCCGCGGAGCAGGGCCGTCGTCATAGCCGCCTGGGCGGCAGCGGGCCTGGTGGTCCTGGGCGGCACCGGCCTCGGGTACGTGTACGTCAAGCTCAACGACAACATCCAGGGCGTCGACATCAACGCCGCGCTCGGCACCGATCGCCCGGACAACGTCGACAACGGCTCGATGGACATCCTCGTCCTCGGTTCCGACTCCCGGTCCGGCAAGAACTCCGAGTACGGCAAGGACGAGGGCACCGCACGCTCCGACACCGCGATGGTCGTGCACGTCTACGAGGGCCACAAGAAGGCGAGCGTCGTCTCCATACCCCGCGACACCCTCGTCACCCGGCCCACGTGCACCGACAGCAAGGGCAACACCGTCCCGGGCGGCCAGGAACTGATGTTCAACACGGCGTACCAGGTCGGCGGCCCCGCCTGCGCCGTCAAGACCGTCGAGGCGATGTCCGGGATCCGCATGGACCACTACGTCGAGGTCGACTTCACGGGCTTCAAGAAGCTCATAAACACCCTCGGCGGCGTCGACATCACCACCTCGCAGGCGATCGACGACGACCAGAGCCATCTCCATCTGAAGGCCGGACAGCACACCCTGACCGGCGAGCAGGCCCTCGGTCTCGTCCGCACCCGGCACGGCGTCGGCGACGGGAGCGACCTCGGCCGCATCCAGCTGCAGCAGGCGTTCGTCAAGGCGCTCATCAAGCAGGTCAAGGAGGTCGGCGTCTTCAGCAGCCCGAAGAAGCTCTACGACCTCGCCGACACCGCCACCAGCGCCATCACCACCGACTCCGACCTGGACTCGGTCAAGAACCTCGCCGGCTTCGCGAGCGGCCTCAAGGGCATCGGCGCCGGCGACATGAAGATGATCACGCTGCCCGTCGAGTACGACCCCGCCAACCTCAACCGCGTCCTGCCGCTCGAGACCCAGGACCGTAAGGTGTGGGCCGCGCTCAAGGCGGACAAGCCCATCCCTGCCTCCGTCGTGAAGGACTCCGCGGGCGACAAGGGCTCGGCCGGCTCCGTGGTGAGCAGCGACTGAGGGCCGGCACCGAGGCCTCCGGGAAGCCCGCGGAATAGATCCGGCCCCACCCCGGTTTTGGGGGATGCGGCCAGTGCTGGCAGACTGGTACGTCGGCTCCGGTTCACGCTTCCGCATCCCGCGGCTGCGACCCGGCGCCCTCCCGATACATAGGAGACACCTTGAAGCGCGACATCCACCCCGAGTACGTCGAGACGCAGGTCAGCTGCACCTGTGGCGCGTCGTTCACCACCCGTAGCACGATCCAGAGCGGCACCGTCCGCGCCGAGGTCTGCTCCGAGTGCCACCCGTTCTACACGGGCAAGCAGAAGATCCTCGACACCGGTGGCCGTGTGGCCCGCTTCGAGGCCCGCTTCGGCAAGGCTGCTGCCGGCTCCAAGAAGTAGCGAGCCACCTGCGCCGGTCCTTGGCCGCGCCCTGCTTCGGGGCGCGCCGGGACCGGCGTTTTTGGTCGCCGCCCTTCCACCGTCGTACGCATTTCAGGAGCCCAAGATGTTCGAGGCCGTCGAGGAACTCATCGGCGAACACGCCGACCTGGAGAAGCAGCTCGCCGACCCGTCGGTCCACGCCGACCAGGCCAACGCGCGCAAGCTCAACAAGCGCTATGCCGAGCTGACCCCGATCGTCGCCGCGTACCGCTCCTGGAAGCAGACCGGCGACGACATCGAGACCGCCCGCGAGCTGGCCGCCGACGACCCGGACTTCGCCGCCGAGGTGAAGGAGCTGGAGCAGCAGCGCGAGGAGCTCACCGAGAAGCTGCGGATGCTGCTGATCCCGCGCGACCCCAGCGACGACAAGGACGTCATCCTCGAGATCAAGGCGGGCGCGGGCGGCGACGAGTCCGCCCTGTTCGCCGGCGACCTGCTGCGCATGTACCTGCGGTACGCGGAGCGCATCGGCTGGAAGACCGAGATCATCGACTCCACGGAGTCCGAGCTCGGCGGCTACAAGGACGTCCAGGTCGCCGTGAAGACCAAGGGCAACGCCACGCCGGAGCCCGGCCAGGGCGTCTGGGCCCGGCTGAAGTACGAGGGCGGGGTGCACCGCGTGCAGCGCGTGCCCGCGACCGAGTCCCAGGGCCGTATCCACACCTCCGCCGCCGGTGTCCTCGTGACGCCCGAGGCCGAGGAGATCGACGTGGAGATCAACCCGAACGACCTGCGCATCGACGTGTACCGGTCGTCGGGGCCGGGCGGCCAGTCCGTCAACACGACCGACTCCGCGGTCCGCATCACCCACCTCCCGACCGGTGTCGTCGCCTCCTGCCAGAACGAGAAGAGCCAGCTGCAGAACAAGGAGCAGGCGATGCGTATCCTGCGCTCCAGGCTCCTCGCGGCGGCCCAGGAGGAGGCGGAGAAGGAGGCCGCGGACGCCCGCCGCAGCCAGGTCCGCACTGTCGACCGCTCCGAGAAGATCCGTACGTACAACTTCCCGGAGAACCGCATTTCGGACCACCGCGTGGGCTTCAAGGCGTACAACCTTGACCAGGTGCTCGACGGTGAACTCGACGCCGTGATCCAGGCGTGCGTCGACGCGGACTCGGCCGCGAAGCTCGCCGCCACGTCCTGAGCCGGTGCCGGGCCTGCCCCGGCACCACGACCCCGTAAGACGACCGCTCTGCCCCGGAGGACCAGCGTGAACCTGCTGCTCGCGGAAGTGGCCCAGGCCACTCGGCGGCTGGCCGACGCCGGCGTGCCCTCGCCGCGCAACGACGCGGAGGAGCTCGCCGCGTTCGTGCACGGCGTGAAGCGGGGCGAGCTGCACACGGTCAAGGACGCGGACTTCGACGCCCGCTACTGGGAGGCCATCGCCCGCCGCGAGGCCCGCGAACCGCTCCAGCACATCACCGGACGTGCGTACTTCCGCTATCTGGAGCTCCAGGTGGGGCCCGGCGTCTTCGTGCCCCGGCCCGAGACCGAGTCCGTCGTCGGCTGGGCGATAGACGCCGTGCGTGCGATGGACGTCGTCGAGCCGCTGATCGTCGACCTGTGCGCGGGCTCCGGCGCGATCGCCCTCGCCTTGGCACAGGAGGTGCCGCGGTCCCGGGTGCACGCCGTGGAGCTCTCCGAGGACGCCCTCGAGTGGACCCGCAAGAACGCCGAGGGCTCCCGGGTCACCGTCCACCAGGGCGACGCGCTCACCGCGCTGCCCGAGCTCAACGGCCAGGTGGACCTCGTCATCTCCAACCCGCCGTACATCCCGCTCACCGAGTGGGAGTACGTCGCCCCCGAGGCACGCGACCACGACCCCGAACTCGCCCTGTTCTCCGGCGAGGACGGGCTCGACACCATCCGCGGCCTGGAGCGCACCGCCCACCGGCTGCTGCGTCCCGGCGGCGTCGTCGTCGTCGAGCACGCGGACACGCAGGGCGGCCAGGTGCCGTGGATCTTCAGCGAGGAGGCGGGCTGGGCCGACGCGGCCGACCATCCCGACCTGAACAACCGGCCGCGCTTCGCGACCGCCCGCAAGGCACTGCCATGACGGCCGCGGCTCCGACCCAGACCAAGATCCAGTACGTGTACTTCGTGTACGAGGAGGCTCGCTAAATGGCACGGCGATACGACACCAATGACGCGACCGACCGCACCACCGGTCTGCGTGAGGCCGCGTCCGCCGTCCGTCGTGGCGAGCTGGTCGTGCTGCCCACCGACACCGTGTACGGCATCGGGGCCGACGCGTTCAGCTCCGAGGCGGTCGCCGATCTGCTGGAGGCCAAGGGCCGCGGGCGCAACATGCCCACGCCCGTCCTCATCGGCTCCCCGAACACCCTCCACGGGCTCGTCACGGACTTCTCGGAGAAGGCGTGGGAGCTCGTCGACGCCTTCTGGCCGGGCGCGCTGACGCTGGTCGCCAAGCACCAGCCGTCGCTCCAGTGGGACCTTGGGGACACCCGTGGCACCGTCGCCGTGCGTATGCCGCTGCACCCGGTCGCCATCGAGCTGCTGACCGAGGTCGGTCCCATGGCGGTGTCGTCGGCGAACCTCACCGGCCACGCGGCCCCCGAGGACTGCGACGCCGCGCAGGAGATGCTCGGCGACTCCGTCTCCGTGTACCTGGACGGCGGTCCGACGCCCGGCAACGTGCCGTCGTCGATCGTCGATGTGACGGGTGAGGTGCCTGTGCTGCTGCGTGCCGGTGCGCTGGACGCCGAGGAGCTCCGCAAGGTCGTACCCGACCTCGAGGTGGCCAATTGACAGCCCCTGACGCGGGGCGTGGCATAGGCACGGGGGTCTTCGAGGACAACGGGGACACTTTCCGCATCCTCCACGTCAGCACCGGCAACGTGTGCCGCTCGCCGATCACCGAGCGGCTGACCCGTCATGCCCTGACGGACCGGCTCGGCGACCGGTTGGGCGGTGGCCTCATCGTGGAAAGCGCCGGCACCTGGGGCCACGAGGGCGCCCCGATGGAGACCAACGCGGAGGCCGTCCTCGCCGAGTTCGGCGCGGACGCCAGCGGGTTCGTGGGGCGCGAGCTCCTCGACGACCACGTCATCCGGGCCGACCTCGTACTGACCGCCACGCGCGACCACCGGGCGCAGGTCATCTCGATGGGGCACTCGGCGGGGCTGCGCACGTTCACCCTCAAGGAGTTCACGCGGCTCGTCCAGGCCATAGACCCCGCGACGCTGCCCGATCCGGACGAGGGCGTGGTCGCGCGTGCGCGTGCCCTGGTGCGGGCTGCCGCGGCTCTACGCGGGTGGCTGCTGGCGCCGAATGTCGAGGCGGACGAGGTGTACGACCCGTATGGGGCACCGTTGCCGTTCTTCCGCTCGATCGGGGACGAGATCCATCAGGCGCTGGAGCCGGTGGTGACGGCGCTGACGGGCGTGCCGGCGCGCATGTAGCGCCGCGCCGCGCTGCGCGCTGCCTCCGCTCCGCTGTGGAGCGGGAGCGGCTCGGCGTGCTTGCCTACGGCCGTACAACACCGGGCGCCCCACCTTCCCCGGCCCTACATTGGACATAGCCCACCGTCCAGGTCCGGAGCGTGCCATGTCGGTGACCGAAGCATCAGGGGTGTCAGGCGTCGTACGGCCCGTGGGGCCGGACTTCGAGGCGCTGCGGCGGCAGGACCCGGAGCTCGCCGAGGTGCTCCTGGGAGAGCAGGCACGGCAGGCTTCGGCGCTCCAGCTCATCGCCGCCGAGAACTTCACCTCACCCGCCGTCCTCGCGGCGCTCGGCTCCCCGCTCGCCAACAAGTACGCCGAGGGATACCCCGGCGCCCGCCACCACGGCGGCTGCGAGTTCGTCGACGTCGCCGAGCGCATCGCCATCGAGCGCGCCAAGGCCCTCTTCGGCGCCGAACACGCCAACGTCCAGCCGCACTCCGGATCCTCGGCCGTTCTGGCCGCGTACGCCGCCCTGCTGCGCCCCGGTGACACCGTGCTGGCCCTGGGCCTCCCGTACGGCGGGCACCTCACGCACGGCTCGCCCGCCAACTTCTCGGGACGCTGGTTCGACTTCGTCGGCTACGGCGTCGATCCCGAGTCGGGGCTCATCGACTACGAGCAGGTGGACGCGCTGGCCCGGAAGCACCGGCCCAAGGCGGTGGTCTGCGGCTCCATCTCGTATCCGCGGCACATCGACTACGCGGCCTTCCGGGACATCGCCGACGAGGTAGGGGCCTATCTGATCGCCGACTCCGCTCACCCCATGGGACTCGTGGCCGGGGGAGCGGCGCCCAGCCCCGTCCCGTACGCGGACGTCGTCTGCGCGACCACGCACAAGGTGCTGCGCGGGCCGCGCGGCGGCATGGTCCTGTGCGGCGCCGGGCTCGCGGAACGGATCAACCGTGCCGTGTTCCCGTTCACGCAGGGCGGAGCGCAGATGCACACCATCGCGGCGAAGGCCGTCGCGTTCGGGGAGGCGGCCACGCCCGCGTTCGCCGCGTACGCCCGTCAGGTCGTCGCCAATGCGCGCGTGCTGGCCGACGGGCTGGCGGCCGAGGGGCTCGCGCTCACCACCGGCGGCACGGACACGCATCTGATCTGCGCGGATCCGGCCCCCCTCGGCCTTGAGGGGCGTACCGCGCGCGGCCGGCTCGCCGCAGCCGGGATCGTGCTGGACACCTGCGCGCTGCCCCACGGGGACGCGCGCGGGCTGCGCCTCGGCACCGCGGCCGTCACCACCCAGGGCATGGGCGAGGCGGAGATGGTGCGGATCGGGGCGCTGCTCGCGGCGGTGCTGCGCGAGGAGGTCGACAACCGGCAGGCCCGCGAGGAGGTGCGCGAGCTGACGCAGGCGTTCCCGCCGTACCGGAGCTGAGGAATACGTCTCGTCTGCGGTGCGGTCCGGCGCACCCGCGTCGGCAAGTCCGCCGCATCCACCTGGAGGAATCCGCCCGTATCCGGGTCGAAGCCGGGTAGGCGCCCACGCGTGAGCTGCCACTCGTGCAACCATTCTCGCTACCCGGAGGTCCTCCACCGTATGCAGGCGAGGCTAGGGTGTGGGGCTGTGATGGCCAGCGATATCTGTGGGGAAGCCTGTGCGTGAATACCTGCTGACGCTCTGTATCACGGCCGCGGTGACCTACCTGCTGACCGGCCCGGTGCGAAAGTTCGCTATCGTCGCCGGGGCGATGCCGGAGATCCGCGCGCGTGACGTGCACCGCGAACCGACGCCGAGGCTCGGCGGGATCGCGATGTTCTTCGGGCTCTGCGCAGGTCTGCTCGTCGCCGACCATCTGACGAACCTCAACGCGGTCTTCGAGAACTCCAACGAGCCACGGGCGCTGCTCTCCGGCGCGGCGCTGATCTGGATCATCGGTGTCCTCGACGACAAGTTCGAGATCGACGCCCTGATCAAGCTCGGCGCCCAGATGATCGCCGCGGGCGTCATGGTCATGCAGGGCCTGACGATCCTGTGGCTGCCCGTGCCCGGCGTCGGCTCCGTCTCGCTGACCCAGTGGCAGGGCACCCTGCTCACCGTCGCGCTCGTCGTCGTCACCATCAACGCCGTGAACTTCGTCGACGGCCTCGACGGCCTGGCCTCCGGCATGGTCTGCATCGCGGCCGCGGCGTTCTTCATGTACGCGTACCGCATCTGGTACGGCTACGGGCTCGAGGCCGCGGCCCCCGCGACGCTGTTCGCCGCGATCCTGATGGGCATGTGCCTGGGCTTCCTGCCGCACAACATGCATCCCGCCAGGATCTTCATGGGCGACTCCGGCTCGATGCTCATCGGGCTCGTGCTGGCCGCGGGCGCCATCTCCATCACGGGCCAGGTCGATCCCGACGCACTCAAGCTGTTCGCCGGATCCGAGAAGGCGGCCGTGCACCAGACGGTGCCGGTCTACATCCCGCTGCTGATGCCGCTGACGATCATCGCGATCCCCGCAGCCGACCTGGTGCTGGCGATCGTGCGCCGCACCTGGCGCGGCCAGTCGCCGTTCGCGGCCGACCGGGGCCATCTGCACCACCGGCTCCTGGAGATCGGCCACTCCCACAGCCGAGCGGTCCTGATCATGTACTTCTGGTCGGCGCTGATCGCCTTCGGCGCCCTGGCCTACTCGGTGAACTCGGCGTCCATGTGGATCGTGCTCACCATCGTGGTACTCAGCGCGGTCGGCCTGGTGCTGCTGCTGCTGCCCCGCTTCACACCGCGCGCCCCGCGCTGGGCCGAGGGCGTCGTCCCGCCGCGCTACCGCCGCTCGTCCGTCGCCGACGCGGCCGCCGAGCCTGCCGTGGTGTGTGCGCTCGCAGCGGCCGCGGAGACCGACGCAGCGGCCGGCGAGAAGGTGGCCGGCAGGCCCCTGGCGGACGAGCCGGTGGTGGCCGCTACGAGTGCCGCGGTGCATTCCGCTGCGGGCGAAGCGGGTCCGCACGCGAACGGTTCCGCTGAGGACCATCGGGCACCCGTTACGGCAGGGGTCAACGGGGTCAACGGGGCGACAGCCATCGGCGCCCGGTCTCGCTTCCTGGACCGACGAAAAGCGGGAACGCACCGCTGACCTGGGACGTAAGACACACGGCAAAACATCCCAATACCGGACAAGTCACTCCAGTTTCCCGCACAGACGCGCGGGATCCCACTCACGTGTGACGGTCTCCACACTTTCAAGGTAAAGACCTCATCAAATAGATTGTGATACCGTTCACGAGACCCGGAGATAGAGCCGAAGGTCCGTAGTGCGACGGTCCATTGGCGCGAGATCACCTCGACCGGGGATCATGTTTCAAGCTCGTCCATGACGACACCTGCCCCCACCCGCGAGCGGAGTCGCCTCCATGCCGTCCAATGACGCTCGGATCGTTCTTCAGGCCGCTGTGCCCACAGCTGCCGTCGGTGCCATTGCCGCCGTCGTCAGCGGCGTGGTCGCGGGCGGCAAGGGAGCGGTCGGCGCGATCGTCGCGACGCTGGTCGTGATCCTGTTCATGGGTCTCGGGATGGTCGTTCTGCAGCGCACTGCCAAATCGCTTCCGCACCTGTTCCAGGCGATGGGCCTCCTGCTCTATGCGGCGCAGGTCCTGCTGCTGTTCGTCTTCCTGGCGGTGTTCAAGAACACCACCCTGTTCCACCCCAAGGCCTTCGCTTTCACGCTCCTCGCGACCACCCTCGTATGGATCGCGACCCAGACGCGTGCACACATGAAGTCCAAGATCCTCTACGTCGAACCGGATTCCTCGACGGGCAGCACGCCCGAAAAGACGGGACCGTCGTCGTGAAGGGTAGGGCCGGGATAAATGCGCGGTTGAGAGCCTGCTATCGTCCGGTGCCAACTGCGGCACTGCGGGCGCGGGCATCAGAGCTGACGCCTGCTCTAGCGCGAGGCTTGATGCCCGACCGCCGCCCCCACATCCGTAACACCAGTCCAGTGCCGAACCGCGGCTGCACGCCGCGCCGACACAACGAGGTTGCCGTACCTATGCGCCACGCTGAAGGAGTCCGCGGTGAGTGCTGACCCGACGCAGGTGCTCGCCTTCGAGACCGATTGCCACATCTTCGACGGTTGTGGATTCCCGGCTCCCGGCCTGCACTCGTTCCTGTTCGAGCCCCTCTGGGGCGACGCGAACAGCAACTTGTACTTCAACAAGCCCATGCTGCTGGCGCTGCTCGGCTCGATCATCGTGGTCGGCTTCTTCTGGACCGCCTTCCGCAAGCCGAAGGTCGTCCCGGGCAAGCTCCAGATGGTCGCCGAGGCCGGCTACGACTTCATCCGGCGCGGCATCGTCTACGAGACGCTCGGCAAGCGCGAGGGCGAGAAGTACGTCCCGCTGATCGTCTCGCTGTTCTTCTTCGTCTGGATGATGAACCTCTGGTCGATCATTCCGGTCGCATCGTTCCCGGTGACGGCGATCATCGCCTACCCGGCGGTTCTGGCCGCGATCGTCTACGTCCTGTGGGTCTCGCTGACCTTCAAGCGGCACGGCTTCGTCGGCGCCTTCAAGAACTTCACCGGCTACGACAAGTCGCTCGGCCCGGTTCTCCCGCTGGCCATGTTCATCGAGTTCCTCTCGAACCTGATCGTCCGGCCCTTCACGCACGCCGTCCGACTCTTCGCGAACATGTTCGCGGGCCACACGCTGCTGCTGCTCTTCACGATCGCCAGCTGGTACCTGCTGAACGGCATCGGCATCGCCTACGCGGGCGTGTCCTTCATCATGACCCTCGTGATGACGGCCTTCGAGCTCTTCATCCAGGCGCTGCAGGCGTACGTGTTCGTACTCCTGACCTGCACCTTCATCCAGGGCGCGCTCGCCGAGCACCACTGAGCGCCCAGACCGACCACAGTCGTCCGGTGGCCAACCCCCACCGGTCCGTAAAAGAGAAGGAAGAAACGGCATGTCCGCTGCCATCGACCTCGCTGCCGGCGTCTCCGGCTCCCTCGGCTCCATCGGCTACGGCCTCGCGGCCATCGGCCCCGGCGTCGGCGTCGGCATCATCTTCGGTAACGGCACCCAGGCCCTGGCCCGCCAGCCCGAGGCCGCCGGTCTGATCCGTGCCAACCAGATCCTCGGCTTCGCCTTCTGTGAGGCGCTCGCCCTCATCGGCCTGGTCATGCCGTTCGTCTACGGCACCTGATCGTCTTCTTCACGACCAGACCACTAGACGAAAGGCACTGAGATGAGCCCACTGCTCACTATCGCGGCTGAGGAGATGGAGAATCCCCTCGTCCCGCCGATTCCCGAGCTCGTCATCGGCCTGATCGCCTTCGTCATCGTCTTCGGTGCTCTCGCCTGGAAGCTCCTCCCGAACATCAACAAGGTTCTGGAAGACCGCCGCGAGGCCATCGAGGGCGGTATCGAAAAGGCCGAGGCCGCTCAGACCGAGGCCCAGAGCGTGCTCGAGCAGTACAAGGCTCAGCTCGCCGAGGCCCGGCACGAGGCCGCGCGCCTGCGCCAGGAGGCACAGGAGCAGGGCGCTGCCCTCATCGCCGAGATGCGCGCGGAGGGTCAGCGGCAGCGCGAGGAGATCATCGCCGCCGGCCACACGCAGATCGAGGCCGACCGCAAGGCCGCTGCGCTCACGCTGCGCCAGGATGTCGGCACGCTCGCCGTCAACCTGGCCGGCAAGCTCGTCGGTGAGTCCCTCGAGGACCACGCCCGGCAGAGCCGCACCATCGACCGCTTCCTCGACGAGCTCGAAGAGAAGGCCGAGGCAAGTCGATGACTGCGCACGGAGCGAGCCGCGAGGCCCTGGCTGCCGCACGTGAGCGTCTCGACGCGCTGACGGACTCGACGTCCGTCGACGCGGCCCGGCTCGCCGGCGAGCTGGCCGCGGTCACCGCGCTGCTCGACCGCGAGGTGTCGCTGCGTCGGGTCCTCACCGACCCGGCGCAGTCCGGCGACGCCAAGGCGGAGCTGGCAGGGCGCCTGCTGTCCGGACAGGTGGGCGGCGAGACCGTCGACCTGGTCTCCGGCCTGGTGCGCTCCCGCTGGTCGCAGCCGCGCGACCTGGTGGACGCGATCGAGGAGCTGGCGAGCATCGCCGACCTCACCGCCGCGCAGAAGGCGGGCACGCTCGACAACGTCGAGGACGAGCTGTTCCGGTTCGGCCGGATCGTCTCCTCGAACACCGAGCTGCGTGCCGCGCTGACGGACCGCGCCGCGAGCGCCGCCGCCAAGCGGGAGCTGCTGCACAGGCTGCTCGGCGGCCGTGCCGAGGCCGTGACCGAGCGGCTGGTCGAGCGTCTTGTGGCCCAGCCGCGGGGACGTAGCCTGGAAGCGGGACTCGAGTCCCTCTCCAAGCTCGCCGCGGAGCGCCGGGACCGCCTGGTCGCCGTCGTGACCTCGGCCGTGCCGCTGTCGGACCGGCAGAAGCAGCGTCTGGGCGCAGCCCTGGCGAAGCTCTACGGCCGGCAGATGCACCTCAACCTCGACGTGGACCCGGAGGTCCTCGGCGGGATCCAGGTGCAGGTGGGCGACGAGATCATCAACGGCAGCATCGCGGACCGCGTCGAGGACGCGAAGCGCCGGCTGGCCGGCTGACCGGCCGCCACCAACTCAACAAGCAGTTTTTTACGGCCCGGGTTGGGCCGTGCAGAGAATGCAGAGTTTCTGGGGGCCCGCGGCGGAGTCGCTAAAGGCACAGCCCCAGAGCCCCCCAAAGAAACTTCGGGCCCAACAAGGAGAGCAGGGAACCCAGATGGCGGAGCTCACGATCCGGCCGGAGGAGATCCGGGACGCGCTGGAGAACTTTGTCCAGGCGTACAAGCCGGACGCGGCCTCGCGCGAGGAGGTCGGGAAGGTCACTGTTGCCGGCGACGGCATCGCGAAGGTCGAGGGTCTGCCCTCGGCCATGGCCAACGAGCTGCTGAAGTTCGAGGACGGCACCCTCGGCCTCGCCCTCAACCTCGAGGAGCGCGAGATCGGTGCCATCGTTCTCGGTGAGTTCAGCGGCATCGAGGAGGGCCAGCCGGTCACCCGTACCGGCGAGGTCCTGTCGGTCGCCGTGGGCGAGGGCTACCTCGGCCGCGTCGTCGACCCGCTCGGCAACCCGATCGACGGCCTCGGCGAGATCGCGACCGAGGGCCGCCGCGCCCTCGAGCTGCAGGCCCCCACGGTCATGCAGCGCAAGTCGGTGCACGAGCCGATGGAGACGGGCTACAAGGCCGTCGACGCGATGACCCCGGTCGGCCGCGGCCAGCGTCAGCTGATCATCGGTGACCGCCAGACCGGCAAGACCGCCCTGGCCGTCGACACGATCATCAACCAGCGCGACAACTGGCGCTCGGGCGACCCGAAGAAGCAGGTCCGCTGCGTCTACGTCGCCATCGGCCAGAAGGGCTCCACCATCGCGTCCGTGCGCGGCGCGCTGGAGGAGGCCGGCGCCCTCGAGTACACGACGATCGTCGCCGCCCCGGCGTCCGACCCGGCCGGCTTCAAGTACCTCGCCCCCTACACCGGCTCGGCCATCGGCCAGCACTGGATGTACGAGGGCAAGCACGTCCTGATCATCTTCGACGACCTGTCGAAGCAGGCCGACGCCTACCGTGCCGTGTCCCTGCTGCTGCGCCGTCCGCCGGGCCGTGAGGCCTACCCGGGCGACGTCTTCTACCTGCACTCCCGTCTGCTGGAGCGCTGCGCGAAGCTGTCGGACGACATGGGCGCCGGCTCGATGACCGGTCTGCCGATCGTCGAGACCAAGGCGAACGACGTGTCGGCGTTCATCCCGACCAACGTCATCTCCATCACCGACGGCCAGTGCTTCCTGGAGTCCGACCTGTTCAACGCCGGTCAGCGTCCGGCCCTGAACGTCGGTATCTCGGTCTCCCGTGTCGGTGGCTCCGCCCAGCACAAGGCCATGAAGCAGGTCTCCGGCCGTCTCCGCGTCGACCTCGCCCAGTTCCGTGAGCTGGAGGCGTTCGCCGCCTTCGGTTCCGACCTGGACGCCGCGTCCAAGGCCCAGCTGGGCCGTGGTCAGCGCATGGTCGAGCTGCTGAAGCAGGCGCAGTACCAGCCGATGGCCACCGAGGACCAGGTCGTCTCCGTCTGGGCCGGCACCACCGGCAAGATGGACGACGTGCCGGTCGAGGACATCCGCCGCTTCGAGCGCGAGATGCTCGACTACCTGCACCGCAAGGAGCAGGGCCTCATGACCTCCATCAAGGAGGGCGGCAAGATGTCGGACGACACCCTGCAGGCCGTGGCCGAGGCGATCGCGGAGTTCAAGAAGCAGTTCGAGACCTCGGACGGCAAGCTGCTCGGCGACGACACGCCCGCTGCTGCCGCCAAGTGACGACGGAAGGGACCTGACTCATGGGAGCGCAGCTCCGGGTCTACAAGCGTCGCATCCGGTCCGTCACCGCGACCAAGAAGATCACCAGGGCGATGGAGATGATCGCCGCCTCGCGCATCGTCAAGGCGCAGCGCAAGGTGGCGGCCTCCACGCCGTACGCGACCGAGCTCACCCGCGCGGTCACGGCGGTGGCGACCGGGTCGAACACCAAGCACCCGCTGACGACGGAGGCCGACGCACCGGCCCGCGCCGCGATTCTGCTCATCACGAGCGACCGCGGTCTGGCCGGCGGCTACAACTCCAACGCCATCAAGGCGGCGGAGCAGCTCACCGAGCGGCTGCGCGGCGAGGGCAAGGAGGTCGACACCTACATCGTCGGCCGCAAGGGCGTCGCCTACTACGGGTTCCGTGAGCGCCCGGTCAAGGACTCGTGGACCGGCTTCACCGACGAGCCCTCGTACGCGGACGCCAAGAACGTCGCCGGCCCGCTGATCGAGGCGATCCAGCAGGAGACGGCCGACGGCGGCGTGGACGAGCTCCACATCGTCTTCACCGAGTTCCTCTCGATGCTGACGCAGACGCCGGTGGACAGCCGCCTGCTGCCGCTGAGCCTCGAGAGCCTCGAGGAGGGCAAGGAGGAGCTGGCCGCACAGCACGAGATCCTGCCCCTGTTCGAGTTCGAGCCGTCGGCGGAGGACGTCCTCGACGCCCTGCTGCCGCGGTACGTCGAGAGCCGGATCTACAACGCGCTGCTGCAGTCGGCGGCCTCCAAGCACGCCGCCACGCGGCGCGCGATGAAGTCCGCCACCGACAACGCGGGTGAGCTCATCAACACGCTCTCCCGACTTGCCAACGCGGCCCGCCAGGCCGAAATCACCCAGGAAATCAGCGAGATCGTCGGTGGCGCAGGAGCCCTGGCCGACGCGACCGCGGGGAGTGACAAGTAATGACGACCACTGTTGAGACGGCCGCCGCCACGGGCCGCGTCGCCCGGGTCATCGGCCCGGTCGTCGACGTGGAGTTCCCCGTCGACGCGATGCCGGAGATCTACAACGCGCTGCACGTCGAGGTTGCCGACCCGGCCAAGGCCGGCGAGAAGAAGACCCTGACGCTCGAGGTCGCGCAGCACCTGGGCGACGGCCTGGTGCGCACGATCTCGATGCAGCCCACCGACGGTCTGGTCCGCCAGGCCGTGGTGACCGACACGGGTGCCGCCATCTCGGTGCCGGTCGGCGACTTCACCAAGGGCAAGGTGTTCAACACCATCGGTGAGGTGCTGAACGTCGACGAGACCTACGAGGGCGAGCGCTGGCCGATCCACCGCAAGGCGCCGAACTTCGACCAGCTCGAGTCCAAGACCGAGATGTTCGAGACCGGCGTCAAGGTCATCGACCTTCTCACCCCGTACGTCAAGGGTGGAAAGATCGGTCTGTTCGGTGGTGCCGGCGTCGGCAAGACGGTGCTCATCCAGGAGATGATCTACCGCGTCGCCAACAACCACGACGGTGTCTCCGTGTTCGCCGGTGTCGGTGAGCGCACCCGTGAGGGCAACGACCTCATCGAGGAGATGTCGGACTCGGGCGTCATCGACAAGACCGCGCTGGTCTTCGGTCAGATGGACGAGCCGCCGGGCACCCGTCTGCGCGTGGCCCTCGCGGGTCTGACCATGGCGGAGTACTTCCGCGATGTGCAGAAGCAGGACGTGCTGTTCTTCATCGACAACATCTTCCGCTTCACGCAGGCCGGTTCCGAGGTCTCGACCCTGCTCGGCCGTATGCCCTCCGCGGTGGGCTACCAGCCGAACCTGGCCGACGAGATGGGTCTCCTCCAGGAGCGCATCACCTCGACCCGTGGTCACTCGATCACCTCGATGCAGGCGATCTACGTCCCCGCGGACGACCTGACCGACCCGGCCCCGGCCACCACGTTCGCCCACCTCGACGCGACGACGGTTCTGTCCCGTCCGATCTCCGAGAAGGGCATCTACCCGGCCGTGGACCCGCTGGACTCCACGTCCCGCATCCTGGACCCGCGCTACATCGCGCAGGACCACTACGACTGCGCCATGCGCGTCAAGGGGATCCTGCAGAAGTACAAGGACCTCCAGGACATCATCGCGATCCTCGGTATCGACGAGCTCAGCGAGGAGGACAAGCTGGTCGTCCAGCGTGCCCGCCGCGTGGAGCGCTTCCTGTCGCAGAACACCCACGTCGCCAAGCAGTTCACCGGCGTGGACGGCTCGGATGTGCCGCTCGACGAGTCGATCACCGCGTTCAACGCGATCTGCGACGGCGAGTTCGACCACTTCCCGGAGCAGGCGTTCTTCATGTGCGGTGGTCTCGAGGACCTCAAGAAGAACGCGAAGGAGCTCGGCGTCTCCTGAAGTCGGCCGGCTCGACAGAGTCGTGTGACTTTCTGAGGGGGACGGGCGGCGTCCCGTCCCCCTCGCCACGCCCACTGCTTCACCTTCCGGGGCAAGCCCCTGGACCCCGGCCGAGAGGCTCGGGGCGGGCCCCGGCGCTTCGGCGTCCGGAGCCCTACTAGACTTATGACCCAACACCCGGCTGACCCGCCGGGTGGTGACCCGAGGAGCCACCCTTGGCTGCTGAGCTGCACGTCGAGCTGGTCGCCGCGGACCGCCAGGTCTGGTCCGGCGAGGCCACCCTGGTCGTCGCACGCACCACGTCCGGCGACATCGGCGTCATGCCCGGTCACCAGCCGCTGCTCGGTGTGCTGGAATCGGGCCCGGTGACGATCCGTACGAGCGACGGCGGGACCGTCGTGGCTGCGGTGCACGGCGGATTCATCTCGTTCGCGGACAACAAGCTGTCGCTGCTGGCCGAGATCGCCGAGCTCTCCGACGAGATCGATGTCCAGCGCGCGGAGCGGGCTCTCGAGCGTGCGCAGACGGAGGCCAACGCCTCCGCCGAGCGCCGTGCGGAAGTCCGACTGCGTGCTGCGACGGCGCGCTGAGCAGGCGCGCGGAGTTACGTGACTCAGCCGCGGCCGGGACCGGAGTGCCACTCCGGACCGGGCCGCGGCTGAGGCAATGCGGGTGCAATCTGGTTGAGCCGTTACTGATGGGGCGAGGAGGTCCTTACTGATGATCCTCGCTCTGGTTGTGTGCGGTCTCGTGATCGTCGTGCTGGTGCTGGTGGGACTCTTTGCCTTCGGGCTGCGCCGGCGGCTCATCCAGCGTTCCGGTGGCACCTTCGACTGCAGCCTGCGCTGGCACGCCCGGGACACGCATGGCGGCCCGGACGCCGTCCCAGGCGGGACCCCCTCCGGCAAGGGCTGGGGATACGGCATCGCCCGGTACAGCGGCGACCGCGTCGAGTGGTTCCGGATCTTCTCGTACGCCCCCCGGCCGCGCCGGGTCCTCGAGCGCTCGGCGATCGAGGTGGTCGGCCGCCGCGCCCCCGAGGGCGAGGAGGAGCTGGCGCTGCTCTCCGACGCGATCGTGCTGGCATGTACGCACCGCGGGGAGCGGCTCGAGCTGGCGATGAGCGAGGACGCGCTCACCGGTTTCCTGGCGTGGCTGGAGGCGGCGCCTCCGGGGCAGAGGGTCAACGTGGCCTGAGTGCCGCGTGACGTTGCGTCGGCATGAAGAAGCCGGGGAGACAGGGGGCGTTCCTGTCTCCCCGGCTTCGTCTGTGGGGTGCCCCGCCGGCGCGGGGGACCAGGTGACTACTTCAGGCCGTTGTTGATGGCGGCCACCAGCTCGCCGTCGGCGGTGTCGCCGCTGAACTCCCAGAAGAACGCGCCGCCCAGGCCCTTGTCCTTCGCCCAGCCCATCTTGGTCCGGATGGTCGACGGGGTGTCGTAGCTCCACCAGTCCGTGCCGCAGTGCGCGTAGGCCGTGCCGCCGACCTTGCCGGTGGCCGGGCAGGTGTTCTTGAGGACCTTGTAGTCCTCGAAGCCGTCCTCGTAGGTGCCCGCGGCGGGACCGGTCGCCGTGCCGCCCGGCTTCGACTGCGTGACGCCCGTCCAGCCGCGGCCGTAGAAGCCGATGCCGAGCAGCAGCTTGTTGGCCGGTACGCCCTGGGTCCTCAACTTGGCGATGGCGGCGGCCGAGTTGTAGCCCTCGGCCGGGATGCCCGGGTACGACGTGAGCGGGGAGTGCGGGGCCGTGGGGCCGTTCGTCGCCCAGGAGCCGAAGAAGTCGTACGTCATCACGTTGTACCAGTTGACGTAACGTGAGGCGGTTCCGTAGTCGACAGCGTCGATCTTGCCGCCGTCCGAGGCGTCCGCGGTGATGGCGGCCGTGACGAGGTTCTTGGAACCGAACTTCGCACGCAGCGCGGACATCACGTTCCCGAACCCGTCCGCGCCGCTGGTGTCACAGGTCAGGCCGCAGGCGTTCGGGTACTCCCAGTCGATGTCGATGCCGTCGAAGACATCGGCCCAGCGGGGGTCCTTGACGAGGTTGTAGCAGGAGTCGGCGAACGCCGCCGGGTCCTTGGCGGCCTCCGAGAAGCCGCCTGACAGGCTCCAGCCGCCGAAGGACCAGAGCACCTTGAGGTTCGGGTACTTGGCCTTGAGCTTGCGGAGCTGGTTGAAGTTGCCGCGCAGCGTCTGGTCGTCGGAGTCCGCGACGCCGTCCACGGACTGCTCCGCGGAGTACGGCTTCTCGTAGTCGGCCCAGCTGTCGGCGACGGTGCACTTGCCGCCCTCGACGTTGCCGAACGCGTAGTTGACGTGCGTGATCTTGGCGGCGGAGCCGGACGTCACCAGGTTCTTCACGTGGTAGTCGCGGCCGTAGATGCCCCACTCGGTGAAGTAGCCGAGCTTGACCTTGCCTGCCGCGGGCCCGGCGATCACGTTTGTGTCCTTGGCATTGGCGGTGTCGGTGGCGGCGGCGGTCGGGCTTGCCGCTGCCAGGGCGGCGAACGGGAGCAGCAGGGTCGCGAACCCTGCCACGGCTCTGAGCTTGAAGCGCATCCAGCGCCTCCTCGGGGTGCGGTCCGGTCGTAAGGGGAGGTGGAACCAGGCCTGCGACGCCCGTGAGCGCACACGGTCGACGGCGCGCACGGTCCGGGACACGTGCGGGCCGAGGACTTGTCGTGACATGACACGCTCACCGCAGTGCGGCGAGAATAGAAAGGTCTGGACCATTGGTCAAGGGGTCTGGACCAATGCGCGGCGCGCGGCAGGCGCGGGCGGCCGGCCGCGGCGGCTGCGTCCGGGCGCCCGCGGCGGCTGCGTCCGGGCGCCCAACTCCCGCGCCCGGACGGCCCGCTGGACCGTGCGGGCGCCACCACTCCCCCCGGCGACCGGCTGCTGCTAGCGCTCGCCTCCCGGCACCCACAGCACGTCGCCGACCGCCTTGTTCGCCGTCCTCGCCAGGATGAACAGCAGGTCGGAGAGGCGGTTCAGATACGTCGCGGTGAGGGGGTTCATCGTCTCGCCGTGCACCTCCAGCGCCGCCCATGTGGAGCGCTCGGCCCGCCGGACCACCGTGCACGCCTGGTGCAGCAGGGCCGCGCCCGGCGTACCCCCGGGGAGGATGAAGCTGCGCAGCTTCTCCAGTTGCTCGTTGAAGCGGTCGCAGTCCGCCTCGAGCCGGTCGACGTAGAACTGCTCGACGCGCAGCGGCGGGAACTTGGGGTTCTCCACCACGGGCGTGGACAGGTCCGCGCCCACGTCGAACAGGTCGTTCTGCACGCGGACGAGGACCTTGACGATCTCCTCGTCGAGCCCGCCCAGTGCGAGCGCCGTGCCGATGACGGCGTTGGCCTCGTTGGCGTCCGCGTACGCCGCGATACGCAGATCTGTCTTGGCGGTGCGGCTCATGTCGCCGAGGGCCGTCGTGCCCTTGTCGCCGGTCCTCGTGTAGATGCGTGTCAGGTTGACCATGTGGCCAGCCTAGTTACGGTCTTCCGGAAGCTGCGTGTGCTGATGCTCACGGTGACCGCCGTGGAGCCGAGGGTCATGCCCCGGACCGCACGCCGGCGGCGGCACTTCGGGTGCGCCTTCGAAGACATGACATCACTCCGTGAGCGGGTGTCGCCCCAGATGCTCGTGCTGCTCGATGAAACGGAGTGGCTACTGAGCCGGAGAGGCCTCAACTGTGCACGGTGGGCCCCGGAATGAGCCCTGCCGGTGTGATGTCCGTCATTTGAGACGTGACGAGCATCTCTTCCCGGTCACAGGGCGCGCCGCGAGCGCTAGTGTCCGCCGCAGGGTCGAATATAAGCAGTGTGTAAGCCGATTCAGGGGAGTCGATCAGTGGCACGGAAGCTTGCCGTCATCGGGGCCGGGCTCATGGGGTCCGGCATCGCCCAGGTCTCAGCCCAGGCGGGCTGGGACGTCGTTCTGCGCGATGTCACCGACGAGGCGCTGACGCGTGGCACGGACGGCATCAAGGCCTCGTACGACAAGTTCGTCGCCAAGGGCAAGATGGACGCGGAGGCCGCTCAGGCGGCGCTCGGCCGCATCACCACGACCACCGACCTGGACGCGGCCGCGGACGCCGACATCGTCGTCGAGGCCGTGTTCGAGAAGCTCGAGGTCAAGCACGAGATCTTCCGGACGCTCGACAAGCTCGTAGGCGAACACACCGTGCTCGCGTCGAACACCTCCGCCATCCCGATCACCAAGATCGCGGCGGTGACCGAGCACCCGGAGCGCGTCGTCGGCACGCACTTCTTCTCGCCGGTGCCGATGATGCAGCTCTGCGAGCTCGTCCGCGGCTACAAGACGAGCGACGAAACCCTCGCCATCGCGCGGGAGTTCGCCGAATCGGTCGGCAAGACCTGCATCGTCGTCAACCGCGACGTCGCCGGTTTCGTCACCACCCGCCTCATCTCGGCACTCGTCGTCGAGGCGGCCAAGCTGTACGAATCGGGTGTCGCCACCGCCGAGGACATCGACCTCGCCTGCAAGCTGGGCTTCGGCCACGTCATGGGCCCGCTTGCGACGGCCGACCTCACGGGCGTCGACATCCTGCTGCACGCCACCAGCAACATCTACACCGAGTCCCAGGACGAGAAGTTCGCTCCGCCGGAACTGATGCGCCGGATGGTTGACGCCGGTGACATCGGCCGCAAGAGCGGGCAGGGCTTCTACACGTACTGATCTCGTACGGCGTAAGGGTTGACGTCGCCTCACTCGCCGGGGCGGCCTTCCCCCGGTTCTCAAGGGCCTGGGAGGGGCTTCCAGGTCGCGGAGTCGCCCCATCGAGTGAATTCGGTATCGGTTCGCTTACAAGCAGCAACGCTTCTGCCCGAACGGCAGTCAGTTGCAGTGACGAGTGACAAACGCAGACATCATCACGTACTCAGCACTCTCGGGGAGCGCATATGTACATCAGGGGCGACCACGCCGAGCTGGTCGTCGGGGGCCGCCTCGACGTCCGCAGCGCGGCGGACGCCCGAACGGTCCTGCACACGGCTGTCGACGACGGCGTCGGCGATCTGGTGCTGGACCTGTCCGAGCTGGACTCCTGGGACGCCACCGGGCTCGGGGTCATCATGGGCGTACACCGGCGGGCCGGGCGCTGCGGGCGCCGGCTCGTGCTGCGCGGTGTGCCGCCCCAGATGCAGAGGCTGCTCGTGGCCACCCGGCTGCACCGCATCCTCGCCATCGAGGGCGGCATCGGGGTCGAGTCCCTGCCCCGCGTCTGACGGGGGCCATGGGGGCGGGGCGGGGACGTGATCCCGGAAGTCCGACGGGTGAAACCGGTAACGCCGGCGCGACATGCCGTGACATGCGCGCCGCGCACAATCCTCACGAGACTGTGACGTCTCGGACGGCGCAGGACCCCGGCTGTTCGTACATACTGTGCGAAGGTCTAGGGTGCGGTCGCCCGTTTTGAACGACGGACCCACCGACGGGCACCGGACCAGAAGCGACAGCGCAGTGTGCACAAGGCCGGGAGGGGCTCGGCACACGACGCTTTTGGGGGGCTTGACCATGGACCCGACGAACCAGGGACCCGACGACGACTACGGCCATGACGGACTCACCGGCGACGGCGCCGCGCCCAAGCGCCCGCCGCGCGATCCGCTGACGCCCGACTTCGGCCAGCACGCACCGGCGCTCGCCCGCACCGTACAGCTCGTGTCGGGCGACTTCCTGCTCACCGTCAATCCCGTCGACGGCAGCGAGATCGAACCGTGCCCGCCGGGAGAACGCCCGCCGCGGCCCGTGAAGTTCACGGCCGCCGAGCGCGCCGAGCGACGCCGCGCGAGCCTGCCGCCGGAGCCGCCCGGGCCGCCGCTGCCCAGCCTGCCGCTCCTCGAGCGCCAGGAGGAGCGCGAGCGGCTCGCCCGGCTGCTGCAGGGCGGCCGGTCCGTGCGGCTGACCGGGCCCGCCGGCTCGGGGCGCACGGCCCTGCTCGGTGCCGTCGCCGAGGACTGCGCGGACCTCGCCCCCGACGGCGTCGTCCGGCTCTCCGGCTACGGGCGCACGGCGGACGACCTGCTGCACGACCTGTTCGCGGCCGTGTACAACGCGCCGCTCCACCGGCCCGAGAAGGCCCAACTCCTCGAACACGTCCGTGAGATAGGCGCGGTCGTCGTCCTGGACGACCTCGAGTTCGGCGGCAGGGCACTCGACGAGCTGCTCGACACGACCCCCGAGTGCGCCTTCCTCGTCTCGGCCACACCCGACGTCGCCTCGCCCTCCGCGGACTCGCATCTCGAAGAGGTCTTCCTCGGCGGTCTGAGCCGCAGCGGGGGCCTGCAGCTCCTGGAGCGCGCTGTCGGCCGGGTCCTCACCGAGGACGAGGCGAACTGGGCCGGCGACCTGTGGTTCGAGTCCGAGGGCCTGCCGCTGCGCTTCGTGCAGGCCGGTGCCCTGCTGCGCCAGCGCGATGTGCTGCGCGCCGACCCGAACGCCTTCGACGCCTTCGGGTACTACGCCGAGACGCCGGTCGACGCGCCCTTCGACGCCGAGGACGGACACGACGTACCGCTGCCCTCGCTCGGCGAAGCCGCCGCGCCCGCCGGGCTGCTCGCGTCCCGGCTGAGCAAGTCGGCCCGCGTCACGCTGCGGTTCGCCGTCGCGCTCGGCGGCGAGGTGCCGCACCAGGCGCATCTGCCCGCCCTGGTGGGCGACACCCATGCCGACGCGGCCCTCGCGGAGCTGGTGGAGTGCGCCCTCGTCACGCCGGTCGGCTCCCGGTACCGGCTGGCGGCCGGTGTGCCGGCCCAGCTGGAGAGCGCCGGATACGCAGCCGACGCCGACGACCGCGTCCTCACCGCCGCCCGGCACTACGCATGGTGGGCCGCCCACCCCTCGGTCACGCCGGAGCGGGTCTCCGCGGAGGCGGACGCCGTACTGGCGGCGCTGAGCCTGCTCGTGCCCCTCACGACGCCCGTCGACCCCGGCAGCGAGGAGCAGAGCGACGCCGTGCAGCTCGCGCGGGCCGCCGCGCCCGCGTTCGCCGCGGGGCTCGCCTGGAGCGCCTGGGAGCGCGCGCTGCGGTCCGGCTCCGAGGCGGCCAGGGCCGCCGGAGAGGTCGGCGAACAGGCCTACTTCCACCACGAGTTGGGGATCCTCGCGCTCTGCGGCGGCCAGCTGGACCGTGCCCGCGTCGAGCTGGAGGCATCCATAGGGCTGCGCGGGGCGCTCGCCGACAAGCGCGGCACGGTCGCCGGTCGCAGGGCCCTGGCGCTGGTCGCCGATCTCTCGGGCGCCACACCGCCCGGCGGGCGGACGGCGGCGGGCGAGGAGGTGCCCGACGCGCGGTACGAGGAGTCCGCGTCGCCCCCCGGCGGCGTGCCCGCCGCGGCGTACCCGCTCGCCGAACCGGCGGAGGCCACGCTCGTCACCCATCGCGACTCCGCGCGACCGGGCGGCGGAGCCGAGCCCACCGGCGCCCGTCGCGCCATTCTCAGCGGCACCCGGCGCAACCTGGTGGCGGCGGGCGCGGGAGCCCTCCTCGTCGCCGTGCTCGGCACCGTGGTGACGCTCGGCGCCACGTCGGGCAGCGACCAGGGCCCCTCGGAGAAGGTCGGCGTGAACCCGTCGGTGAGCGAGGGCGCGGACAGCGGCGGCATCGGCGCCGACAAGGCGGACCAAGGGGACAACGGCGACACCGACTCGACGAACCGCCCCGCCGACCCGGGCGAGGACGGCATCCTCGGCACGGCGGACGATCCGACGCCGAGCGCGACCGCGAAGCCGTCGGACGACGCCACGGGCTCCAAGGACCCGGACGACCCGACCAAGTCCCCGTCGAAGTCGCCCTCGAAGTCCCCGTCCAAGACGCCGTCGGACGACCCCACGACGCCTTCCGACGACCCGACGACGCCCTCCGGCGACCCGACGCCTTCGGACGAGCCGACGACGCCCACCGAGGACCCGACGCCTACGGCCGAGCCCTCGACCCCGGACACCTCGGACTCGGCCAGCGGCCCGGCCCCGAGCAGCCCGATGGAGACCAGCCCGGAGGCGAGCAGCGAGCCGGCGTCGCCGAGCGGAAGCGAGTCGGGGACGACCAGCGCGTCGTCGGTCATCTGACCGCAGGCAGGGTGGCGAACGCCACGGTACGGCTACGCACGACGGCGTAGCGAGGCGTACGGCAAGGGGGCCGGATCCCGAACGGATCCGGCCCCCTTCCGCGTACCACCGAGTGTCAGAACAGGCGCAGCTTGTCGTCCTCGATGCCGCGCAGTGCGTCGTAGTCGAGGACCGTGCAGCTGATGCCGCGGTCGGTGGCCAGCACCCGCGCCTGCGGCTTGATCTCCTGCGCCGCGAAGACGCCCTTGACCGGCGCGAGATGCGGGTCGCGGTTCAGCAGTTCCAGATAGCGGGTGAGCTGCTCCACACCGTCGATCTCGCCGCGCCGCTTGATCTCCACCGCGACCGTGCCGCCGTCCGCGTCCCGGCACAGGATGTCGACCGGGCCGATGGCCGTCGGGTACTCGCGGCGGATGAGCGTGTAGCCCTCGCCGAGGGTCTCGATGCGGTCGGCGAGCAGTTCCTGCAGGTGCGCCTCCACACCGTCCTTGATCAGGCCGGGGTCCACGCCCAGTTCGTGCGAGGAGTCGTGGAGTATCTCCTCCATCGTGATGATGAGCTTCTCGCCGGCCTTGTTCACCACCGTCCAGACGCCCGTGTCGTCCCCGGCGCCCTCCTTCAGGGTGCAGGGCGGCGACATCCAGTTGAGGGGCTTGTAGGCCCGGTCGTCCGCATGGATCGAGACGCTGCCGTCCGCCTTCACGAGGATGAGGCGGGGAGCGGACGGGAGATGGGCGGTGAGCCGGCCCGCGTAGTCCACGGAGCAGCGGGCAATGACGAGACGCATGGTCGCCAACGCTACTCGACGCGGCGCCATCGACGCGATTCTCGGCCTTTTCGTACACCGCCGCCCGCGACCCGGACCCTCCCGGTCGCCCCTTTTCACCCTGTTCTCCGGTGGCCGGTTGTGGGCGCATTCTCCTGGTGCGCTCAGGATCCGATGTTTACCGTGGATGCGGGAGGTCGCGGGGCGCGCACGCAGCGTGGTCGACATCGCGGACTCCTGCCCTGTCCGTCAGCCCCCGCTTCCCGGGGTCCGAGAGGAGAACCCATGTCGCTCGACGTCTCACCGGCCCTACTTGAACAGGCCGAGCGAGGCGAGGTCGACGAAGCCGCCTTCGTCGACTGCGTCCGGACCTCCCTGCCCTACGCATGGGAGATGATCAGCTCCCTGGTGGCCCAGCTGAAGGTCGACGGCGGTGCGTTCGCCGACAACCAGACGCCTCCGCCGGACGAGCAGGCACGCGGGCAGCTTCTGCGTGCACTTGCGAGTGACGCGATACGCGGCGCCCTGCAGCGGCACTTCGGAGTCCGCCTGGCGTTCCAGAACTGCCACCGTGTGGCGGTGTTTCCGCTGGATGCCGAGGTGGACGAGACGCTGGCCCGGTTCACTTCGGTACGGGCCCAGTTGCTGAACCAGTCTCCCGAACTGCGGGACTGCTAAAGCTTCTTGCTGCCGCTCCGTACGCGGGAGGTGTAAGCAGTACTGGAGCGGCAGCTCCCCGCCGAGGCGCACCGGTACGTGGGCGCGGGCTCTCACACAAGGGTGCGGAATGCGGCATTTCTCGAGCGACGCGGACGGCGCACGGCCGGCGCGCATGCGCCAGGGCCTCCCCGATGCGTGCCCCGCGCCTGGACTCCTGGCGTCACGCCACCTGCGGCAGCACTTCCGCCCCCAGCCTCCGTACGTTCTCCTCGGTCGCCGCGAGATCGCCCGTGCCCTCCACGAGCAGGGCGAAGCGCGTGATGCCGGTGCGCTCCGCGGTCGCCGCGAGGCTGTCGGCGCACTGCCGCGGCGTGCCCACGGGGTGCAGCCCGCAGAGCAGCTCCGTGTACGCGAAGGGGTCCCGCATGCCGCGTCGGCGCCCGTCGACCGTGACATGCGCGGCGAGTCCCTGCCGCAGCCAGCCGGGCATCGCCTTCGACAGCGCCTCCTCCGCCTCGGCCCGGCGGTCCGCGATCTGCACGACCCCGGCCGAGACATGGGCCGCCGCGGAGATCTCCTCGGGACTGCGGCCGGCGTCGCGAGCCGCCGAGCGCCACAGGGCGACCATTTCGGCCTTCTCCTCGTCGCCGCAGTGCATGCCGAGGAGCATCGGCAGGCCGCGCTCGGCGGCGAGCCGGACGCTCGCCGGGGAGGTGCAGGCGACGAGCACCTCGGGCCGCGGGGGACCGGTCATCGCCTCGTCCGGCCGTGGTACGACGGGGACTTCGCGGAAGGAGAACCGCTCGCCCGTACCCGCGACGCGCGGCTCGTTCAGCCAGCGCAGCAGCAGATCGAGGGACTCGGGGAACCCGCTTTCGTACGCCTCCAGGCCGCCGCCGAAGACCTCCAGGTCGACCCAGGGGCCGCCGCGGCCCACGCCCAGCGAGAACCGGCCCCCCGACGTCACGTGCAGCAGCGCGGCCTGTTCGCCGAGGGCCACCGGATGCGCCGTGGGCAGAACGCTCACGGCGGTGCCGACGCGGATGCGGCGGGTGCGGCCGAGCAGCAGGGCGGCGAGCGTCACCGCCGAGGGGCACGTCCCGTACGGCACGAAGTGGTGCTCGGCGATCCATACCGAGTCCAGGCCCGCCTCGTCGGCGACCTCCGCCGTCCGCACCGCTCGGTGCAGGGCCTCTCCCTGGCCCTGGCCGGGGAACTGGGCAGCCAGGACAAAGCTTCCTACGCGCATCGCACTCATGCCTCCTTGGCGCCGACGCGACGAACCCCCTTACCGGCAACAACGCATGACACGTGCCAAGGGCACGGGCGTGCAGGGAGATTGGCCGATTGTCGGCGGAATGTGAGGGGTTTTGGGGTAGTTGGTGGCATGCGCCTACCCATGGGCGTGACGCGTACGCTGGACACGGCCCGTGTTTCCTGTAGAGCCCGTGAGGTGTGCCCGTGTCCCCGCGTCGAAACCGTGCGTCGTCCCGTCGGGGTGGAGGCTCCGACGGCATGGGTGCGGACGAGGACCGAAGCGACCGCTACGGCGGCTTCCAGTCGAAGGAGAGCTGGCAGGGCGAGGAGTGGTGCGTGCGCCACGTCGCCGGCGCGAGCGCGGCCGGGAAGACCTACCGGTGCCCCGGCTGCGACCAGGAGATCGCGTCCGGCATGCCGCACGTCGTGGCCTGGCCCGAGTTCGCGGGCGTGGACGACCGGCGCCACTGGCACAAGGCCTGCTGGAACGCGAAGGACCGCCGCACCACACGGGTGCAGCGGTCCCGTAACGCGCCCCGGTTCTGACACCGGCGCCTGAGGTATCCGTCACACGTCGCGCTTCTCCAGCAGCGCGAAGGCGCCCGCGAGCGCGGCCGCCGTCAGACCGATGAGCAGCCACAGCTGCGGGGTGCCGTGCCCGCCCTCGCTGTCGAGCCCGAAGATCTTGGCCAGCGAGTTGGGGGCGTTGTAGTCCATCATCTTCTCGCCGATCTTGCGGGTGCTCGCGGAGATCATGAGGAACGCCGGCAGGATCGCGGGCACCAGGACGAGGCCCAGCATGGCGGTGATCGCACCCGCCGAGTGGCGCAGCATCGAGCCGACCGCGAGCGCCAGAACGCCCAGCAGCGACACGTACAGGGCGCCCTTGAAGACGGTGCCGCCCCACGCCGTGCCCGTGGCCTCAGGCCCGCTGTGCATGGCGGACGTCGCCAGGCCCACCAGCCCGATGGAGACCGCGGACGTGACGAACGCGACCGCGAAGTAGATCAGGATCTTCGCCGCCAGTACCCGGTGGCGCTGCGGCGACGCCGTGAAGGTGGTGCGGATCATGCCCGTGCCGTACTCGGAGGAGATCACCAGCACCCCGAGCGTGATCAGGCAGATCTGGCCGAGCACCAGGCCGAAGAAGGCGGGGAGGGCGAACGGCACGTTCACGTAGTCGCGGTCGTTGGTCTGTGCGGCGATGAGCAGCCCGATCCCGATGACCAGGCACAGGAAGACGCCCAGCGTCCACATCGTGGAGCGCACGGACTTGATCTTCGTCCACTCGGAGCTGATCGCATGGCCGAGATGCGTACGCGTGACGGGGATCGGCGAGGTGTACGAACCGCCCGGTGTGGCCCCCCAGTTGGCGGCCGGAGCGGCGCCCGGCGCCTGCGGGGCGGGGGCGTACGCCTGCTGGTTCGCCTGCTGCGGGTGCGGCGTCGTCATCGGTGGTCCTCGCTGTTGCGCTGGGTCGTGTCGGGGGCGGCGGGGGCGGGGGCCGCGGGTGCCGGCGGCTGTGCGTACGGGTTCGGTCCGGCGGCGTACGGTCCGCCGGGCTGCCCGGCGGCATAGGGCGCACCGGCCGGTGCCTGCGGCATCGCGAAGGGCTGACCGCCCTGCTGGGGCGACGGCGGTGCGTACCAGCCCGGCTGCCCCTGGCCCGGCACCGGCATCGCTTGCGGCGGCGGCATGGCGCCGGGCGGCACCGGCTGCTGCAGTCCGGCCCGCTGGTCGATCGTCGAGCGGTAGTCGACGGCGCCCTGCGTCATCCGCATGTACGCCTCCTCCAGCGACGCCTGGTGCGGCGAGAGCTCCCAGAGCCGTACGTCCGTGTCGTGCGCGAGGTCGCTGATGCGCGGCAGCGGCAGGCCCGTCACGCGTAGCGCCCCGTCCTGCTCGGGCAGCACCTGGCCGCCCGCCTCGGTCAGCGCGGCTGTCAGCTTCTCGCGCTGCTGCGGCTCGGTGTCGGGTGTCCGCACCCGTGCGAAGTCGGCGGAGTTGTGCGAGATGAAGTCCCGGATGCTCATGTCGGCGAGGAGCTGTCCGCGGCCGATCACGATCAGGTGGTCGGCGGTCAGGGCCATCTCGCTCATCAGGTGCGAGGAGACGAAGACCGTACGTCCCTCGGCGGCCAGGGACTTCATCAGGTTGCGGACCCAGAGGATGCCCTCGGGGTCCAGACCATTGACCGGTTCGTCGAAGAGCAGCACCTGCGGGTCGCCGAGCAGTGCGGCGGCGATCCCGAGCCGCTGTCCCATGCCGAGCGAGAAGCCCTTGGACCGCTTCTTCGCCACGTCCTGCAGACCGACGACGCCCAGCACCTCGTCGACCCGCCGGGCCGGGATGCCCGACAGCTGCGCGAGGCAGAGCAGATGGTTGCGGGCGTTCCGGCCGCCGTGCACGGCCTTGGCGTCGAGCAGGGCGCCGACCTGCCGCGGCGCGTTCGGCAGCCTGCGGTACGGATAGCCGCCGATCGTGACCTGCCCCGCGGTGGGTTCGTCCAGGCCGAGGATCATGCGCATGGTCGTCGACTTGCCCGAGCCGTTGGGGCCGAGAAATCCGGTGACGGAACCCGGCCGCACCTGGAAGGAAAGGTTGTACACGGCCGTCTTGTCGCCATAGCGCTTCGTCAGGCCGACTGCCTCGATCATTCTCCGCACCCATCGAGAGGTTCAGGACGTCGGGGCGCGCGCCCCCGTAAGGGTTAGGAGGATAACCGTGCGCTGACGGTTCCGCGCAGGGGACATGAAAGGGCGGAAGGCAACGAGGAGTTGATCAGGCGTCCCGCTTCTTGATCACCGAATAGCCGCCGAGCAGTGCCGCTACCACCCACAGCACCATGATTCCGAGCCCGCCCCACGGCCCGTACGGGGTGTCGTCACCGAGCGGTGTGACCACCTGCATGATCTTGCTGCCCGCCTGGTCCGGCAGATAGCGGCCGACTTTCTCCGTCGCCGACACATTCCCCAGGATGTTGGAGATCAGAAAGAAGAACGGCATCAGAATGCCGAGTGACAGCATCGGGCCCCGCAGCATCGCCGCGACGCCCATCGAGAACATCGCGATCAGCGTCATGTAGAGGCCGCCGCCGATGACCGCTCGCAGGACGCCCGAGTCACCGATCGACGCCGCGTGCTCGCCGAGCGCCGCCTGCCCCAGGAAGAAGGCGACGAAGCTGGTGACCAGTCCGACGACGAAGGCGAGGAGCGTGGCCACGGCGACCTTGCCGAAGAGGAAGGTGCCCCGCTGGGGGACGGCGGCGAGCGAGGTGCGGATCATGCCGCTGCTGTACTCGTTGGAGACGACGAGGACGCCGAAGACGATCATCGCCAGCTGACCGAGACTCATCCCGGCGAAGCTGATGAAGGTCGGATCGAAGGACAGCTGTTCCCGGCCGCCCAGGTCCTCGAACTCGCGCCTGGAAAGCATGCTGATGAGCACGCCGAGAGCGATCGTGACCACGGCGGCGAGACCGAGTGTCCACACCGTGGACGAAACCGACCGGATCTTTGTCCACTCCGACCTGACGACCTGGATCGCGGCCATGGTCAACGCTCCTCTCGCGGCTGCCAGCCGGTACCCCAACCGGGCCCCTGCTGCTCCAGCGGCACCGGGCTCGTACCGCCCATGTCCGCGTGCGCGTGGTACTCCACGGACTCGGCGGTGAGCCGCATGAACGCCGCCTCGAGCGAGGCCTGCTGCGGACTGAGTTCATGGAGGACGATCCCGTGCTTGGCGGCCAGCTCACCCAGCAGCTCCGCTTTGCCGCCGTCCACCTCGAGGGCTCCGTTGCCGACCTCGATGGCGCTGATTCCGGCGCGGCTCAGCGCGTCGAGCAGCTGCTCGCGCTGCGGGGACCGGAGTCGTACGTACGAGCGGGAGTTCTGCTGGATGAAGTCGGCCATGGAGGTGTCCGCGAGGAGCCGGCCCTGACCGATGACGACCAGGTGGTCGGCGGTCAGGGCCATCTCGCTCATCAGGTGCGAGGAGACGAAGACCGTACGGCCCTGGGTCGCCAGGGATTTCATGAGGTTCCTGATCCAGTGGATGCCCTCGGGGTCCAGTCCGTTGACCGGCTCGTCGAACATCAGGATCCGGGGGTCGCCGAGCAGCGCGGCGGCGATCCCGAGCCGCTGGCCCATGCCCATCGAGAACCCCTTGGCCTTCTTCCTCGCGACGGCCGTGAGGCCCACCGTGTCGAGGACCTCGCGCACCCGGCTGCGGGGGATGCCGTTGCTCTGCGCGAGGCAGAGCAGATGGTTGTAGGCGCTGCGGCCGCCGTGCACGGCCTTTGCATCGAGCAGTGCGCCGATGTACTTCAGCGGGTCCTTGAGCTGGTCGTAGTGGATGCCGTCGATACGGACGTCGCCCGCGGTGGGGCGGTCGAGTCCGAGGACCATGCGCATGGTGGTGGACTTGCCGGCGCCGTTCGGTCCGAGAAAGCCGGTGACCATGCCGGGGCGGACGGTGAAGGTGAGGTTGTTGACGGCCAGCTTTTCGCCGTAGCGCTTGGTGAGTCCGGCGAGCTCGATCATGTCGACAACGCTATGGCGCCGCCTTCGGCGGCGCGAACCGAACCGGAACGCAACCGTGCCCCGCACCGCGAACCGCGGTGCGGGGCACGTACGCCACCCGGGACGTCCGCGTCAGCGGGACTAGCGGGTCTGCTGCGCGGGAACCCCGCGCGAGATCGGCTCGTCCTCCGTCGGCGACCCGGCCGCGGCCACCGCCGCGCCCGTCAGCGTCGCGAGCATCTCGCGGACGTTGGTCAGCTGCGCGTTGATGGAGTCGCGGCGGTTCGTGAGGGCCGCCAGCTCGCGCTCGGATTCCGACCGGATCCGGTCGGCCTTGGCGTTGGCGTCGGCGACGATGTCCTCGGCCTGGCGCTGCGCCGTCTCGACGGTCTGCCGCGCACGGCGCTCCGCGTCCGTCCGCAGCTTCTCGGCCTCGAGCCGCAGCTGCTCCGCGCGGTGCTCGATCTCCGCGAGCCGCTTCTCCGCCTTGGCCTGACGCGACGCGAGGTCGCGTTCCGACTGCTCGCGGCGCTTCGCCAGGTTCGTCTCGAAGTCGGCGGCCGCCTGCGCGGCCTTCGCACGGGTCTCCTCGAAGAGGGCGTCCGCCTCCTCGCGCTTGGACTGTGCGTCCTTCTGCGCCTCGGCGCGCAGCGTGGACGCCTCGCCCTTGGCCTTCTCGACGATCCGAACGCCCTCGTCCTCGGCCTTGGCCTTGCGGTCGGCAGCGAACGATTCTGCGTCGTTGCGCACCTGCTGGGCCGCCGACTCGGCGAGCTCGCGGTGCTGCTCGGCAGCGCGCCGGGCCTCCTCGCGCAGGTCCTTCGCCTCTTCCTCGGCGAGGCGGAGGATCTTCTCGACGCGCGCGCCGAGGCCCGCATACGACGGCTCGGCGTCGTTCACCTGGGCCTGGGCGTTCTGCGTCTCGAGGTGGAGTTCCTCGATGCGCTTTTCCAGGGCCGTGATGCGTGCCAGAGCACTGTCACGGTCGGAGACGAGCTTGGAAATGCGTTCGTCCACCTGAGCGCGGTCGTATCCACGCCGCACAAGCTCGAAGCCGTAGGGGGAAGTGTCGCTCATGGGGTTCCTGTCGAATGAGACCGGTGAGGTGATAGGGAGAATCCTAGGGGCCCAAACGGCGTGTCATCGAGCAGATGCCCGTTTGATCTGGAGAATGACACCCCTTTTGAGTGGCTAAAGCCCGGAGCACTTGCGAGCAAGAGCACCGAAGCTCCCTACAAAGCATGGAAGGGGCCGTTCTGGCTAGTCCTCCGCCTGCTTACCACCCGATCGTGGGGCGCCCACCGTCGCGCCTGCCTTGACACCGCCCGCCCCGGAGCCGCCGTTGCCCGTGGCCCTGCCGGCCGACGGCGTCTCGAAGGACTCCAGCGCCTCGAGCACGTCCTGGACCCGGGAGATCTCGGCGTTGATGTCCTCGCGGCGGCGGACCAGCACCTCCAGCTCTCGCTTGCCCTCCTCGACCATGCGCGTGGCCTCGGTCTCGGCCTCGCTCCTGAGGCGCTCGGCCTCCCGCCCCAGCTCGGCCTTCTTCTGCTCGGCCTCCTTGAGCAGGGCCTCGGCCTTCTTGACTGCGGCGATCCGGACCTTGCTCGCCTCGGAGTTGGCCTCCGCCATCAGGTCCTTGGCCTTCGCCTCGGCCTCGCCCAGCTGGTCCTCGGCCGCCTTCACCAGTGCGTCGCACCGCTCGCCGGCGGACTTCATCGTCTCGGCGGACTCGCGCCGTGCGCGTTCGTGCAGCTCCTCGATCTCCGTGGTGATGCGGTCGCGCAGCTCCTCGGCGCGCTCCCGGATGGCGACCGCGTCGCGGCGCGCGCCCACGAGCAGCTCGTCGGCGTCCGCACGAGCCTGCTCCACCAGCGTGTTGCCCTCGATGGTGGCCTCGCTCACCAGCCGCTCCGCCTCGTTGCGGGCGGCGCCGACCATCGTGTCCGCCTGCCCCTCGGCGTCGGCGGTGGCCTTGTGCGCCTGCTCGGCGGCTTCGGCGGTCAGCTTCTCGGCCTCCGCCGTGGCCTCCGTGATGAGCTTGTCGACCTGCGCGGCCGCCTCGGAGCGCCGCTTGTTGGCGTCCTGCCGGGTCTCGTCGAGGGTGCGCTCGGCCTCCTCGCGGGCCGCGGACGTGACGCGCTCGGCCTCCGCATCGGCCTCGGCTTTCACGCGCTCGCCCTCGCTGCGCATCCGCTCGGCGTGCGCTTGCGCGGAGCCGACGGTCTCGGCGGCTTCGGCGCGCAGCCGCTCAGCTTCGCCGGTCGCGTCGGAGATGAGCTGCTCCGCCTTGGCGACGGACTCCGCGCGGACCCGCTCGGCCTCCGCGGCCGTCTCGGTGGCCAGCCGCTCCGCCTCGCTGACGGCCTCGCCGATCAGCGCGTCGGCCTGGGTCGCCGCGTCGGACCGGATGCGGTTGGCGTCCTCGCGGGCATCGGCCCGGGTGCGCGCCGCGTCCTGCTCGGCGGACGCGATGGTCTCCGACGCCTCCGTACGGACCCGCTGGGCGTGCTCGGCGGCATCCGACCGCAGCCGCTCGGACTCGGTGATCGCCTCCGAGACGGTGTGCTCGGCGAGGGACTTCGCGGCCTCGGTCTCCTCAGCCACCTCGCGCCGCAGCCGCGCAGAGTCCTCGGCGGCCCGCTCCCGCTCGGCGTACGCCTCGGCGCGGACCCGGTCCGCCTCCTCCTGCGCCTCCGTACGGGTGCGCTCCGCCGCGTGCTCGGCGGCGCTGCGCAGGCCCGAGACCTCCTCCTGGGCCTGCTCGTGCAGCCCGGCCACGGAGTCGCGCACCTGCTGCGCGGTCTGCTCGGCGTTCGCGACCATCTCGGTCGCCCGGCTGTCGGCCTCCTCGACCAGACGTACCGCCTCGGCCTGCGCCTCCTCGATACGGGCGCGCGCCGACGCCAGCAGCTCCTCGCTCTGCTCGCGGGCCCGCTCGCGCTCCTGGTCGGCCTCCTGGCGGGCCGAGCCGAGGGTCTCCTCGGCCTCGCGGCGGCGCCGGGCGGCCTCCTCCTGGGCGGCGGCCAGCGCCTCGGCGGCCTCGGTGCCGACACGCTCGGCGGCGGCAGCGGCCTCGGCCCGTACGCGATCCGCCGTCTCCTGGGCCTCGGTCTTCAGCCGCTCGGCCTCGGCGGCGGCCTCGCTGCGCAGCCGCACCGCGACGGCCTCGCCCTCGGCGCGGGACTGGGAGGCGTCCGCTGCGGCCTCGTCGCGCAGCCGCTCGGCCTCCGCCTCGGCCTGTGCCTGGAGTGTCCGGATGCGCTCGGCGGACTCGGTGCGCAGCCGGTCCGTCTCCTCCGCGGTCTCGCGGCGGATGCGCTCCGCCTCCGCGCGTGCGTCGGTGAGCGCCTGTTCGGCGGCGGCGAGCCGCTCCTCGGCCTCGGTGCGCAGCCGGGTCAGCTCGTCGGCGGCCTCGGCCCGCCGGGCTTCGACGGCACGCTCGGCCTCCTCGCGCAGGGCCCCCGCGGCGCGCTCCGCCTCGGCTGTGGTGGCCTCGGCCTGCTCGGCGGCCTCCGCGCGGTGCCGATCGGCCTCGGCGCGGGTGCGCTCCAGGGTCTCCTCGGCCTGCCGGCGCAGGCCGGTGGCCCGCTCGATGGCCTCGGTGCGCACCCGCTCGCTGTCGGCCGTCGCCGTGGAGCGCAGCTCGTCGGCGTCGGCCTTCGCCTTCGCCAGCAGCTCCTCGGCGCTCTTCGCGGCCTCCTCGATCTGCTGGACGGACTCGCGCCGCGCCTCGCTGCGGATCCGCTCGCCCTCGGCGACCGCCTCGGCCCGCAGCTGCTCGGCCTCGCCGCGCAGCCGCCGCGCCTCCTCCTGCAGCTCGACCGTCTTGGCGCGGTACTCCTTGGTGTCGTCCTTCGCGGCGCCCTTGAGCTGCTCTGCGATGTCGTGCGCCTCGGCGCGCAGCCGGTCCGACTCGGCCTCCGCCTCGCGGCGGATCCGCTCGGCCTCCTCGGTCGCCGCCTTCGTGGTCGCCTTGGCGTCCTCGGACGCCTTGTTCAGCACGTCCTCGGCGGTGCGCGCGGCCTTGGACAGCTGCGACGCAGTCTCCTCGGCCGTGACCGAACGGGCCTTCTCGGCGGCGTCGGCGATCAGCTTCTCGGCCTCGGCCTTGGCGTCCGCCACGATCTGCTCGGCCTCGGCCTTGGTGGTCTCGGCGTCCTTCGTGGCCTCGCTCACCAGGCGGGCGACCTGCTCCTTGGCGGTGCGGGTGCGCTGCTCGTTGGTCGACTCGGCGTTCGCCAGCGCCTTGGCCGCGGAGTCCTTCGCCTCCGCGAGGACCTTCTCGGCCTCCGAGCGGGCCTCGCGCAGCGCCGTCTCGGCCTCGGTCATGCGCTGCTCGGCGGTGCGGCTCAGCTCGGCCGACTGGCGGCGCGCCGCCTCGGACTCTGTCGCGGAGGAGCTGCGCAGCTGCTCCGCGTGTTCGGTGGCCTCCTGGGCCTGCGTGGACGCCGCGTTCAGCAGCCTCTCGGCGTCGGTGCGGGCCCGGCGCAGGATCGCTTCCGCTTCGGCCCGGGCCGTCTCCGCCTCGTTGCCCAGCCGCTGACGTGCCTCCTCGGTGAGGCGCTGGGTCTCGGCGCGGGCTGCCGCGAGCGCCTGCTCGGCCTCGGCGCGCGACTCGTCGAGGAGCCGGCGGGCCTGCTGCTCGGTACGGGAGCGCAGCTGCTCGGCCCAGGCCACGTTCTCGTTGACGTGCGACTCGACGGTCGCGCGGCGCTCGGCGAGCTCCTGGTCGAGCTGCTGGCGGCGGGACACGGCCTCGGCGTGCAGCTCGGCCTGGAGGCGGGCTGCCTGCTCGGCGTGCTCCTGGAGGATGCGCTGGTTCTGGGCGCGGGCCTCGCGCAGCTCGCGCTCGGCGTCGGAGCGCAGCTGGTCGGCCTGGATCTGGGCGTTACGGAGGAGCTGCTCGGCCTGGTAGCCGATGTCGGCGGCGTCGTAGGCAGGACGGGACGCCAGGTTCCGGCGCGCCTCGTGGAGCTTGGCGCGCAACACCTCCACCTGGTAGCCGAGATCCTCGGCGTGCTGGACGGCCTTTTCCCGCTCGGTCTTCAGCCGCTCCATCTCGGCCTCGAACCGAGAGAGATGATCGGCCTCAGGCCGTCGCCCGCTCTCCTGGCTTTCGTAGCCCCGCACTGCGCGGTCCCATCCGTCCCCTGGTCGCAAGTCTCTCCACACGAGCACCGTCCATCCGCCGAACGGGGCCCCCGGGGAATGGTGTCAGATCAACGGCGGAGCATGGGCTGCTGCCCCGACGCTCGTCCCCCGAAACCAGGACCCCGGCTCGCGACCCCCCGGCAAGCGGGGAGCCGCTCCAACCCTACCCGGCCAGCTCATCCGCTTGGCCGGGCCGAGCTGCTTTTTTCGGGCCGGGGGTCCGGGGGTTGGCCCCCGGGAACTGCAGCACCGCCGGGGGTCCGGGGGTTGGCGCCAGAAGACCTGCTGTCCGGCCAACGGCCGGAAGTCGGCCGCTGCGACATGGAGTCCTCTGTGACGTGGAGTACGGACGTCAGTGCCCGGACGACTCGGCGGCCGCGGAGGTGACCAGCTCCGTGAGGACCCCGTGGCAGTCCTTGGGATGCAGGAACGTGATGCGGGAGCCCATCGAGCCGCGGCGGGGCTCGTCATAGAGGACGCGTACGCCCTTGTCCTTGATGTCGGCGGCGTCCGTGTCGACGTCCGCGGTGCCGAAGGCGATGTGGTGCACGCCCTCGCCGTTCTTGGCCAGCCACTTGGCGACCGTCGAATCGTCGCGGATGGGCTCCAGGAGCTGCAGGTAGGAGGCGCCGCCGTCCGAGGTCTCATTGATCTTGAGCATGGCCTCGCGTACGCCCTGCTCCTCATTGACCTCCGAGTGGAACACCTCGAAGCCGTACGTGGCACGGTAGAACTCAACAGTCTTGTCGAGGTCGAAACAGGCGATCCCGATGTGGTCGATTCGCGTCAGCATGAATTCAGTGCAGCGCTCCGGCGTTGGTTACGCAACGTGCGCGCGATCACACCGTCTGCCGGATGACGGGGTGGGTACCGGTCAGTACATTCGAGTAAACCCTCGTTCACTCCTCGGCGCTGTCGCCGGAAGGGGATCTGTCCTATGTCTGGAACGACCGGTACCACCTCAGTGATCGTCGCGGGCGCGCGCACGCCCATGGGGCGGCTCCTCGGATCGCTCAAGTCCTTCTCGGGTGCGGACCTGGGGGGCTTCGCCATCAAAGCCGCGCTGGACCGGGCCGGCATCGGCGGCGACCAGGTGCAGTACGTGATCATGGGCCAGGTCCTGCAGGCCGGGGCGGGGCAGATCCCGGCGCGCCAGGCCGCGGTCAAGGCCGGCATTCCCATGAACGTCCCGGCCCTCACGATCAACAAGGTCTGTCTCTCCGGCCTCGACGCCATCGCGCTCGCCGACCAGCTCATTCGTGCGGGTGAGTTCGACGTGATCGTCGCGGGCGGCCAGGAGTCCATGACCAACGCCCCGCATCTGCTGCCGAAGTCCCGCGAGGGCTTCAAGTACGGCGCGATCGAGATGCTCGACGCGATGGCGTACGACGGCCTGACCGACTCCTTCGAGGGCATCGCCATGGGCGAGTCCACGGAGAAGCACAACACCCGGCTGGGCATCGCCCGGCCTGCGCAGGACGAGATCTCCGCCCTGTCGCACCAGCGTGCCGCCGCCGCGCAGAAGAACGGCCTCTTCGACGCGGAGATCACGCCCGTGGAGATCCCGCAGCGCAAGGGCGAGCCCGTCGTCTTCAGCAAGGACGAGGGCATCCGCGGCGAGACCACCGTCGAGTCGCTGGGCAAGCTGCGCCCGGCGTTCGCCAAGGACGGCACCATCACGGCCGGCTCGGCCTCGCAGATCTCCGACGGCGCGGCTGCCGTCGTGGTGATGAGCAAGGCCAGGGCCGAGGAACTGGGCCTGGAGTGGCTCGCCGAGATCGGCGCCCACGGCAACGTGGCCGGCCCTGACAACTCGCTGCAGTCGCAGCCCTCCAACGCCATTCAGCATGCGCTGAAGAAGGAGGGGCTCGAGGTCGAGGACCTCGACCTGATCGAGATCAACGAGGCCTTCGCCGCCGTCGCGGTGCAGTCAATGAAGGACCTCGGGGTGTCTACCGAAAAGGTGAACGTCAACGGCGGCGCGATTGCCCTGGGTCACCCGATCGGGATGTCCGGCGCCCGTCTCGTGCTCCACCTCGCGCTCGAGCTGAAGCGGCGCGGGGGCGGCGTGGGTGCGGCCGCGCTGTGCGGTGGCGGTGGCCAGGGGGATGCGCTGATCGTGCGGGTGCCCAGGGGCTGACGCCTTCTTTCACCGGGGTCGGCCCTTTCACCGGGGCTGGTCCCCCTGTACGAACACGTCTCGTCGGTACGACCCGGAACGGAGCTGTGATGCAGGACGTCGCCTCGCTGGTGGCCCAGGCCAGGGAAGGGCGGCCGCGGGCCGTGGCCCGGCTGATCTCCCTGGTGGAGGGGGCGTCCCCGCAGCTGCGGGAGGTCATGGAGGCGCTGGCGCCGCTGACGGGGCATGCGTACGTCGTGGGGCTCACGGGGTCGCCGGGCGTCGGCAAGTCCACCTCGACGTCCGCGCTCGTGACCGCGTACCGCAAGGCCGGGAAGCGGGTCGGCGTGCTCGCCGTCGACCCGTCCTCCCCGTTCTCCGGCGGCGCGCTGCTCGGGGACCGGGTGCGGATGTCCGAGCACGCCTCGGATCCCGGCGTCTACATCAGGTCCATGGCCACGCGCGGCCATCTGGGCGGGCTCGCGTGGGCCGCACCGCAGGCGATCCGGGTGCTCGACGCCGCCGGGTGCGACGTCGTGCTCGTGGAGACGGTGGGTGTCGGCCAGTCCGAGGTGGAGATCGCCGCGCAGGCGGACACATCGGTGGTGCTGCTCGCGCCCGGCATGGGCGACGGGATCCAGGCCGCCAAGGCCGGGATCCTCGAGATCGGCGACGTGTATGTGGTCAACAAGGCCGACCGGGACGGGGCCGACGCGACCGCGCGCGAGCTGAACCACATGCTGGGCCTCGGGGAGTCGCGCACGCCGGGGGACTGGCGGCCGCCGATCGTGAAGACGGTGGCGGCGCGCGGGGAAGGCGTCGACGAGGTCGTCGAGGCGCTGGAGAAGCACCGGGCGTGGATGGAGGAGCGGGGAGTCCTCGCCGAGCGGCGGCTGGCCCGGGCCGCGGGCGAGGTCGAGACGATCGCGGTCACGACGTTGCGCGAACGGATCGGCGACCTGCACGGCGACCGGCGCCTGAGCGCGCTGGCGGAGCGGATCGTGGCGGGCGAACTCGACCCGTACGCGGCCGCGGACGAACTTGTGGCGGGGCTTACGGAGTCCTGACGGGCGCCTCCGGCCGGTGGCGGGTTCCGCCGTCGCTACCGTTGTGGGCAATCGTTCCTCCCCCAGCTACCGCTGGGAGGTGCCCCCAGGCGATGGGGGTACCTCCCATGCCCTTAAGGCAATGGGGGAGGGTGGGCACAACCCACGACGTACGGCGCCCTCGCGTGCTCCCCAGCCCGCGGCAGCGGCTACGGCTTCCCCCGCTGCACCCGCAGATGCTCCGCCACCGGCCTCAGCGACTTGTGAAGCTCCTCGAGCGCCTCAGGCGAGAGGAGCTCGATGAAGTGCCGCCGCACCGACGCGACATGGTGCGGCGCAACCCGCCGCATGGTCTCCATCCCCTGCTCGGTCAGCACGGCGAACAGCCCGCGGCGGTCGGACTCGCAGTTCTCGCGCCGTACGAGCTGGGCGTTCTCCATCCGCGTGATCTGGTGCGAGAGGCGGCTCTTGGACTGGAGGGTCGCGGAGGCCAGATCGCTCATCCGCATGCGGTGGCCTTCGGACTCCGACAGGTTGACGAGGATCTCGTAGTCGTTCATCGTCAGGCCGAACGGCTGCAGGTCCCTCTCCAGCTGGTACGTCAACAGCCTGTTGACATCCAGGTGAGTCCGCCAGGCACACTGCTCCGCGTCGGTCAGCCAGCGCGTGGCCGTCTCGGTCTCCATGAGTCGATTCTACCTAAGAAGTTGAAAAATAAACGAGTGGGAGGGGTGTGACGGCGCGCACGCGTTCGATGTCACACTCCGCAGACTACCGCTCACAGGCCGAAACGCCGCTGGAGATCCCCCAGCTGTCCGGGAAGGCGCGGTGCGCCTGCCTGCTGGCCGTGCTGCCCCTGGTGACCGGATACCCCATGACCGCCGGGAACACCCGCTTCGTGCGGGACGGCGCCCGTCGCCTGCTCGGCCATCAGGGCCTCCGTCGACTGCAGCAGGACCGTGCCCGCCCCGACGAACTCGAACTGGTGCTCCTCGCCGGACGCCCCGCCGATCCCCGTCATCGCACGTAGGCCGCCCATCACCCCTGTCATGTACCCGTGGTCGTAGTGGTGGCACGGCGACGGGCAGTCGGCCCAGCCGACCAGGGCCTGCGGGTCGACGCGGATCGGGGGCTCCATGAACACCACCGGGCCGTTGGACGCGGCCACGAACTTCCCCGTGCCGATCAGCGTCAGAAAGCCGGGCACGATCGACTGCTTCAGGGCGAGAGTTGGCTGAAAAGCAAGGAGGTTGCCGGAGCGGATCGTGAGGTTGCCCTCGTCCAGGTCGTACGAATTGACGTCGAAGGCCCGGTCCGCGAGCAGCATCTTGCCCTGCCCCTCGGCGACCACCCATTCGCCCGCGTGCAGCGGCGAGTGGAAGGACGTACGGACGAGACGGTCCAGGCGGCCGTGCCCGACGCCGTTGAACTCGATCGACCCGTAGTAGGCGATCATCTTGCCCTTCTGCAGGAACCACTGGCTGCCCTTGAGCTCCACGCAGAAGGTGTACGCGTTGACATTGTCGTCGGCCGGCAGCGTCATCGGGTCGTGGATCACCGGGCCCGCGGCCCCGTAAGCGCTCACAGCTTCTCCTCCGAGGCCTGTACGTACACCGCGCCGCTGCCGGAGAGTTCCAGCTGGAACGCCTCCCCGGAGCCGCGCCCCACCATGTCGCGCCAGCCGAGCGCCGTGGACAGCTTGTTGCGTACGTCGCCGTGGTGGGCCACGTACGCCTGCGGGTCCACGTGGACCGGGCGCTGCGGTGTGATCGGGACCTCCATGACCCCGCCGTGCGCCATGACGGCGACCGCACCGTGGCCCTTGAGGGTGGTGGTGAAGAGGCCCTGGCCCGTCACCTGGCCGCGCACCATGCCCATGACGCCGCCCTGCGATCCCATGAACATCGTGCCCTGCTGGAGCGTCCCGTCGAAGGCGAGCAGCCGGTCCGCCTCCACGTAGAGGGTGTCGCCGGTCAGATTGATCACCTGGATGTGGTGGCCGCCGTGGCCGAACAGCACGGTGCCGCTGCCCTCGACCGTCATCAGGGGAGTGGCCTCGTTCGCGACGCGCCTGCCGATCATCGACATCAGGCCGCCCTGTCCTCCCTGGATGTTCGGCGTGAAGGAGACGTCGCCCTTGTAGGCGAGCATGGCGCCGCGCTGGCTGAACATCCGCTGGCCGGGCATGACCGTCGCCTCGACCATCTTGGAGTTGATCTCACGGAAGGGCATCTCAGACGTCCCCTCCGATCGTGTTGCGCTCACTTGGTTGTACGTAGACCAGCCCGTCGCCCTCGAAGCGGATCTGGAAGGCCTCGCCGCCGCCCTCGCCCATGAAGGTGCGGAAGGTCACACCCGACTGGAAGCTCTGGCGGACGTTGCCCTGGTGCGCGATGTACGCGCCGGGGTCCACGGACAGCGGGTACTGCGGGCTCACGCGCAGCACCACCGCCGGGCCGTCGGACATGATCGCCGCCTGGCCGTGGCCCTCGATCGTGGTCGTGAACAGGCCGTTTCCCTGGGATGCGCCGCGCAGGCCGGTGAACGACGTGCCGGTGCGCAGGCCGGCGTCGGTGCACAGGAGGTTGCTGGACTCGACGTAGAGCTTGTCGCCCTGCAGGCTCACGAGATTGATCTCGGAGGCGCGGTCGGCGAACCAGCAGGTGCCGTGGCCCTTCACCTCCATCACGGTCATCTGCTCACCGGTCAGGCGGCGGGTCACCATCCCGCGGATGCCATCACCGCCACCGCTCAGCTTCTTGAACGCCATCTGGCCGTCGTAGGCGATCATGGAGCCGTTCTTCGCCTTGACGGCGTCGCCGGACATGTCGACGGCGAGCATTTTGCTGCCCTGGAGTCGCAACGTTGCCACGGAGGGACCGTAGCGGTACAAAGCCGGGCGCCGACAGAGCCCCCCGGATGATCCGGACCCTGATGCGACCCCTAGTTCCTGCCGGATGCCACAATGGGCCCGCTTGTGCTTGCGTTCACAAGATCAACGTCAAGGCATCGTGCCCGGGCACTCACGCCCCCCGTCGTATCCCACCGAAGGTGACCCCCGTGGACATCAAGACCGCATCCGCACTCCGCCGCCTCCGACTGGTCTCCGCCCCGGAGGCCGTCTCGTTCCTGCTGCTGCTCGTCTGCTCGGTGCTGAAGCGGACCACGGACTTCAACGCCGTCCCGGCGATGGGAATGATCCACGGCGTCCTGTTCATCCTGTACGTGATCTTCTGGCTGGACGCCTGGAACCGCACCAAGTGGGGCGTCGGGACGGCCGCCCTCTACTTCGTCCTCTCGGTCCTGCCGACCGGTGGCTTCTTCGCCGAGCGCAAGCTGAAGCGGGCCGCCGAGGACGCCGTCATCGCGTCGCGCGCCCGCCGCGAGGGAGTCGTGAACGCATGATCGTCGCCTTCTCCGTGACCCCGCTCGGGGTCGGCGAGGACGTGGGGGAGTACGTCGCCGACGCCGTGCGCGTCGTCCGCGAGTCCGGGCTCCCGAACCGTACCGACGCCATGTTCACCTCCATCGAGGGCGAGTGGGACGAGGTCATGGACGTCGTCAAGCGCGCCGTCGCCGCGGTCGAGGCGCGTGCGCCGCGTGTCTCGCTCGTCCTGAAGGCCGACATCCGCCCCGGTGTGACGGACGGCCTCACCTCGAAGGTGGAGACGGTGGAGCGGCACCTGTCCGCGTGACACCCGGCGGCCCTGCCTGCTTCAAAGCCCCGGCCCGTGCGGGCCGGGGCTTTTTCGTACTCCGTGGGCTGACCGGGTTATGACCGGCCGGTAAGGTCAAGTACGTGCCGAAGCCGCTCAGCCTTGCCTTCGATCCCATCGCCCGCGCCGACGAACACTGGAAGCAGCGCTGGGGCAATGTCCCGTCCATGGCCGCGATCACCTCGATCATGCGCGCTCACCAGATCCTGCTCGCCGAGGTCGACGCGGTCGTCAAGCCGTACGGGCTGACGTTCGCGCGCTATGAGGCGCTGGTGCTGCTCACGTTCTCGAAGTCCGGCGAGCTGCCGATGTCGAAGATCGGCGAGCGCCTGATGGTCCACCCGACCTCGGTCACCAACACCGTGGACCGCCTCGTGAGGTCCGGCCTCGTCGACAAGCGGCCCAACCCCAACGACGGCCGCGGCACGCTGGCCTCCATCACGGACAAGGGCCGCGAGGTCGTCGAGAAGGCCACGCGTGACCTGATGGCCATGGACTTCGGTCTCGGCGCGTACGACGCGGAGGAGTGCGCCGAGATCTTCGCCATGCTGCGGCCGCTGCGGGTCGCGGCGCACGACTTCGAGGACTAGGCCAGGACTAGGCCCAATGCCGGTGACTTAGATGTCCTGCCCTCGTTGGTTGTGGTGTGGCGAGGGTGGGGCAGGTCAAGTCGCCTGCGGGTGAGCGTTTGTCGGACCG